>CAZRAY010000050.1:0-11304 GCA_964598235.1 uncultured Piscirickettsiaceae bacterium
GGTCATATTGGTGCGATGGGTTTTTGCATTGGTGGGCATTTGGCTTTTCGTGCGGCTTTGCAGCCAGAGGTGAAAGGCGCAGCCTGCTTTTATGGCACTGATTTACATATCCAAGTCATCCCGAATAAGCCGGGTCAACACAGTATGGAACGCTTGGGTGATATCCAAGGCGAACTCTGCATGATTTGGGGCAAGCAAGATAATCATATCCCAACTGAAGCGCTCGCTAAGATTTATAAAACATTAAATGAAACAGATATTACCTTCACCTGGCATGAGTTTAATGCCGGCCATGCGTTTATGCGTGATGAAGGTGATGGCGGTCGTTATGATGCTCAAACGGCTCAGTTAGGCTATCAGCTCGCATTGAATTTATTTAGCAGAACATTGCGTTAGTTACTTAAGTATTTAGGAGATGAGAATCTGCATAAATTTGATTTAAGTAACAAAATATAGTAGAGTTAGGCCACAGGCCTCATCCCACCCACACCCTTGTGAAAGATGAGAATTGTTGCCACACCACTAACTTAATTTTATAGAATTTTACGAGGTGTTTTCAATGATAAATTTACAGTCTAAAACTTATTCTCTATTACAATTTTTTGTTTTTTTCCTTCTCTTTTCTATTGCACCAACAATTCAAGCAACCATTGTTGCTCCTGGCGCCACTGTCGCTTTAACAGGAACAACTAATGCTGCCAACCCAGATTTAGGGGGTACGGTACAAAACGACATTTTAATCCCATTCACAATTCTTGATGGCGGAGGTGGCACGCTTATATCAGGGAATTTACAAGACCGTGTAGTACTATCAACAAACTTAGGAACACTAATTTTTTCACCACGTATCCGTGATTTAACGGGAGTTGCTGGTGCAAGCATTGTTGGATTGCAAACGACAGGATATACGTCCTTCTCCACTGACATTGAGTACCGTACTGATGGTTTGGGCACTATTGGAGCAGACGATGTTAGTCGCAGTGCTGGCTTAGGTGATACCCTTGATTTTTCATATAATCCTAGCGTGATTACGCCACCCGCAGAAGCCTTCTTTCTTTCCGTTATAACTGATGCAACCATATTTGGGGCAGGGGGCACAATCACCATTTCGGCTACAGATGGCGCGGGCAACCCTTTTTCTGTCGTGCTTAATAATACTGTTTCTCCTGCTCTTGCTCCCGTAGGACCTGTTACAGCGGTACCTTTACCTGCAATTGTATGGGTATTTAGCGCGGGGTTAATTAGCCTAATTGGCTTGTTTGGTATAAAAAGATATTCGTAGGTTTATCTTTCTATTCTCTCTAGCGACGTATAGTCGCTAGAGAGAATAACTGACTCCAATTCCTGACATACCTCAGAAAAATTAAAAATCAGGATAAAGTTGAAGCGCATTTAAGCACGGCAATGCTCATATCTGAAATATAATCTACTAAAACTGATACACCTCTCCTTCTGGATGAAAGGCATACCAAGCAAACCAGAATGTTGTCACTGATGGGATTTCTTTCCCAGAACCATCAAATGCAACGGCGTATTGATGCTGTTTATCATAACGAATAGTGAGTTGTGTGTCCGCAAATTTATCACTTAAATCCATTTTCTTCTTAGCTAATTCACTAAAGGGATAAGCTTTAAACTGACCCTTGATCTCAATCCCTAATACCATTGACTTAGGAGGATAACTATCATCACTCGCGTCCACAGGGAACCATACATTATTGTCTAATTCATAACCTTCATAAGGATCAACTGAGTAATCCCGAAAATATCCCGTTCTGGTCGATAATACGCGTGTATTAGGATGACGCTGCTGCCAATCCTGCCAACTCGTGTTTTGGAGTGGAATCATGGTTAATTTATGCCCCTTTAGCGGGCCACTGATTGCCGTGCTCATAATTTGAGACCAGAGGCTTTCTGTTTCCCGATCATACAATAATACATCGCTGTTATATAACAAGCCAGACACCGCAAACCGATGTTTTTTACCCTCTATATTTGTTAAATAAGCCATGCCACTGCGGCACAAAGGGCAGTAGGTAATCGCGATTGATTGTCCCCCGATATTGTCATTCACAATTTCATGATGGTTCATTATCTTAACGGGGTATGCATTGATTTCGCCTAGATAATTCAGCCCTAACACACGATCCGAACCCACCATAAAATCAACACGCTCTGCCGATATAAACTTAGGTCGATCTAATGCTGGAATACCATCTCTAGGCGGCCCACCACTCAGGATTAAATCCGTAGGAACTGAAGCATTGCTCAGATCAAACCCATTATCAACCGCAACAGAGAAGCGATTAAATAGCGCTACCGCCAGAATGCCAAGTAAAATAATTAAAATTATCTTTTTCACTACAGGTTGACGAGCGAAAAGCTAACAATGTTACAACTTAAAATCTAATTGTTGTGTTTCCACTTTATCTTCATTCATAAACCCACTGACCGTCACCCCTACCAACCGCACCGCTTTCTTCCCTGCTTCAGTGCGTTTCAATAGATCAGGGAGTGTGGCTTGTAGGCTCGTTAAGTCTTGAATTGTTTCTGGATAACTCTGGGCTCTCGTCACTTGCTGAAAATCGGCATATTTCACTTTTAAGGTCACGGTCTTCCCTGCCAATTCCACTTTCTGTAAGCGATCGAATACTTTTTCTGCTAAGGCATTTAAGTGGTCTAATAGAATATTAGTATCTTTAATATCTTCTGCAAAGGTGGTTTCTTTGCCTAGTGATTTTCGGATCCGGGTGCTCCGCACAGGGCGATGATCAATACCGCGTGCGATATGGTAATAATAGTCGGCTGACTTACCAAATTTCAGGGCTAAATCAATTTGCGACCACGTGCGTAAATCAGCGCCCGTTTCAATACCTAACTTTTTCATTTTGGCTTCTGTCGCAGGGCCAACGCCATGAAATTTACCGACTGGCAAACTGGCAACAAAATCAGCACCCTGTTCTGGTTTGATCACATATAAACCATCAGGTTTATCCATATCCGAGGCGATTTTAGCGAGGAATTTATTATATGAGACACCAGCCGAGGCAATGAGATTAGTTTCGGCTTTAATATCCTGTCTGATGGCTTGCGCTATCCGTGTCGCCGAGCCTGCGTGGGATTCGGTATAGGTCACATCCAGATAGGCTTCATCCAACGATAAAGGCTCAACCTCAGAAGCATAGCGCCAAAATATCTCTCGAATCTTATCGGACACTTCGCGATACGCCTCAAATCTCGGTGGTACAAATATCGCCTGTGGGCATAATCGATAAGCCCGAGAGCAGGCCATCGCTGAATGGATCCTGAATTGCCGCGCCTCATAACTACATGCCGCCACCACCCCACGGCTATTCGGCTGACCGCCAACAATGACGGGCTTATTACGTAAATCAGGATTATCGCGTTGCTCAACGGATGCGAAGAAGGCATCCATGTCGACATGGATTATCTTCCGTTGCTTTGATATCTTCGCACGCGTCGTCTTTTCCATCATGGCTTCGTCAAAAGCAGTCTCAAAATGCTCATGTACAAATTGTACACTCCGCTTTATCGACAATTTTTTCCTTGCCCTGATAAAAAATACTTAGCATGCAAAGATATCAAGTTACCAAACAATAGTCGGCGCCACGCGCAAGAACCACTGAATGCAAACAAAGGCATAAAATCCTGCTAATACATCATCAACCATGATCCCTAGCCCACCGTGAATAGCACGATCGGCCAAGCTAATCGGCCATGGCTTAAAGATATCAAAGAAACGAAATAATACAAAGCCGAATAACATCCATTTCCAACCTGCTGGCGCGGCAATCATCGTCACCATCAAGCCCACAATTTCATCCCACACTACGGCGCCAGGATCAGGTCGCCCTAGCCATATGGCTGTTTGCTGGCAAATCCAAATGCCTGCAATAAAGGCAACGATGGTAATGGCAAGATAAACGGGCAATGAAAACTGCATCATTAGCCACACAATCGGAATAGCCACTAAGGTGCCATAGGTACCCGGTGCTTTAGGCAATAAACCTGAACCAAACCCTAATCCTAAAAAACAAATAGGACGTTTTAAGGCTTCTTTAAATGTGATATTAGCTTGAGGTGAAGTGCTCATAACCTGCCTTGTCTGTTGTTATCGTGACTAAATTACCCTTGTCATCAATTCGATAAATACCGGCTTTGCTGTCCACGATACCAATACGCGTACAGTTATCGGTGAAGTCAGCCTGCAATCGGCCAAACTCAGCGGGTGATGCGGTAAAACAAAGCTCATAATCATCACCGGCTGCTAATGCAAATTGCTGTGCCTGCGATTCGGGCAACTTCTGGAGGGCAGGCGATAAGGGTAGGCGATCTAAATCAATTCTTGCCCCTAAACTGCTATTTTCTGGGCCACTCGCTTCAAGGATATGCCCCAAGTCAGCTAATAAGCCATCTGAAATATCAATTGCAGCAGTCGCAAGACCTGCTAGTTGCTCACCAAAATCAACGCGTGGCGACGGTTTATCTAGCCGCTGCTGTAAATAGTCTCTATCTGCTGAATCTAGCACGGCGGCCAACTTGGCATCACCTTGTTCTAAGGCCAGCGCAGCACCTGCATCGCCTAATGTGCCAGTAACATAAATCATATCGCCAGATTGTGCACCGCTGCGTTTTAAGGCTTTATCGACATCGGTAAAACCATGCACTTGAATGCTGATTGAGAGCGGCCCACTGGTGGTATCACCACCGACCAACTGAATACCATGCTCGCCTGCCAGTGCTGCCAAACCACGAGAGAAATCTTGTAGCCATTCAACATCTACATTGGGTAAGGTCAGTGCTAAGGTAAACCACGCTGGTGTTGCACCCATTGCCGCTAAATCACTTAATCCCACCGCAAGGCATTTATGGCCTAGATCATAGACGGTGGTATTATCAAAAAAGTGTTTGCCTGAAACTAAGGTATCAATCGATACGGCAATGGCTTTGCCTTTGGGTGCTTGCAATAAAGCACAATCATCACCAATGCCAAGCAATACATCATCCCGCGAGGGTGTGAGCGCTGAAAAATACTGTTTGATTAATTCGAATTCTGAAGGTGCTGCCATGCGGTACCCCTTGCTTTAATAACTTAGCGCTTGGCGTTAAATTCTGCCTCACGCACTTTTTTAACGACTTTATCTAATACGCCATTCACGTATTTATGGCCCATTTCGCCACCCATATCCTTGGCCAGTTCCACTGCTTCATTCAATACCACACGATAAGGCACAGCAGGACGATGCATTAATTCATACGTTGCTAAGCGTAAAATAGCCAACTCGACAGGATCAATCGAAGCCAAACTCCGATCCACCGCGTCACTCAATGCAATATCTAAGGCATCGGCTTCTTGTGTCACCCCTGACACCAATCCATTAAAATACTTGGTATCCATTTTATTAGAAGTTTCATCTGTGATGAATTTTAATGTGCTTGTTTCTGGTTCTTCTTCATTAACGAAGGCTTGATACAGGGCTTGCACTGCCGCTTGGCGTGCATATGAACGCGGAATACCCTTTGGTTTACCTGCCATTAAACTTTCTCAATTTCACGTAATACATTCACCATTTCAATGGTGCCCATTGCTGCTTCAGCGCCTTTATTACCTGCTTTCGTACCTGCGCGCTCAATCGCTTGTTCAATGGTGTCTACTGTCAACACACCAAAAGATACCGGGATATCGAGTTGCAATGCTAATGTACCTAAGCCTTTCACACATTCCCCCGCCACATATTCAAAATGTGGTGTGCCGCCACGAATCACCGCGCCTAATGCAATAATCGCATCATATTTTCCCGTACGGCCCATGCGTTGCACAGCCAATGGGATTTCTACCGCACCTGGTACGCGCGCCACATCAATATCTTTCTCGCTTGCACCATGACGCACTAAGCAATCAATTGCGCCTGACAATAAGCTATCAACGACAAAATCATTAAATCGTCCAGCTACGATGCCAACGCGGATTCCTTTTGCTGAAAAGTCACCAGATAAGGTTGTAATATCACTCATGTTGCTTTGCTAACCCTTAAATTATTTCTTAAGACGTGTATTGTACTGTTTTTAGCGCCTTTTTGCTAAAAGAAGTCCTGATTGATGGTGGCCGTATTAACGCCCTTGCGTTATTCATTCCTACCCGCCATAAAAAAAGGCCGCTTTCGCGACCCTTTTCATTACGCTATTGTGCTTACATTTTACATTGACTGACGACGGCGAGTATAGCCTAGTCCAATCATGATAAGTAACATTGCTAACAACATTTGCATCCACACCGCTAAGGTTGGAATATCCACTGCTGGCGGCAATAAGCGCTCAACAAAGTCATTAGCGGGCGCTTCGCCACCGGGTGTCACCGTAATCGGCGTACCATCACCAATTAAGTTATTGGTATCATTACCATCCACATCGGATACTGAACCAAAACCAGCAGGTTGTTGCTGTCTTACACGGTAATCACCTGGCACCACACCGGTAAAGGTGTAATTACCCGCGCCGTCTGTCATCGTTGTAATTGGTAATCCTGTCACAGGATCCAACACTGGGTTACCCGTTGAATCTAATAGCTCTAACACCACACCTGGAATCGGTGTATCACCAATATCATCACCATCCGTATCTTCCAATACCGTACCTGAGATACTGCCTAAGGCAGTAAAGGCGAAGTCTTGATCCACATTGTCTTCCCCAACACCGAGCGTCAGAGTAGAAGTACTATCCTCACCCCCATTGGCATCAAATCCAGCCGCCAGTTCCGCAATCGTGAGGTCTGGATACGCTGCTGCGATGTTTGCAGGTAAGGCAGCTGGTAAGACAACGGCCACCGTGTAATCCCCTGCTGGTAAATTATCAAACAGATAGTTACCGTTAGCGTCAGTTTGTATGACAACCGGCGCGCCGCCACCCGTAGGGAATAATGTAACAGTCACGCCTTCAATACCCAATTCACCCGGATTTTGTACACCGTCGTTATTGATATCCACCCATACCGTATCACCAATTGAACCTAATGGTTGGAAACCAAAGTCTTGATTCAAATTGCTGCCTGCTAAAGGTAGCGTTAGATTAGAGGTGTCATCATTACCACCATCGTCATCAAATACAGATGCTAACTCATCAATAGTAAGGAATGGATAGGCTGTTGCAATCGCAGCAGGTAATGCGGCTGGCAATGCAACCGCCACTGTGTAGTCGCCTGGCGGTAAATCGGTGAAGAGATAATTACCATTGGCATCCGTTGTTGTTGTCACTGCAACACCAGCGCCATTACCTAGATCAACTCCAGCAGGTGGGGTTAGCGTTACCGTGGCACCTTCAATACCCAATTCGCCCCCATCCAACACACCATCACCATCTAAATCAACCCACACGGTGTCACCAATGGCACCTAAGGTAATAATACCAGCATCTACATCAGTTCTATCTTGATCAATGCCCAAGGTAATCACACCTGTTTTGCCTTTCGAAGCGCCTGCTGTTGGATCTGCATCAGAATCAAGCGCATCATTCCCGCCCGCATCTTGCGGGCTTAAATCTAGTGGTGTATCGAAGAACACCACATAATCTCCCGCAGGCAGGTTATCAAAGAGGTAATTACCACTTCCATCTGTTGTTACTACATAATCAATGGCAGGGTTCGCAGGATCTGGGATAGGCGTAATCCCATCTGCTTGTAACAATCTAACCGTTACGCCTGGAATATTGGGTTCACCGCCATCCTGTATACCATCGCCGTCCGTATCAAGCCACACTCTATCGCCGATAGAGCCAGCAAAAACACGGGCAGAGACTGTGTTTGATAACACCGCATCATTAACTTCAACAACACGTGCACCCGCTGTATTAGAATAAATATCATCTTCTAAATTACCTGTTGTTGCATAGGTTAAGTCAACAAAACAAGTACCCGATGCATCCATACCAATATCCCGTACACGTACTGCTGTGACATCCGCACCAGCAAAAGGACAAATAGCCAATGATGCAGCCGCAGTTGTACCACCACCACACCAAGCAACAGACCCACCTGGAATCGCGTTTGCAGGTGCTAATGGACTAATATCTAATGTGGTTACCGTTGGATCAACATTCGTAAACCAATAGGTTGGCGTACCCGTACATTGGCCATTTAGGTCCATTGATACGTCATCAAACTCAAAGGTACCATTATAGTCTGTTGGCGCAGGTAAACGATCCCGTGGCACGGTTATGCCTACCGCAGGTGTAAAGGTAAAGCTACCCGCCACGCCATCACCATTGAACGGCAAGATATCAATCACATCTAAGCCCGTTGCCGCTGCACTTGAGCCATTTCGCAAGCCCACTCTAAAGTTCATCCAGTTTAATAGTGCACCAGTATTCACTTCATGTAATGGGGTGAGCACTGATTTTACAATCAATAACGATGTTGGCACCGTATTAATCACATTCGCATTGGCAATCCGAATATCCCTTGGGCTCGAATCCGCAGGTGATTCAATCAAAGTATAGTTCTCTCTGACACCAGAAGGGGCATCAATATCAATAATGGTATGGAATACAAGATCTTCAAATACCGTGCCTGACGTTTGATCCCCTAGATCCCATATCAGAATAGATTCGCCACCGCCACAAGACTGGCCTTGATCCAGCAAATCTTGCACATGGGTTGCACACTCTGCCGGCGTTGCCGCTGAAATAACCGTTGGCTCACCATATGCCGCGCCTGAACCAGAATTCCCTGTTGTGGTGCCATTGGTATATGTCATACCAATTGGCAATAAGTCTTTAATGATGACATTATCAACCTCTGCATTCGCTTGCGGCCCATCGCGGGTAAAGCTTGGCGATAAGGTCACCGTTACATCGGTACCTGGCTCCACACCTGAAGGGGTCATATCTTTCAAAATCCGCACTTTAGCGCGCACCATGATCAAACGATCACCTGATGTCGCGTTAACATGCCCTTGTGTCGCATCATTTGCAATATAGTCATTAGCACGGAATACATCGCCTGTTAATGAACTTTTATACGTTGCATAATTCACCAATAACGTATCATTCGGAATCAGCGCACCTGAGGTTAAAAAGGTTGATCTCGCCGTATGCTTAATCCGCATTGCCATTAGTTGGCCTGGTAATAATGTATCCGCCACTAAACGCGCTTTTGTGACCACAGGCACATTACCTAAGCCACCCGCGGCTGCCTCTGCGGCAGGAATATCATCAAACCATTCTGCTTCTGGGATATTACATTCATCCACTACTTCATCAGGTGCGGTCGCACTAGGACCCTCTGTTGGATTGGGCGGCCATGGTAGGCTGACATAACCCGTGGCATATTGCACCCTAATCCCTGCCACACTTTCTGTTGTGCTGTAATTCAAATCAACTGCATGAATACGATCATCCACTAAGGTGCCCGCATTATCAGCTGCAGGATCCAAAATCGTCATTTCAAACGTTTCAATATCGATTACATCGCATAATTCAGGATTGGTAATCGGTGTACCACCATTATTGCTATATACGTTGTAAGTGCCCCATACACTGTCTGGTGTCGCCGTACCATCGCCCCCATTAACAACGGAAGCATCCGTTGGTGGATCAGCCCATGAGCCGCCACCCCATTGTGTGATTTGGTCTGCTTGGTCGCTCCAGCCTTTACGGTAGTTTTTACCCCATGAACCGGAATTCGCATTCAAGGTCACACTTCGGCAGTTATCATTTTCACTTTCACGCAAGCCATTGCCACCAAAATTAGGTGTACCTGATAGCCCGACAGGATCAAACTCTGACATACAGTTCGTTGCCACCAATGAACCACCCGCACCCACCACATCGCTCAATGGCACAAATATTCTAATCAAGCCGACTGCTGCAATCGCACGGTTCACGGGTAATGCGCCGCCACCTGAATTTTGAGTTGGCGCATTGGTTAAGCTACTGTCCACACCGGTTATGGTCACCGCAACATCTCCACCCGGCGCAGCTTGTGTACAGGTCACCGCCATCGTGCCTACTGGCAGCGCAATACTACGCTCAGGGTTGGCCGCATTCAGTGAGGGGGCAGGATAAACGCCATTAGCAAAGGTATCCATATCGCAAGCATTGCTGATGGGAGAAAAACTTGTATTGCTAGACCATGTCACTAATTCTGCGTTAGGAGAAACAGCGGATACATCATCGGTAAAACTCACGGTTGCATTCGTGCCGCCTGCTAAGGCTTCATTACCTAATCGCGGGTTGAGACCTGATTCTGCTTCACCGGCCACCTCATCTACTTCAATCGTATAGTTATACTCAAGCCACCAGCCTGGCGTCGTACCATCGGCTGCAAACTGCCCAGACCGAACGGTATACATATTAGCTGATTTATCAATATTCCAACGCGGTGAAGCGGTTATTTTGAGTCGATGCGCATCGGTTACTGCACCACCATTCACTGATGCCACGCCATCTGTACTGCTTGCTGAGCCTACGCCATCTGATATGGTAAATACAATATCACCGGGTGTGCTGCCATTGGTCGCATCGCCTTCTACCCGCACTGGAAAAGGTGGATTCTCAGCATAGGTGCCGGTGCCATTGCTATCAAAACCACTACGAACACACACTATTGTTTTACCATCCGCTGAAATATTACTGGCTGGTAGCGCACAAAAACCAGGCAAGCTATCCCAAATGAAGCCAGCGCCTGCTGGGAGTGTACCCGTCAAGGTCACTTCATCCTCACCTACGTTTGCATTGCCTAACCAACTAAAGCCAGCGCTCACAATAAACACATCATTGGTTCGAATAATCAAATCACCCGTCGGAATATCATCAGAGGGATCAAGCGGCGTAGCATTTGGATCCGTATAGCCTGGGTCTGCTGACATATCGCAACCCGGTGTGCCATTCGCATAGGTATTCGCTGCGGCACAAACCGCGTTACCATTTATGGTATCTGTGGTTTGATTCAAATTACCCGCACCGCCACCGGTATTACTATATTGTGTGGTGATATTTAAAGTGGCCGCGTTGGCGCTCCCTATTAGAAAAGTTAATGCAAACAACAATGTGGCTTGTCTAATCCATGATGTTTTTGATGTAGATGCCGTAGAAATTGGGTGTGTCATGCTGAATTCTCCCTCAAGAATTTTAAATTATCCATAAATTTAGATGGTACTACCGAAAGCTATAGTAATTCATCTGCCAGCATTATGTCAATAATTTGAATTTGCTCTAATAAATCAACTCAAATAAGTCTTTTTGCAGATATTTGCATAAAAATAGTTGTGCATTTATTTAAGGGAAGCTGAA
>CAZRAY010000051.1:0-11202 GCA_964598235.1 uncultured Piscirickettsiaceae bacterium
AAACCTTCCGTTGATACCGGCATGGGGCTGGAGCGTTTAGCTGCCATTTTACAAGGCGTGCATAATAACTATGATATCGACTTATTTAAAAACCTCATTGCCGCCATTCAAAAATTATCTGGCACTCAAGATAGTAGCCATACCTCATTACGCGTGGTTGCCGATCATATTCGCTCATGCGCTTTTATGATCACCGATGGTGTGCAGCCTTCTAATGAAGGCCGGGGATATGTTTTACGTCGGATCATCCGCCGTGCCATTCGTCATGGCCATAAATTAGGGCTAACAGATGCTTTCTTTTATAAATTAGTTACACCTTTAGTGACTGAAATGGGCGAAGCATTCCCTGAACTAACAAAAGCACAATCTGAAGTCGAGCGCGCCTTAAAACAAGAAGAAGTACGGTTTGCTGATACACTCGATAATGGTTTAAAAGTATTAGAGCAAGCTATTGATAATATTGCAGATAAAGAGATCTCTGGTGAAACTGTTTTTTTACTTTATGACACCTATGGCTTCCCAATTGATCTGACTGCTGATATTGCGCGCGAACGTGAACTCACCCTTGATGTGGCTGGTTTTGAACGTGAAATGGAAGCGCAACGTAATCGCGCCCGCTCTGCTAGCCAATTTGCAGGCGCACTCTCAAGTGAAATTAATATTACTGGCGGAACCTATTTTTGCGGCTATGAAAAAACACATGATAAAGCGGTAATCACTAATATCTTAGTTGATGGCGAACATGTCGACAAGCTGCCACAAGGCCAAACAGGCATCATCGTATTAGACCATAGCCCTTTTTACGCAGAATCAGGTGGCCAAGCTGGCGATATCGGCACCATCTCAACAGATACTGCACAATTTAACGTATCGGATACGCGCAAACAAGGTAAAGCCTTTACCCATATCGGTGAATGCCAAACTGGCAGCTTTACTGTTGGCGACCATGTTACTGCACAAATTGATGAGTCTAACCGCCTTGCAACCGCACTCAATCATTCTGCCACCCATTTACTCCATGCCGCATTGCAGCAAGTATTAGGCGATCATGTCACCCAAAAAGGATCGTTGGTGAATGCAGACCGTTTACGCTTTGATTTCTCACACTTTGAGCCCGTAAATACACAACAACTACACGATATTGAACGCCTTGTGAACCAACAAATTCGCCTAAATAATGACATTGAAACCAAATTGATGGATTTAGATGAAGCCAAAGCATCAGGTGCAATGGCCTTGTTTGGCGAAAAATATGATGAAGAAGTCCGCGTCTTACGCATGGGTGAATTTTCCACTGAACTTTGTGGTGGTACGCATGCCAACCGAACGGGTGATATTGGTTTGCTTAAAATCACTTCAGAAGCTGGGATTGCTTCAGGTGTGCGCCGTATTGAAGCCGTTACGGGCGAACACGCACTCGACTATATCGCCGGTAATGAAACACGATTAAATGACATCTCAGTATTAATTAAGGCTAACCCAGATAATGTGGCTGAGAAAGCAAGTCAATTGGTGCAGCGCACTCGCCAACTTGAGAAAGAATTAGAGACCCTCAAATCTAAACTGGCCAGCAGTGCGGGTAGCGATTTAGCCAGCTCCGCACAAGATATTAACGGCGTTAAAGTACTCGCTGCAAATCTTGATGGCGCCGATAGTAAAAGCCTGCGTGATACGGTCGACCAACTCAAAAATAAATTGGGCAGTGCCGCGATCATCCTATCCTCAGTTGAAGGTGACAAAATCACCTTAATTGCGGGTGTCACTAAAGATGTAACCGATAAAGTGCGTGCCGGCGATTTAGTGAGCCATGTTGCCGCACAAGTCGGCGGCAAAGGCGGCGGCCGACCTGATATGGCACAAGGCGGCGGCACCCTACCCAAGCAACTCCCTGCCGCACTCGAATCTGTATCTGATTGGCTAAGCAATCAGTTGGGGGCATAAATGGCACTTATTGTACAAAAATATGGTGGCACCTCCGTTGGCAGCGTAGAGCGGATCCAAGAAGTCGCCAAAAAACTGCTTAAATTCAAAGATGAAGGTCATGACTTAGTCGTTGTCGTTTCTGCTATGAGTGGCGAAACCAATCGACTAATGGCGCTTGCAAATAATTTGCATGACCAGCCACAAGGGCGTGAGCTAGATGTGTTGTTGTCTACCGGCGAACAAGTCACGATTGCGCTCCTATCCATGGCTTTAGCGCAAATAGGTGTACAAGCAAACTCATACACGGGTAGCCAAGTACGTATCTTGACGGATAACACCCATAACAAAGCGCGCATCATGGAAATTGATGATAGTCGGATTCGCGCTGATTTATCTGCTGGCCATATTGTTATTGTCGCTGGTTTCCAAGGGTGCGATGAAGATGGCAATATCACCACGCTCGGCCGTGGCGGTTCAGATACCACGGCTGTTGCACTCGCTGCCGCACTTAAAGCAGATGAATGCCAAATCTACACAGATGTCGATGGTGTTTACACCACCGATCCGCGCGTTGTACCTGAAGCACGCCGTTTGGATCGCATTACATTCGAAGAAATGCTCGAAATGGCCAGCTTAGGTGCCAAAATTTTGCAAATTCGTTCAGTTGAGTTTGCCAGTAAATATAATGTACCGTTGCGCGTACTCTCCGCTTTCACAGAAGGTGGTGGCACGCTTATCGCAGCAGAGGATCCCACGATGGAACAAGCCCTTATTTCTGGTATCGCATTCAATCGCGATGAAGCCAAAGTCACTATTTTAGGCGTGCCTGATCACCCTGGCATTGCCTCACAAATATTAGGCCCGATTGCCGATGCAAATATCGAAATTGATATGATCATCCAAAACACGAGCCAAGATGACACCACTGATTTCACTTTCACCGTCCATCGCAACGATTATAAACAGGCTTTATCCATTTTAAATGAGACAGCCAAGAATCTGAATGCACGCGAAGTCATTGGCGATGATAAAATCACTAAAATATCGCTGGTTGGTGTAGGCATGCGCTCTCATGCAGGCATCGCAAGCACCATGTTCAAAACGCTCGCCGATGAAGCCATTAATATCTGCATGATTTCGACCTCTGAAATTAAAATCTCCGTTGTAGTGGATGAAAAGTATCTCGAGTTAGGGGTGCGTGCATTACATGATGCGTTTAAACTAGAATAAAAAAAACATGCATGAATTCACAAAATATTTGTTTTCAGCTGTCAAAATCAGTGGTATAATTATACTTAATAAATATACTACCGGAGGAGTATAGGCAAAAGGAATCATAGAATTCCTGGCCATTTTAACCAAGCTAGGAGGCTTTTTATGAGAGGTAAAACATGCTTATACTCACCCGCAGAATCGGTGAATCACTAATTATTGGCGATGACATCACGATCAATGTCCTCGGGATCCAAGGAAATCAAGTTCGCATTGGTATTGAAGCACCGAAAGATGTCTCCGTGCATCGCGAAGAAATCTACGAACGGATCAAAAACGAAGAAGAATTCGATGGTAATCACGACTAAAGTGATCCACAGATAAAAATTATAAAATAGCGTATAAATCGATACCCCAAACGGTCAAGTCCTGCTATAATGTGCGGCTAAACATGGAGAGCTGGCCGAGTGGCTGAAGGCGCACCCCTGCTAAGGGTGTATAGGTTTACCCCTATCGAGGGTTCGAATCCCTCGCTCTCCGCCAATTAGATATCAAGACTGATTTTTTAGTCCCATTTAATTACTATGTTTTATTGATTAATTGTATCTCAGTTTGATTGCCCGTAGGGCGCTAACCAAGTATAATTAACGCATTATGCGCCCGTAGCTCAGCTGGATAGAGTACCTGGCTACGAACCAGGCGGTCACACGTTCGAATCGTGTCGGGCGCACCATAATAAAAAAACAGTTATCGTTCTTCGGTAGCTGTTTTTTTTTGCCTGTTTTAGGGGGGGTGGCCAGCAGCTTCAAGCTGGTTCATAAATTGGCTCACTTGCTGACACGCCCTATTCTTGCTCATACGATTCACCGCGCTATTTTCTGCCATTAACTTTTGTGTCCAAGTATCACATTCTGCTTTCGCTGCAATCAATTGATTACGTTTTTGCTCCGCTTGCACAGCAGGATCGACCGTATTTTGTCCTATTGCTGGTGGGGAAACCCCCAATGATTGTAATACTTTCCTAGCTTCCGTATCAATCGAAGTTTGTTTTGTTTCATTTGATATCCCTTGCCGATCTTCAATCATTTTTTCAATAACAAAAGCAGTGATATTACCTACAAATACAGCCGCAGAGATCACTATAAACCACTGTAATAAAGAGGGCTTACCTGCTAAATTTGCATGATGCGCTATTTCATTTTCTTCCACTTTCCACCCTTTCTATTTAGCACCAATATTTATTGGTGCTATAAATGTCGATTAATATTTCGCTTGCCAAAAAAGGGTGTCAATTTCAATCGTTAGTGCATTATCACTCATATGATTGCCTGACTGCCCGCCTGTTTGTGCCACTTTAGCAATGGCAAAAGCAATTTGTTTACTCACCTCTGAAATATCAGTTAACGCAGGTAATAAACTACCTTCACCTGTTTTAACCAAAGGAGAGGTTGCTGCTAATATCGTGCTTGCCGTCATCAACATTTCATCTGTAATTCTTGTTATATTGGCAGCCATAACAGCCAAGCCAATGCCTGGAAAAATATAGCTATTATTACATTGTGGAATGCTAAACGCTTGGTCACCATAATGCACGGGTGCAAAGGGGCTGCCTGTTGCCAGTAATGCCTGGCCTTTCGTCCATTCAATTAATTGTGCAGGCGTCGCTTCCACTTGGCTCGATGGGTTGCTTAATGGGAAAATAATCGGCCGTGAACAATAACTAACCATCGTTTCTATTAACCGCTTCGTAAACAAGCCTGTTTGACCAGAAACACCGATCAAAATAGTGGGTTTTGCTTCTCGCATCACGGTTAATAGCCCAGGGTGTTCACCATGACACTGCCAATTTTCCGTCAGCATGACAGGCTGCGCCAGTGCATGCTGGAAATCATGTAAATCGGTCATGTTATCCGTTAATAAGCCACACCGATCAACCATAAAAATACGATTGCGTGCCTGTTCAGGTGTTAAGCCTTCTGTACACATTTGAGCAATGATCTGTTCTGCAATACCACAACCCGCCGAACCCGCACCTGCAAAGGAAATTATTTGTTCCGATAAGACTTCACCTTTGGCCTTACAAGCGGCCAATAAGGCCCCTACTGTCACGGCAGCGGTGCCTTGTATATCATCATTAAAACAACATAATTGCTCGCGATAACGCGTGAGCAAGGGCATCGCATTTTGTTGCGAGAAATCTTCAAATTGCAGCAATACTTGAGGCCATCTATATTTCACTGCTTGAATAAAATCATCTAGAAAATTATTGTAGTCCGCTTTATTTACCCGTTCTTGTCGCCAGCCAATATATTGTGGGTCATTTAATAAATCAGAATTATTGGTCCCCACATCTAACATAATAGGTAAACAATGTGCTGGATTGATACCACCACAAGCGGTATATAAGGCCAATTTACCAATCGGTATCCCCATGCCCCCTGCGCCTTGATCGCCTAAGCCTAAAATACGGCTACCGTCCGTCACTACAATTACTCGAATATCATCAGGTTGTTGCTGCAAGATAGCATTAATCTCATCGCGATCAGGATACGCAATAAATAGCCCTCGAGGCTGGCGATAATTTGCTGATAGTGTCTGACATGCCTCACCGACTGTGGGCGTATAAATAATCGGCATCATCTCGATTAAATGGGTTTGAATCAAGCGATAAAACAACGTCTCATTTTCATCTTGTATCGCACGTAAAAATAAATATTTATCTAATGTAGTAGCTATTTTCTTATATTGTTTATAGGCGCGGAATACCTGCTCCGCCAGTGTTTCTTCAACAGCGGGCAATAAGCCTGTCAATCCAAATGCTTTACGCTCTCGCCGACTAAATGCCGTCCCTTTATTACGTAAGGGATCGTTTAATAATGTTCGCCCTGTTGTCATACCCATCCCAGATTCTTAGATTTGATAGCCAATTATACCTAATCTAGGCTATTAGCATGCATCACCACCATTTTATTCACCTGCATGTCATCCATCGTGTAAGGGATCCCTCCCACACCTAGGCCTGATTGCTTCAACCCCGCAAACGGCATCCAGTCTACTCGAAATGCCGTATGGTCATTAATCATCACTGTTGAGGCATCCAACTGCTCACTAATTTTCATTGCCAATGCGCTGTTTTGGCTATATACCGCCGCTTGAAAAGCAAATGGCAAACTATTTGCCGCTGCTATCGCTTCATCAATCAGATCAAAAGGCACCACACACACTACGGGGCCAAAAATCTCTTCTGTCATCACCTTGCTCTGCATCAGCGGCTGATATAACACCGTAGGTGCATAACATTGACTCGTTATTGGTGCACCACCCGATAAACAATCTGCACCTTCTACAATTGCTTCCTGCACCCACTCATCAACCCGCATCACCTCCGTCTCGCGAATAAGTGGCCCGACTTCTGTCTCTGGATCTAAAGGATCGCCAACAAGCAGCGCTTTTGCTGCGGTAGCTAATTGCGATGCAAAGGTATGGGCAAGCGATTGATGTACAAAAATACGCTGCACCGACACACACACTTGCCCTGCATGATAAAACGCCCCTTTCACTAACCCTGGCAATGCCTTTTCAATATCGGCATCTGGCATAATAATAACGGGTGCAACACCACCGTGTTCTAAGGCACAACGGGTGCCAGCGGCCAGTTGACTGCGTAAATACCAACCCACTTTAGCGCTGCCAATAAAGCTGAAAAAGGCGACCCGTTCATCGGTTATTAACATCTCGGATAGGGTGATAGATTCTGGCATCACGAATTGACACCAGGCGTCAGGCAAGCCAGCCTCATGAAAAATACGCACTAATCGCGCGCAGGATAGCGGTGTATCTTCTGCCGGTTTCACAATCACTGGGCAACCCGTCGCAATAGCAGGACCCACTTGGTGTGCGATTAAGTTTAAAGGATGATTAAATGCGCTCACTGCGACGACAACGCCTATCGGTTCTTTGCTTACAATAGCCTTTCTACCCTGCGAGGCCGCATTCAAATCCATAGGTACCGTAGGAGGAGCATCATTACGCAAACTATCAACACAAATCCGCAAGCTATCAATACAGCGCGCCATTTCAACTTTCGAATCCATTAACGGCTTGCCCCCTTCTTGGGTGGCGCCCAAAATCAATGCTTCAGATTGCGTGGTCAGTAAGACCATCGCGCGTTCTAATATGGCTATTCGCTTATCAATAGAGAGGTAATTTGATTTATCAGCAAATAAAGCACGTGCATTTTCCAGTGCTTGCTCAATGGCAGGGCCATCTGCTGTCGCAACTTCACCTAACAATACATTATCGTAAGGGTTATATACTCTTAACGGCATACCTTGACTGCTGCTAACGCCTGGAATCATTAACGGTATCTGTTCAACGATTGTCATTATTTATCTCTCTATTAATTCCCGCTACTATACCTCAATAGACGCAGATCACTAACGCTTGTTACGTCTGTAACATCCCATAACGAAACTCGTCTATCATCTAACAACAGTGATAAAGGAAAAACCATGATAATCGAAAGTTTTGCCATGTCTGGGTTTGTAGAAGGCCTTATTTTTACCCTAGAGATAATGGCCTCATTATTTATTTTCGTCATCGGTCTAGCGGCGCTGTGGATCGTTATTATCTATATTATTGACGTCACACAAACCGAACAAACGATTCGACGAAACTATCCTGTCATTGGCCGATTCCGTTATTTTTTCGAACATGTGGGGCAATTCTTTCGGCAATAT
The DNA here is from genome assembly GCA_964598235.1 of uncultured Piscirickettsiaceae bacterium. GTDB lineage: Bacteria > Pseudomonadota > Gammaproteobacteria > Nitrosococcales > Methylophagaceae > UBA652. The sequence continues at coordinate 7,875 of CAZRAY010000051.1, forward strand.
TTTTTCTCCATGGATCGCGAAGAACTCCCGTTTAATCGTGCACAACGCTCGTGGGCATATCGTGCTGCAAAAAACATTAGCAATACAGTTGCTTTTGGATCTAGCCAAGAAATCAAACATCCGGGTCACGTACTATTTGTAAATTGTGCCTTTCCAACCCTAGGTGAAGATGTTGTTAAACCCAACCCACTCACTATTGGTCCTTTCTGTAAGCAACCATACACCACAAGCTCACTCTTCAATATCTCAGGGATGAGTTATGGCGCGATCTCGAAACCCGCCGTATTGGCGCTATCCCACGGCGCAAAAATAGCAGGCTGCTGGATGAATACAGGAGAAGGCGGGCTCTCCCCTTACCATATCAGGGGCGGGGCTGATATCGTGTTCCAAATTGGTACGGCTAAAAATGGCGTGCGTGATGAACAAGGCCGCCTAGATGACGTTAAGCTCCGCAGGATTGCTGGCCATAAGGCCGTTAAAATGTTTGAAATCAAGCTCAGTCAAGGTGCCAAACCGGGTAAAGGCGGTATGTTACCTGCTGAAAAAGTCACTGAAGAAATTGCAGAAATTCGTGGCATCCCAGCACATGAAGATTCTTTAAGCCCAAACCGACACCCCGAAATTAATGAATATGCAGATTTACTCGATATGGTGAATCATATACGCGATATCACAGGCAAACCGGTTGGCTTTAAAATGGTGGTCGGATCCCCTTCGCATGTCGATGCGCTGTTCCAAGAAATCATCAAACGCGATCAAATAGAAGCCCCTGATTTTATTACCATTGATGGCGCGGAAGGTGGCACCGGTGCCGCCCCCATGCCGTTAATTGATGCCGTCGGCTTGTCGTTGCGTGAAAGCCTACCCTTGCTCGTCAATAAGCTGCATGAATATAATTTACGCAAACGCATCTGTGTTATCTCCTCAGGAAAATTAGTGAACCCAACCGATGTGGCTTGGGCGCTTTGTGTGGGTGCTGATTTCATTACCAATGCCCGTGGATTTATGTTTGCCTTGGGTTGTATCCAAGCCTTGCAATGCAACCAAAACACCTGCCCAACAGGCATCACCACCCACGATCCAAAACGTCAACGCGGCTTAGACCCCAAATTCAAAGCCGTCCGTGTCGCCAACTATGCTCAAAACATGGTTAAAGAAGTCGGCATCATTGCCCATGCTTGCGGCGCCACCTCGCCACGTGGTCTCAATCGTTCGCATGCTCGCATTGTTATCGATAATGGACATTCAGTTAGCATGGAAGAATTTTATTCTACTTCCAAATAACCCTCTCCAGCGGGATAGGGTTGGGTGAGGCGTGTCAGACTTTTTAATGGCTAAAACAACCCGTTTCTGGTATCTTCCATCGCATTATTGACTTTAAAAACTGAAAGCAATCCATGCAACGAAAAATACTGGTTACCAGCGCCCTACCCTATGCCAACGGATCGATTCATCTCGGCCATCTTGTTGAATATATTCAAACCGATATTTGGGTGCGCTTTCAAAAGATGCGTGGGCATGAATGCCATTATATTTGCGCCGATGATGCCCATGGCACACCGATCATGTTGCGTGCGCAAAGCGAAGGCATTACACCAGAACAACTGATTGAAAACACCTATCAAGAACATCAAGCAGACTTTGCTGATTTCGCCATCGCATTCGATCATTTCTCTACCACCCATAGCCCAGAAAATAAAGCGATGGCCAACCGCGTTTATCTCGCCAATCGCGAAGCAGGGCACATCACTACGCGCACCATCAGCCAAGCCTACGATCCAGAAAAAGAAATGTTCCTACCCGATCGTTTTATCAAAGGTGAATGCCCAAAATGTGGTGTTGACGATCAATATGGGGATAATTGCGAAGCCTGCGGCGCCACTTATGATGCGACCGAGCTTAAAAACCCCGTGTCTGCCGTATCGGGTGCGACGCCTATCACCAAAGAGTCAGAACATTATTTCTTCAAACTAGGTGATTTTCAGCCGATGTTACAAGAATGGACACGCACCGATAATCACCTACAATCAGAAGTCAGCCACAAGCTACAAGAATGGTTTGAAGCCGGCTTAAAAGATTGGGACATTTCCCGCGACGCACCCTATTTTGGCTTTGAAATCCCAGATGCGCCCGGCAAGTTTTTCTATGTTTGGATGGATGCACCCATTGGTTATCTTGCCAGCTTTCAGCAGTATTGTGATAAGGACAATATTGATTTTGATCAATATCTTGCCGCTGATAGTGAAACTGAAATGTTTCATTTCATTGGCAAGGATATTATTAACTTCCATGCCCTCTTCTGGCCTGCGATGTTGCAAGGCGCAGGCTTTCGCTTGCCGACGGCTATTTTTGCCCATGGTTTCTTAACCGTTGATGGCAAAAAGATGTCTAAATCACGCGGTACCTTCATCAAAGCGCGCACCTATCTCAACCATCTTGATCCAGAATACTTGCGTTATTATTATGCCGCCAAACTCGGCTCAGGCATCGATGATATCGATTTAAATCTTGAAGACTTCCAAGCGCGTATCAACTCTGATTTAGTCGGCAAAGTTGTCAATATCGCCAGCCGATGTGCCGGGTTTATTGGTAAACGCTTTGATGGCAAGCTCACCGATAATCTGGCTGAGCCTAAATTATTCGCTGAATTCACCCAACAAGCTGATAGCATCGCTCAAAAAATCGAATCGCGTGAATATGGTCATGCCATGCGTGAAATAATGGCGCTAGCCGATAAAGCCAACCAATATATTGATGATAAAAAGCCCTGGGCGCTGATTAAAGAAGCAGGCCAAGCGCAAGCTGTGCATGATGTTTGCAGCATGGGCATTAACCTCTTCCGCATTCTGATTGGTTATCTCAAGCCGGTATTACCACGCACCGCCGAGCAAGCAGAAGCTTTCCTTAATATCGCCCCAATCCAATGGGCTGATTTAAGCACACCCCTACTCAATCACAGCATCAATAAATTCAAACCTTTAATGACACGGATCGAAGCCGCCAAAATTGAAGCGATCCAAGCTGATTCACAAGAAACAATGGAAACCGCCGACATCAAAACGCCCACAGCAAGCAATAGCGATATCGAACCCATTGCCGATGAAATCAGCTTTGATGATTTCGCCAAAATTGACCTGCGGATCGCCCGTATCGTAGATGCCCAGCATGTCGAAGGTGCAGATAAACTGCTGCAACTCACCCTAGATATCGGCAACGGCCAAAAACAAGTGTTCGCAGGCATTAAATCCGCCTACGCGCCCGAAGACTTGGTGAACAAACTCACCGTCATGGTCGCCAACCTCGCCCCCCGAAAAATGCGCTTCGGCCT
>CAZRAY010000052.1:0-10324 GCA_964598235.1 uncultured Piscirickettsiaceae bacterium
GCGATACGCTGGCGGCGGTGTCTAAATATGGCATTAGTGATGATGTATCTTATATTTCGACGGGTGGCGGTGCGTTCCTTGAATTCTTGGAAGGCAAGGTGTTGCCGGCAGTCGCGATGCTTGAATCACGAGCGTAATATATTAAACCCTCGCCCTTAGGGAGAGGGTTTGGGTGAGGGGATAAAATCTGTAAATTTGATTCTCCCCTCCCAACCCTCCCCAGCAGGGGAGGGCTATTTAAATTTGGAGCAGTAAGTTAAGTGGTAGTAAAAAGAAGAACAAAAATCGTTGCGACCCTTGGGCCTGCAACGAATACACCTGAAGTATTAGATTCGCTGATTGAAGCGGGTGTGGATATGGTGCGGTTGAATTTCTCGCATGGTGAGGCGAGCGAGCATGTTGCGTTGGCGGAGACGGTGCGGAATCGTGCGCGGGCTTATGGGCATCAGGTGGGTGTGTTGGCTGATTTGCAGGGGCCGAAAATTCGGATTGCCCGCTTCAAAGATGGCAAAATCATGCTGGAAGAGGGTGCACAGTTTGTGTTGGATGTTGCGCTGGATAAAGAGGCAGGGGATGTGAACCAAGTAGGCGTTGATTATGCGCCGTTGCCGCAAGATGTGAAGCGTGGCGATACGTTGTTGCTTGATGATGGTCGGATTGTGTTGTGGGTGACTGAAGTGGATGGCTCACGCGTGGTGTGCAAGGTCACAATCGGCGGTTCGCTATCCAATAATAAAGGCATCAATCGCCAAGGCGGCGGATTGTCTGCAGAAGCGCTAACCGAAAAGGATAAAGCTGACTTAATCACAGCGGCGGAAATGGAAGCGGATTATATTGCCGTGTCTTTCCCGCGGTCAGCGGCTGATATTGAATATGCACGAGAATTGTTAGAAGCCGCCGGTGGAAAATGCGGCATCATTGCGAAGATTGAACGCGCTGAGGCCATTGAGGTAATTGATGAAATTATTGAAGCATCGGATGGCGTGATGGTGGCGCGGGGTGATTTAGGCGTAGAAGTGGGTGATGCGGCATTGCCACCGCTTCAGAAACACATTATTTTACGTGCACGACAGCTTAATCGCGTGGTGATTACGGCGACGCAAATGATGGAGTCGATGATTGAAAATGCGATTCCAACTCGCGCCGAGGTGTTTGATGTTGCCAATGCCGTTCTGGATGGTACAGATGCCGTGATGCTATCGGGTGAAACGGCAGTGGGTAAGCATCCCGTGAAGGTTATTGAAGCCGTTAATCGTATCTGTTTGCAGGCGGAGCAACAGCCCTCTATTCGGGAATCAAGCCACAGGATCCGTTCAGAATTTCATAAAGTGGATGAAGCGATTGCGATGTCGGCGATGTATATGGCGAATCATTTGGATGTGAAGGCGATTGCCACGTTAACCGAAACAGGATCCACCCCATTATGGATGTCGCGTATCAGTTCGGGCATTCCTATTTTTGCACTCACGCCCCATGTGGCAACACGACGAAAGGTCACGCTTTATCGGGGTGTGTATCCCGTGAGTTTTACCATGGATCACAGTAACCATGCGGCGCTTAATCTTGAAGTGATTGATGAATTACAGCGTCGTGGCGTGGTGCGAGATGGTGATTTAGTGATCATCACAAAAGGTGATTTAGAAATGGAAGGCAGCACCAACGCATTGAAACTCGTGCGCGTTGGCGATATGGTGCAACCCAAAGAAAATGATGCAGTTTATGGGTAAATCCGTCATCCTCGCGTATGCGGGGATCCATGGGTATATAAAAGTGGATTCCCGTCTTCGCGGGAAAGCGTGAAACAGAAACGCCTGTCATCTCGACGTTAGGAGAGATCTTCGAAGTTCGCAAGATCCCTCCGCGATGGTGATGTGCAGGAGCATAGAGTGGTCGGGATGACAGTTAATTTATTATCCGTCATCCTCGCGTAGGCGGGGATCCATGGGTGTATAAAAAGTGGATTCCCGCCTTCGCGGGAAAGACGAGGAAACCGAAAGGTAGTGAGGTAACAACATGGCATTAATTTCATTAAGGCAATTATTAGACCATGCGGCAGAGCAGCAATATGCCGTGCCGGCATTTAATGTGAGCAATATGGAGCAAGTGCAAGCTATCATGCAGGCAGCCGATGCCACGGATAGCCCGGTTATTATGCAAGGCTCGGCAGGCGCGAGGAAATATGCAGGCGAGGCTTTTTTGCGTCATCTCATTTTGGCCGCTATTGAGCAATATCCCCATATCCCCGTCGTGATGCATCAAGATCACGGCGCCTCTCCTGATATTTGCGCGCGGGCTATTCAATCGGGCTTTAGTTCGGTGATGATGGATGGTTCATTATTGGAAGATATGAAAACGCCTTCATCGTTTGAGTATAACGTCGAAGTCACACGGAAAGTGGTTAATATGGCGCATGCAGGTGGGGTATCGGTTGAAGGCGAAATTGGCTGCATTGGTTCGCTTGAAACGGGCATGATGGGGGAAGAAGATGGGCATGGCTCTCCTGATCAACTCGATCCGAGCCAATTACTTACGGATCCTGATGAAGCCGTCGAATTTGTGAAACAAACCAATATTGATGCCTTAGCGGTTGCGATAGGCACCAGCCATGGCGCGTATAAATTCAGCAAACCGCCCACTGGCGATATCCTTGCGATTAGTCACCTGAAAACCCTACAACAACGCTTGCCAAACACCCATTTTGTGATGCACGGCTCAAGCTCTGTGCCGCAAGATTGGTTAAAAATAATCAATGACCATGGCGGTGATATTGCCCAAACCTATGGCGTACCGGTTGAAGAAATTGTTGAGGGGATCAAATATGGTGTGCGGAAAGTAAATATTGATACCGATTTGCGAATGGCTTCCACAGGGTCTATTCGCCGATATTTGACCCAAGCAGAAAACGCATCTGATTTTGACCCGCGGAAATTTTACAAAGTGGCACTCGCCGCCATGCAAACCATTTGCGAAGCACGTTATGAGGCCTTTGGTAGCGCGGGGCATGCGAGTAAGATTAAGGTGGTACCGCTTGGGGAGATGGTGGGGAGGTATGGTTGAATATGGAAAACAAACATCGTCCAACAAATTGTTTAAGTTAATTGTTGCCGCTGAAATTCTAGAGCTCAAACTCATCAAAATCCAGCATGATATACTGCTAGACAATTTTATTTATGAAGCGATAAACCATGCCAGAACTGAAAGATTTAGAAATTGCGCTTCGCAGCGATACGCCGATTATCGTTATTGAAACCCAAGAAGAACCGCGGGCGATTGATTTGTTTATTCGTTTTGGTTTGAAGCTCAATCAGTCTATTTTTCGGTGGTCTGCCACGGAAGGGTTGCGGAATGCCCAGATAGAATTAAGTGGTGCGATTGATGATACTGATGCACCGAATGAGATGTTAAAACACATCAAAACAACCGCGGAGGAAGGCTATTATTTATTGCTAGATTTCCATCCCTATATTGCCGATCCGGTTGCCACCCGGTTTATTAAAGAAATTGCATATGGTTTTGAGAAATCTCCGCGTCGGTTAATCTTCATTACCCATAGTTTGGATATTCCTGAAGAATTGGCGCCTTGGTGTATGCGATTTCATTTGCAATTGCCGAATAAAAACATTTTGCATTCTATGGTGCAAGATGAGGCGCGGAAATGGCGCGCTGAAACAGGGAATACGGTTAAGGCAGATAGACAAGCGATGGATCAGATGGTGGCGAACCTTTCGGGCATTACAACCTTAGATGCGCGACGGTTGATTCGGCAGGCAATTGTGCATGATGGGGCGATTACCCATAGCGATGTGAAACGTGTGCAAGAAGCGAAATATGAGTTGTTTAGCAAAGATGGTGTGATTCAATATGAGGCAGACACGGCTGATTTTGCGGATGTGGCTGGCTTAGAAAATTTGAAATCATGGTTGGGGATGCGTGAAAAAGCTTTATTAGATAGACAAGAAGGGCAAGATTCGCCCAAAGGTATTTTGTTATTAGGGGTGCAAGGTAGCGGTAAGAGTTTGGCGGCGAAAGCGGTGGCGGGGCAATTTAAGTTGCCGTTGTTGCGGCTTGATATGGCGGCGCTTTATAACAAATATATTGGTGAAACGGAAAAGAATTTACGCCGTGCGCTGCAGACGGCTGATGTGATGGCACCGTGTGTTATTTGGATTGATGAAATAGAGAAGGCGATTACGCAAGATAATAATGATGATGGGGTATCGACGCGATTATTAGGCACGCTACTGACATGGATGGCGGAATCTAATGAAGGATCTTTTATTGTGGCGACATCGAATAATATTGAAAGCTTGCCGCCAGAGCTAATTCGGAAAGGGCGGTTGGATGAAATTTTCTTTGTTGATTTGCCTGAGCATGATGTGAGAACTGAGATATTTAGAATTCATTTAGCCAAACGAAAGTTAGATCCGACTATATTTGATCTGGATAAGTTGGCGGTCAATAGCGCTGAATTTAGCGGTGCTGAAATAGAACAAGCTGTTATCAGCGCGATCTATTCTGCAGATGCAAAGAACCTTGAGCCGAATACGGATATCGTGATTGAAGAGCTATTCCGCACACAACCGCTTGCGATTGTGATGGCTGAAAAGATTGGCGGTTTACGGGCATGGGCTGAAGGGCGGACGGTACCAGCGCATTAGTTTAAGCGGTGTAAGTTTGAGGTATCACGGGTATAAGGTACAATAGACCTCGATTTAAGGAATTTATTAAGGTTTCCAATTGATACAGCTTTTGACTGTGGCTGCGGGCGGTGCGCTTGGCGCCGTGTTACGTTTTCTAATGTCAGCTAATATTTATCGCGTGTTTGGGCGAGAATTCCCCTATGGTACGTTGGCTGTGAATGTGATCGGCTCGCTGTTGATGGGCTTTTTCTTCGCGCTTATCATGGAACGCGCGGCGTTATCTGAAGCATGGCGGAATGTGATTATTATTGGTTTCCTAGGTGCGTTTACCACCTTTTCCACCTTTTCAATGGAAACGATGACGTTGATTGAGTCGGGCGCGTTAATGCGTGCGGCAATGAATATTTTGCTAAGTGTGGCACTTTGCCTGCTGGCAACTTGGTTCGGTTTGTTAGTTGGCCGCCAAGTTTTTTAAGAGAGAAAGAATGTTAGACCCCAAATTATTACGAAGTGAACCTGAAAATGTTGCTGTGGCATTAGCCCGCCGCGGTTATACGCTGGATGTTGCCCTATTAGCGGCATTAGAAACAGATCGTAAAGCGATTCAGGTGGAAACGCAAACTTTGCAAGCCGAACGCAATAGTCGTTCTAAAAATATTGGTAAGGCAAAAGCAGCAGGTGAAGATATTGCACCGTTATTGGCAGAAGTGGATGATCTGGGCGCGCAGCTCAAGGAAGCAGAAGCACGCTTATCGGATGTGTTGGCAAAGATTGATGTGGCAGCAATGGACATGCCCAATATGCCGCAGGAGTGTGTGCCCACTGGCGAAAATGAAGATGATAATGAAGAAGTGCGCCGTTGGGGCGAGCCCAAAGCAATGCGCTTTGAGCCACAAGATCATGTTGCTTTAGGTGAACAACTTGGCGGCATGGACTTCGAGACAGCGGCTAAAATCAGTGGCGCACGGTTTGTGGTATTGAAAGGTCAACTGGCACGATTACAGCGCGCGTTAACGCAGTTTATGTTGGATAAACACACACAAACACACGACTATGAAGAAGTGTATGTACCTTATTTGGTGAATTCAGATTCTTTGCGTGGCACAGGGCAGTTGCCTAAATTTGCCGAAGATTTATTTAAAGCGGAAGACTCCGACTTATTTTTAATCCCGACAGCGGAAGTGCCGGTGACTAATATCGTACGCGATACGATTACTGCGGAGGTAGACTTACCCTTACGCTATGTGGCGCATACACCGTGTTTCCGAAGTGAAGCGGGTGCTTATGGCCGCGATGTGCGCGGTATGATTCGTCAGCATCAGTTTGAGAAAGTGGAATTGGTGCAAATTGTGAAACCTGCCGATTCAGGGGCAACATTAGAAGCCTTAGTGGGTCATGCAGAAAGTATTTTACAAGATTTGGAATTGCCGTATCGCATGGTAAATTTATGCACAGGCGATTTAAGTGGGCCATCCAGCAAAACCTATGATTTAGAAGTGTGGTTGCCGAGCCAGGAGACTTATCGCGAGATTTCATCTTGCAGTAATTTCCAGGATTTTCAAGCGCGCCGTTTGCAAGCCCGCTGGCGGAATCCTGAAACAGGTAAGCCAGAGTTGGTGCATACCGTAAATGGGTCTGGCTTGGCAGTGGGGCGCACGTTGGTGGCTTTGATGGAAAACCATCAAGATGCCGATGGCAATATCCATATTCCAACCGCATTGCAGCCTTATTTAGGCGGTTTGGAGATAATCGGTGGGTGATTTTTCATTAGTACAAAATATTGCCATTTGGGCGCTACCAGTCTTGTTTGCGGTTACGTTACATGAATATGCTCATGGTTGGGCGGCAATGAAATTGGGTGACCGTACGGCGCAAATGATGGGCCGCGTGACCTTAAATCCGATTAAGCATATTGATCCAATAGGTACAATATTGGTACCCTTGATGTTAATTATATCGGGAAGCCCTTATCTTTTTGGCGCGGCAAAACCAGTTCCTGTGACATGGCGAAATTTGAATAATCCTAAAACAGATATGATCTGGGTGGCGCTGGCAGGCCCGGCAGCGAATCTTGTGATGGCCTTCATGTGGGCGGTTGTTGCTAAGATTGGTTTGATGATGGGCGGCAGTCTGGAAGTGCTGTTTTATATGGGTGTTGCTGGGATCCAGATTAATGGTATTTTGATGTTGTTGAATTTATTGCCGTTGCCACCATTGGATGGTGGGAGAATTTTAGTTGGTTTATTGCCGGGGCCATTGGCGTGGCGCGTGAGTCAGATTGAACCTTATGGGTTTATTATTTTGATTGTCTTACTGTTTATGGGCGTGCTTACTATGATTTTAAGGCCGTTGATGAATGGTTTTGTTGGCATTATCAGTGCCGTTTTCGGTTTTTAGAAGGAACACGTAATTGGACACAGTCGCATTACAATCTCGCCGTATCGTTTCGGGCATGCGCCCAACGGGGCAATTACACCTTGGGCATTATCACGGTGTATTGAAAAATTGGATCACTTTACAACACGAATATGAATGTTTCTTCTTCGTGGCCGATTGGCATGCGCTAACCACACATTATGAAGATAGTGGCATTATTGAAGACAGCGTATGGGAAATGGTGATCGATTGGATCGCAGCAGGCATTGAGCCTTCGGCGGTGTCATTATTCTTGCAATCAAAAGTGCCTGAGCATGCGGAATTGCATTTATTGCTCTCGATGATGACGCCGATTTCATGGTTAGAACGCGTACCAACGTATAAAGATCAACAAGAAAAACTCAAAGAAAAAGACTTATCGACGTATGGCTTTTTGGGGTATCCCTTATTGCAAAGCGCTGATATTTTGATTTACCGTGCGGGCCAAGTGCCAGTGGGTGAAGATCAAGTGGTGCATGTGGAACTCACCCGCGAAGTGGCCAGACGCTTTAATCATATCTATGGCCGCGAGCCAGATTTTGAAGCAAAAGCAGAAGCGGCCGTTAAGAAGATGGGTAAGAAAAATTCAAGGCTATATACGAATCTACGTCGTGCCTACCAAGAGCAAGGCGATGTAGAAGCATTGGCAACGGCAAGGGCGCTATTAGAAAGCCAACAGAATTTGGCTTTGGGCGATACTGAGCGATTATTTGGCTATTTAGAAGGTGGCGGTAAAGTAATTTTACCTGAGCCGCAAGCCTTGCTCACGCCAGCTTCAAAAATGCCCGGGCTCGATGGGCAGAAAATGTCAAAATCTTATGGCAACACGATTTCATTGCGTGAGCCAGAAGATAGCTTGGCTGAGAAAATCAAGAAGATGCCGACGGATACCAATCGTGTACGTCGTACCGATCCAGGTGACCCAGATCGCTGCCCTGTATGGCAATTGCATGAAGTGTATTCAGATGCGGATCAAAAGGCATGGGTGCAAGAAGGTTGTCGCACAGCAGGCATTGGTTGCTTAGAGTGCAAAGGGCCCTTGATTGATTCGATTGCGGCCGAGTTAAAGCCGATTCGCGAACGGGCGAAGGAACTCAGCGAGCATCCGGAAGATGTACGCCGGATCGTAGATGAAGGCAATGAGGCGGCAAGAGAAGTGGCACGGGATACCTTAGAGGAAGTAAGAGCGGCAATGGGGTTATCGTATAAATAAATTCACGTCATCCCCGTCTACACGGGAATGACGGGGCGAAGGTCGGATTAAAATTTTATTAATAATAGCGTGTTGCTATAAAGTGGGATTTTTGTTCAAGTTCAAGGCGGATTATTTTTGAGAACCGGAGTGTATGTTAATACATGAGGAACGGAAAAAAACAATCCAACGCCGAAGTTGGATAAAAAGACAATTTAGAGCAATATGCGCATGTCGGGAGACAGGAAAATGGCAGAAAGAATTCAAAAAGTATTGGCACGCGCAGGTTATGGCTCACGCCGTGGTTTAGAAACACTGATCAAAGCAGGCGAAGTGACCGTTAATGGTGAACAAGCCAAACTGGGCGACCAAATTAGCATGGGTGATACCGTGCGGCTAGAAGGCAAGGTGCTATCCGCGAAGCGATTATGGCAACAAGCTTTGCCGCAGGTGCTTTTATATAATAAACCCGTGGGCGAAGTGTGTAGCCGCAATGATCCAGAAGGCCGGCGCACTATTTTCCAATCATTACCTGCGCCTGACCAAGGCCGTTGGGTGAGTGTGGGGCGGTTGGATATTACCACCAGTGGCTTGATTATTTTGACCACCGATGGCGAACTCGCTAACCGCTTAATGCATCCTTCCAATGAAATGGATCGTGAATATGCCGTGCGGGTGCTGGGGGAAGTCACCTCTGAAATGATGCAAATTCTACGTGATGGTGTTGAGCTAGAAGATGGCATTGCCAAGTTTATGGATATTCAAAAGGCAGGGGGTGATGGCGCGAATCAGTGGTATCACGTGGTGATCCAAGAAGGGCGTAATCGCGAAGTGCGGCGCTTATGGGAAAGCCAAGGTTTGCAAGTCAGCCGCTTAATGCGGGTGCGCTATGGGCCGATTATTATTCCAAACCAACTCAAAATGGGTAAATGGCAGTTATTAGAAGCCGATGATTTGGCGATGCTTTATGAAGAAGTCGAATTAGTGCCTCAAGTGGCGGTGGAGACAATTGGTAAAGGTCGTCGGAATGAACGGATGGCAAAATCAGCACCATTGCCTAAGCCAGGCAGGGAACGAAAAGAAAGGGCGGCGCGGGTAGAACGCAATCCGAGGAAGGCACAAAGAAAATCGACAACGTCAACGGAAGATAAAACAAGGAATGGGCCACGGCTACGAGGCCGTTAAAGGCGACAACCGTAAAAAAGCCGCTTCCTTTCAAGAAAGAGCGGCTTTTTTATTGATGAATATAGGTTTATCTAATGGGCATTAATTAATAACAATAATATTATTACACCTTACATAACAGATATCACCATCAGCGAGGGTCAACCCAACACTACAATGAGGGAATCCAGAAGATAATCCGATATCAAGATTAACATCAGGACAGGATCCATCGCCAGAGCTAACGCTGTTTATGGTTTGTGCCACACCCGTTGAATTAATAAAGAAGTTATTGAAGAAGCTGGCGGGGTCAACAGTGACAGAGCCACCAACAAGCGGGGTAGGGATAATTCCCGCTTGTGCATCAGAGAGGAGTTTCACCCCCCCTGCGCCAGACATTAATGCAGTGACACCAATGATTCCCAATAACATTGATGTGCCGGATTGATGTTGCTTAACAATGCGAAAGGCCACTGCAGCGAGCAATAAACTGAGAATAAGTAACATACCGCCACTTAAGGTAGGTATTCCACCAATGCTTGCTGGTGCAAACACGACGGTAATCGCTGCAGCTGATGCGGATGACGAGCCGAATAAACCGACCAGACCTAAAAGATATTGTGATTTTTTCATAATTTAGAACTCCCCTACAAAAGATATAAGACATGTGACAACTAGCATAATACGATAGAAATTTTGCAATGTAAATACGTACTAATACTTAGGAGACTAAATATTCGTCATTAGAGCCAACTTGATTTTCCTGACTCTTGTGACCCCGATCTTGTGTGAACCGTGACAACCAGAGGATTGAGTTTTAGCCGCTAAAGAAAAAAATTATTTAGGGTCAAAATTATTTAGGGTCAGATACTGTCTTAAAAAGCAAGCCTAATCTGAACTAATTTTGATAATT
>CAZRAY010000053.1:0-10281 GCA_964598235.1 uncultured Piscirickettsiaceae bacterium
AGATCGGCAATTACATTCAAGCAAGGGTAACGCAAAAAGATAATGTGATTAAATTGCATAATAGAGGGTGAATAATAAGAGCATGATATACTTGTAAACCAAGTAACGCAAACGAGGATAAATCATGAGCAAGCAAGCCGCCGTAAGGCTAGAAGATGAAACTTATACAAGGCTACAAAACCTTGCCAGTAAAACAGGTAGGACAGCAACCTATTATATTCGTGAAGCCATCGAAACACACCTAGAAGAACTAGAAGATATTTATCTGGCAGAGCAAACGCTGGAAGAAGTGCGCCGTGGCAAGCAACGCACCTATTCACTAGATGAAGTGGTGCGAGAGCTTGATCTGGCAAATTGAGTTAACGGAGCAAGCACGTAAGCAGCTTAAAAAGATCGGCCACAATGAAGCAAAACGGATTACCGAGTATTTAAGAAAACGAATAATGCCATTAGAAGACCCACGGCAACTAGGCAAGCCGCTACAAGGTGAATTATCAATGTTTTGGCGTTACCGTGTGGGCGATTATCGTTTGATATGTGAGATCCAAGATGATGAACTGATCGTGCTAGTTGTTCGGCTTGGCCATCGGAAAGATATTTATGAAAAATAGCGGTTTTATCAACAATCCATTCCACCCTGGCATTTTCTTACAAGAATTGCTGGAAGATATGAACATCACAGCCTACCGCTTGGCAAAAGATACCTTTATGCCAGCAACGCGGGTGGGCGATATTCTAAAACAGCGGCGTTCAATTACACCTGATACAGCGATGCGCCTAGCGAAATACTTTGGCATGACCGCCGCTTATTGGATCAATCTACAAAGCAGCTATGATTTAAGCAAGTGTGAGCCTGAACATCTCGAGGAGATACACGCGATAGCGTAAACGGTTAAACCAAGCCTAGGGCATCGAACCCGAAAAGCTGGACACGTTCACCAGCCTGACTTGGTTACTTTATTGAGCGATGCGAGGAACGACGCAGATGCCTAGGTCAAAAACAGAATATGGTTATGTAGAGCCTGTAAGTGAGGCAAAAGATTTAAGCAAAAGCCTTGTATTAGAGCTTACAAAAATAATAAATTTGCCACCAGAAATAACGGCCGTATTTCTTGACGAAGTACGCCTCCAATTACATAGATATATTCTTCACAAGGAAGCGAGAACTTCTCACCCAAAAGGCAGGCCAACCCAAGGAAGTATGAGGGTCAATGCAAAACATACAAAAAAAGTGGCAGGTGAGCTAATAAAGTGCCTGTATGGGGAAGCAGGCGGATTAAAGCATTATATTCACAATGGTATAGATAATATAACAAATGGAAATCCTAAAAGTTTAAACACCTCAAGCCTTATTCAAATGCTCCAAGGAGTTCAATTTGGATGTGAGGATTTTTTAGGTGAAGATAAGATGGAAGGGTATAGGCTTGAACCCGTGATTTATGAAGAGCATTCACCTCGAGAGCATTTTGCTCTTGGTATTGCAGAGGCAATGGAGAATATTCTAAATAAAACCCCGACATCCTATTATCCACAGGAAAAAAATGAAAAAAGATGTGCGGAGGGAAAAGATGACACGTTCACTCAAATTTTAAATGCTTGCCTCAATGATGTTGATAATGGCCCCAATATAGATATAAGATACCTTGCTCGAAAAGTCCTAGGAGAAATAAATAAATAATAAGGAGAAACGGGTACATTTTTTGTACTTATCTACCCTTGGACAATAATAATCTAACAGCCTAATATTTTCCACAAGCACAGCATACTGCTATGTTAATGGAGGATAGATTATGAACACCAAAGAAAGTTTAATCACACCAGAACAAGCCGCCGATCATTTGAGCGTAAATATTCGCACACTAGCAAAATGGAGAAGTACGGGAGAAAATAATGTGCCTTACTCCAAAATCGGGAGGTGTATTAGATACAGGCTTTCCGATCTTGATGTTTACATTGCTAAACACTCTCATCACGTGGGAGGACAAGACTAATGACTAACTTCTCAACAGCAGCCAATGACCGCGTAACCATCCTAAAGCACCTACAAAATGAAGGCGCGCTTACCACCCTCAAGGGTCGAAAAATGGGGATTATGTCACCCGCCGCGCGTGTGTTGGAATTACGCAAACGCGGTTACAAGATCATCACCCATTGGACAACCACCATAGACGGTGCTGGGAGGAAGCACAGACAGGCTAAATACGTCCTGTTTGCTGGTGGAGATGTTAAACAATGCTAACGTTTAGCGCCACTCAAAAGAAAACCCATAGACAGCAATCTACGGGCTTTCAGAAAAGCATCATTGATCAACCCAATACGCAAATAATGGAGACTTCACAATGAACGTAAATAATAACACAGCCGCCATCATCACATGGCAACACTTACTGCATAAAACGCAATTCCTAGCCGCTAGGTTTCCCTGTAAAGGCATATCACCTGATAAGCTAGCATCGTTACCGTTTGATGCCTTAGAAGGCACATATAACCACCTTAAAGTTTACGCGGTTAAATGCACGGCATAGCCCCTTATCCGATTGTTTCAGAAGCAGAGAAAGCAAGCTGGACGATTCCCGCCCCTGTCTTGTGTCGGTGTGTTGATGCCAAACCTATTAACACAAAGACACGAGGCGGCGGGGTTATGCCTTCTTTCATGCTTGAACTGATTAGCGTAGAAACAAATGAAAAGATAATCTGCTATTTCAACGCACGGAAAACAAAAAGCGGTTATGCCGTTAAAGCAAAAAGTAAATTTGCCAACCTTTACCGTATTACGGCTGGCAATAATCCCATGCCAAGATACAACAAAGCACAGCAATTATTAAAGCACCTTATTGGATATTATTTTATTGCTGAATATGAAAGCGTGACAGCAAGCAACCAATCCTATCTCAAGGCCACCAGCATCAAACCCAATGAGCCAAAATTATCTGAACATTGGAAGGAAGATGGTGAATTATTGGGCAAGTATGACTGGCGCAAGAAACCGCCAAAACAATCTAAAAAATGGAAAGTAACTGGAAAGCGATTGGAAAGCGATTGGAAAGTAAATGGAAAGCTACTGGAAAGTGAAATCACAGGAAAGGCGCATTTTTATTTGGTCTCTAGCGGTTTTTCGGTGCGTAATAACGTAACAACGTATATACGTGAACACGTAACAACAGGTCATGTCTCTACCCCTAATATAAAACCAGTAGATAAATACAAAACAACAGCAAAAAAAATAGAAGGTGCAAAGCATTATCAATATCACCAACGACCAGATGAAACAGAGCACCAGTTTCAAGAAAGGGTGATTGATGAAAGTATGGATGTTTGAGAGAATAGAACATTCTCATATCAAAACTCAGAGAGCCATAGATTATGATGGCAGAGGTATAGCATGAAAGATAATAAAAAATCAGCAGCAGACTATGCTCGTGACTTCCGAAAAATCAGAGAGCAGGCCAAGCTAAAAAGGGGGGAATTGAAGCCTCCAAACCCTAGAATAAATGAGGACTACAAGCCGAGAAAAAAATAACCCGCTAAATGTGGGTTTTTTATTGGGCTAAATGTTTTAGCAATATCGCTTTAAAGTGAGTGGTACAGGTCGAAAGTGTCACTTAGAAAACTAAATAAATAGTGATAAAATCAGGTGGTTTTCAGGTTTTCTTTGACTGTAGCTATAGGGGACTAGAAATTACTAAATATTTGGACGTGAAACTTGGACGGTTTCTATGGCTCAAAAAAATAGGTAGGTCGGGTAAATTCTTATCAAGGTAAAGAAAGAAAAACCGTAAGGGGAGAAGAGCTTTCACACAGCCAATGGAGACGTTTTTACAAGCTTTTTTTGGCTGAACATATAAGAGGCTGAATATTTGAGCGAGAAATTCGGATGGTTTTACGGCTTATAAAGTTTGGGTAGGGCGGGCAAATTCTTAGAGGGTGAAGCAATCAAAGACCGTAAGGGGAGAAGAATTTTACACGGCCACTTGAGGCGTTTTTACAAGCTTTTTTTGGCTGAACTCGTAGGAGGTTGAAAGTTACTAAACCTTTGAAAAGGAAAATTGGATAGTTTTATGGCTTATAAAAAGGTCTGATTGGTCGTGATAAACGCCTGCAATCCCTTCAGAAGTCACACTGGTGTCACATTGACAAAAAAGCCCTTAACGTATAAAACGCTAAAGGCTTGTTGTATATGGTGGGCCTACAAGGACTTGAACCTTGGACAAAGGGATTATGAGTCCCCTGCTCTAACCAACTGAGCTATAGGCCCGTAAAAGTGCCTATGTGCCTTCGGAATCTAGGAAGCTACGAAGCTGCTCAGAACGGGTTGGGTGCTTGAGCTTGCGCAGCGCTTTGGCTTCGATTTGGCGGATCCGCTCACGGGTTACATCAAATTGTTTACCGACCTCTTCCAGTGTATGGTCGGTGTTCATGTCGATACCAAATCGCATACGGAGCACTTTCGCTTCGCGTTCTGTGAGGCTATCTAATACACCTTGTGTCGATTCTTTTAGGCCTTCTATAACGGCTAACTCAGAAGGGGATAGGGCATTCGCATCTTCAACAAAATCACCCAAATGTGAATCTTCATCATCACCGATAGGTGTTTCCATAGAGATAGGTTCTTTAGAGATTTTAAGCACTTTACGCACTTTATCTTCGGGCATCTCAACGCGCTCTGCAATTTCTTCAGGTGTGGGTTCGCGACCCATTTCTTGGAGCATTTGGCGCGCCACGCGGTTGAGTTTGTTGATGGTTTCAATCATGTGAACGGGAATACGGATAGTGCGTGCTTGATCGGCGATAGAACGCGTAATAGCTTGTCTAATCCACCACGTTGCGTAGGTTGAGAATTTGTAACCACGTTGGTATTCAAATTTATCAACGGCTTTCATGAGACCAATATTGCCTTCTTGAATCAAATCGAGGAATTGTAGTCCACGGTTGGTGTATTTTTTGGCAATAGAGATAACGAGACGAAGGTTAGCCTCAACCATTTCTCTTTTGGCTTTGCGTGCCTTACCTTCAGCAATCGACATGGTGCGATTGATGTTTTTAATACCCGAAATGGGCAGTCTATTCTCTGTTTCAACAGTGATAATTTTGGTTTGCGCAGAGATGATTTCGTCATGATGTCTGCGGATTTGAGAGGAATAGTGCTTTTTGGCACGGGTATGTTTTTCAATCCAGTCTAAGTTAGTTTCATTACCTTGGAATGAGCCGATAAAGTTACGACGTTCCATGCCTGCATCGGTCACAACGATATCAAGAATGGTGCGTTCTTGTTTACGAATAACGGTGATTGCGGAAGACATTAATTCATTTAATGCGATCAGTGTTTTTGGTGTGAGTTTGAACTCCATAAAGCGTTCCGTGGCTTCTTCTTGTGCTACGGTACGTGTCTGGTCATCTTCTGCTTTTTGAATGCGGGAAAATGCGGCACGTAATGCGGTGAAGCGTTCGTGTGCTTCTTCAGGATCAACACCAGAAGGTACTTCTTCGGCATCTTCATCAACTTCACCATTTGCAGCGGCAATTTTTGCAGCTTCTGCTGCAGCTGCTTTGGCTAAGATGACTTCTTCGGGCTCAATAAAACCGCGGATGAGTTCATTTAAGCGCATATTGCCAGCTTCAACGATTTCATAGCGATCTAAAAATTCAGTGAGGCAGGGGGGGAAGGTGGAGAGTGCCAGTAAGCTTTGGCGCAAACCTTCTTCGATACGTTTGGCGATAACAATTTCGCCTTCACGGGTCAGCAGCTCAACGGAGCCCATTTCGCGCATATACATACGCACAGGATCGGTGGTGCGACCAAACTCACCATCAGAGCTGGCAAGGACAGCGGCGGCTTCTTCAGCAGAGACATCATCTGTCGAACTAGCAGCATTGGCCATGCTTTCGATGACTTCAGGATCAACACCATCTTCATGGACGATAATGCCGAGATCATTAAACATGGTGATCAAGTCTTCAATCTGATCGGCATCAATAACATCAGCAGGTAAGCTGTCGTTGATTTCGCCATAGAACAGGTAACCACGTTCTTTACCGAGGGTAATGAGCTCTTTGATGAGGATTTGTTGCTCTTTCATGCGATCCCTTTAAGGTTTATGCAGGATGTTTTTCTGCGGTTGACCCTATATTATAGCAATTTAGCGCTTATTTACTCAAGCGTTTGTTTTTGCGCGCGTTTATTGCGCAATCTATTTAAAGTCTTTCAACTCTTGTTTTTCAGCATCACTGAGGTCGCTTAATGTTTTGCGCGTAAGCTGATCATGACGCTGTTGTTTTGCTTGTTGCTGAAGTTGGTTTAGGCAGCCAACAAACTCCCCTAATAATTCTTCACCAGAGAAGGAGAGCGAGGCATAGGCAAGATGATGAATATGTTGTTCGCTGGGTGTATCCCGCCAGCGCTCTACCAATGCTGCAGTGTTAAGGTGGGGCTGTTCAGCCAAGGTTTCAAGTAATTTTACCAAAATAGCAATACCAGGGCGATCTAGTGTCGCAATAAGTTGCGGATCTCCTGCGCGTTCAAGTTGGGCGGCGAGTTCGGGGTGTTGTAGCAAAATGGTGATGGCAATGCGCAGAGGAGAAAGAGAGGCGTTCTTTTTCTGGTATGTATTTTGCGCAGGTTTCGGCTCGGTTGGCGGCGGCGTTAATCGGCTTTTGAGCTGGACTAAATTTGTTTTGGCGGTGTCTGCTAGGCGTTGCTCAAGCATATCTCGATAAGTGCTGGCGGGGATATGTTGCAAATACGGCTTGGTAATCTCAATCAGGCGAGCGCGGCCATCTAGGCTACTACAATCAACGCGGCTTTCGAGCGTGTTAAAGAAAAAATCTGAAAAAGGCAGGGCGGTGTTGATGCGCGCAAGAAAAGCCTCAGCGCCTTCTTGGCGCACCATGCTATCAGGATCTTCACCATCTGGCAGGAATAAAAAACGCAGCTGATAATTGCCGCCGAGTAACGGTAAGGCATTTTCTGCGGCACGCCATGCGGCTTCGCGGCCAGCACGATCGCCATCGAAACAAAAGACAATATCAGGCGCCGAGCGCGTGAGTTGACGGAGGTGATCAGGGGTGGTGGCGGTGCCAAGCGTGGCAACAGCATGGTTAATACCTTGCTCGGCCAACGCGACGACATCCATATAGCCTTCTACGATGATAATTTGGGTCAGTTTTCGATTGTTTTTCCGCGCATGATAGAGGCCGTAGAGTTCATTGCTTTTATGGAAAACAGGCGTTTCGGGTGAATTGAGATATTTGGGCCCGCTGCCCTCTAAGCTGTCATCTAACACACGGCCACCAAAACCGACAATACGCCCCCGGCGGTCATGGATGGGAAACATGAGGCGATTACGAAAGCGATCATAAGTGCGGCCGCTATCGTTATGGCTGAGCATGCCCGCTTTATCGAGCTGTGCTTGTCCTGCTGCATCACCGCCAAAAGTACGCAATACATTATCCCAGCCATCAGGCGCCATACCAATTTGGAAACGCTCAACGATCTCAGCTGAAAGGCCGCGGTGGGCTATATATTGGGTGAATTGATCTCGTTGGGCATGATTTTGCAGCTGGTGACTATAATATTGGCTAACCTTACCAAGCAAGTCATATAGGTTTTGTTGGTTTTGTACTGGTGCAGCAGAATGCGTCGTCGGCACAGTCATCCCCACAGAGTCTGCGAGCTCACGAACGCTTTCAGGGAAGCTGAGTTGGTCATATTCCATTAAAAAGCTAATGGCAGAGCCATGTGCACCACAGCCAAAACAATGATAAAACTGTTTTTCACGGCTCACCGTGAAAGAAGGCGTTTTTTCGTTATGGAAGGGGCAGCAAGCGGAAAGGTTTTTACCCGCTTTTTTTAGCGGAACACGTGCATCCACAATATCGACCACGTCGATACGAGATAACAGTTCATCAATAAATTGGGAAGGAATTTGGCCAGCCATAAAGCGATATTATAGCGGGATAAGCACGTTGATGCCTATATGGATTTGCCGTAATCTCGGTTCTTCATGAAGTGAAGAACCAATCGCAATTATTAGGCTAGCGCTGCCTTAATAAGACCACTGACAGCGCCCATATCTGCACGACCTTGCAGTTGCGGGCGAAGAATGTTCATCACACTCCCCATATCACGCATACTGCTGGCGCCAGACTCAGCGATAGCGGCTTTAATGGCGGCAGCAATGTCTGTATCGCTCATCGCTTCTGGCATAAACTCAGCAATAATAGCAAGTTCAGCAATTTCAATTTCAGACAAATCGTTGCGACCCGCAGCAGTAAATTGCTCGATGGAATCGCGACGTTGTTTACACATCTTAGTCAGCGTCGCCAACACAGCAGCATCATCTAAATCTTCACGATTATCGACTTCTTGCTGCTTAATGGCAGCAGAAATCAAACGTAAGGTATTTAAGCGATCTTTCTCTTTAGCGCGCATGGCGGCTTTGATGTGATCGAGGATTTCTGTCTTAAGTGGGCTAGCTGCTTGAGGCATGAATTTGTCTCTTAATACATCCGGATGCGACGAGCGCTATCACGAGATAATTGCTTTTGGTGACGTTTTACCGCTGCCGCTGCCGCACGTTTACGTACTGTTGTTGGCTTTTCGTAAGCTTCACGCGCACGTGATTCGGTAACAGTGCCTGCTTTTTCAACTGCGCGTTTGAAGCGGCGAAGAGCAATATCAAATGGTTCGTTTTCTTTAATGCGGACTGAAGGCATTTAATTTCCTAGGTCATTTAGTGATTGAGAACCAGCCATTATACGAAAAACCCAACAAAGATCAAGATAGCGCGTGAATGAGTTGTCTTTTCTATCCGTGTGAGGCTAAAAAAGGCATAATAGATATTTGCAATGAGTGGCACGGAAAAATAGTTGGTATGAAAGTATTGGGCATAGAATCATCTTGTGATGAAACAGGCATTGCGCTGTATGACAGTGAGCAAGGGCTATTAGCACATGCCTTATATAGCCAGATTGATCTGCATGCTGAGTATGGCGGCGTGGTGCCTGAATTGGCATCGCGAGATCACATCCGCAAAACATTGCCACTAATCGATTCTGTTCTAAAAGAAGCAAAATGCGCACGAAATGAGATTGATGCGGTGGCCTATACAGCGGGACCTGGCTTGATAGGTGCTTTATTGGTGGGTGCCTCTATTGGGCGTAGTATTGCATGGGCATTGGATGTGCCGGCTTTGGGTGTCAATCATATGGAGGGGCATTTACTCTCTCCCTTATTAGAAAGCAATCCGCCAGCCTTTCCTTTTCTTTCTTTACTGGTGTCGGGTGGGCATACATTATTAATCGACGTGCAAGCCGTTGGGCAATATGCCATTTTAGGTGAGTCCATTGATGATGCGGTTGGCGAAGCCTTTGATAAAACAGCAAAATTGCTTGGTTTGGCTTATCCCGGCGGGCCTGCAATTGCAGCGTTGGCGGAGCAAGGTGAAGCAGGTCGATTTATTTTCCCCAGACCGATGACCAATCGCCCGGGATTAGATTTTAGCTTCAGTGGATTGAAAACGTTTGCAATGAATACGTGGATGGCGTGTCAGAAAACACAGCAAGATAAAGCCGATATTGCGCTCGCATTTGAAACCGCAGTGGTGGAAACATTAGCGATTAAATGTAAACGGGCCTTAAAAGAAACGGGGCGGAAACGTCTCGTTGTTGCGGGAGGCGTGAGCGCAAATATTGCGCTGCGGCTGCGTTTGGATACACTGCATGGTATTGAGACTTTTTATCCGCGGCAAGAATTTTGTAGCGATAATGGTGCGATGATTGCGTTTGCGGGCGCGATGCGTCACGCTGAAATGAAAAAACAACAAGGCGATACTTCCTTTTCAGCACAGCCCCGCTGGGCGTTAGACAGTTTAGCGCCGCCTAGTGCTTAGCGAGAAATCGATCTAAGGTATCAGCAAATGTCTTGCGGTCATTTTGATTCAAGGCGGGAGGGCCGCCGGTATCGACGCCGCTGGCACGCAATGAATCCATAAAATCACGCATGCTGAGCCGCGCCCGAATATTGTCCGTTGTATAAAGCTCACCCCGCGGGTTCAGCGCATGGCCGCCCTTTTCAATGACTTCGGCAGCGAGGGGAATATCTGCTGTGATGACTAAGTCGCCAGCATCTAAGCGCTTCACAATTTCATTATCCGCCACATCAAAGCCGGGCGGCACTTGGTAAAATGAAATATATTGCGAAGGTGGTATCCGCATGCCATGGTTGGCCACCAAGGTCATCTGTAATTTTGTACGCTCTGCGACGCGGAATAAAATCTCTTTAAT
>CAZRAY010000054.1:0-10269 GCA_964598235.1 uncultured Piscirickettsiaceae bacterium
GGACCTTGTGGGCCGGTTGCGCCATCAGCGCCATCTGTTCCGTTAGTGCCATCGGCCCCATCTAAACTGGCTAACCACTGTGCTTCTGTACCAATAAATCCACCATTAACTGCCACGGTATAAGCAGAATCGCCATCGACCCCATTAGTGCCGTTAGTCCCGTTGATACCAGGTGCGCCTATTGGACCGGTTAAACCGATAGGACCTGTGGGGCCAATGGCACTGATCCAGCTGGTCCCATTATGTGCATAAAGTTGATTGTCGCTTGTGTTGAAAAATAGGTCTCCCACATTACCAGCGGCTGGTAATGTGGGGCCGTTATCAAGCAATGTAGTCCATGAAACAGCGCCGGCACCATCTGTTTTAAGCACTTGGTTGAGTGATCCATCAATATTGGGGAAGGTGTAAACATCATTAATGGTAACAAAACCTTGGCCATCAATCGTTAGGCGAAAAACACCGGCAGGTTGTTGAATTTGAAATTCATCACTAGGCGCATTAAAGATGGCTTCCATATCTTGGGCATATAAAGGACTTGCCATCAAAATGGAGAGGAAAAAAATACTATTTACTTTGATGTTCATGAGAAGTGCCTTTTCGAGAGGGGCGAGAGGAACATACCGAATCCTGCTAATGCAAGGATTAGGCATAATATTAAGAACGGATGGTTGACAGGAATTGGTGCAGCATTAGGTCCGCCAATAGCGCTACAGTCATGGTCAGGATCCAAAAATGCGTAGATACCATCATTATCAGGGTCAATATTTAATAAGCACGATTCGTTACTATCTATAATCCCATCACCATCAGTATCACTCGTTCCAGAGATCGAGGGTGTGGCAGAACATGAATTAAAACTAAAGACAGGCGTCCCGATAACGGTGCCATTATTTATCCAACCGCCCACATCAAGTGAACCAGAACCAATTACTTCCAATGTGCCGCCAGCGGCAATACTATAAAGGTTTACTTCTCGAACAACAGAGGTATCGATGATGAGTTTACCCCCATTTTCTACAAAGAAGCTATGGCAGTTATAATCGAAGACTAATCCACCTGGTTGTACGACCAGCGTTTGTCCACTTCTGACAAAGAAGTCGGCATATGCACTGGTTGAAACCATAAGCAATGTGAATAAAAATAAAATAATATTTTTCAATGATTAACCTAATTTGTCTTAACGTTACAAATTTACTATTAGAATAACTTATGCAAAATTAACGCCAACACCTAATATTAAACCTATCTATTTGATAAATTTAGAAAATAATTATTTATTAATGAATAATGGAGTGTCCAAAGGATAAATGTGTTGTCAATATGTGACGCACATTGTCACATTATTCATATTATATTAGTAATTTAATGATGCGTTTTTTGAAAATAACTATCTATTTTTATTAAGATTAGATTATTTGTATGGCATAGACTATGATTGGAATAATCCCAAACTAATATTTAGAGGTCATTTTATGGAAAACTCATCTTCATTTAATTTAACAACCGTTATTAACGATGCTATTTCGGTGGTTAAAAATCCAATTGGTTTTTATCAGAACATGTCGAAAACAGGTGGGTATGCCGAGCCTGTTATCTTTGTTGCGGTCATGGCGGTTATTGCTGCAATTTTGCTTTCAGTCTTATCGCTGGTCAGTGGCAAAATACCATTTTCTGGGGCAATCGGCATGCTTGTTTTTGTGCCGATTGTGATTGTGGTTGCAAGCTTTATTTCAGCTGCGATTATCTTTGTGATTTGGAAGTTAATGGGCTCGCCACATAATTATGAAACAGCTTACCGGTGTTTGGCGTATTCAATGGCATTGATGCCTGTTGTGGCGGTATTATCACTCATTCCTTATGCCTCCATTATTGGGACGCTTTGGGGAATGTATTTATTGGTTGTTGCCAGCACAGAGGTGCATGGCTTAAAGAAAAACACGGCATTAATTGTATTTGGTATCCTGGCCGCTTTTGGCGTGATGTCGAATATTGCAGGTGAAAAAATGAACCAGAAATTAGGTGAGTTTGAATCTCAATTAGGCGAATCAGCAGCGGGTTTAGAGGGATTAGAAAACATGTCTCCAGAAGAGGCGGGTAAGGCGTTAGGGGAATTTCTAAAAGGGATGGAAGAGGCACAAAACCAATAAAATCAGACTAATCGGTTGAGACTAGTCTGATAAAATATTTTTTTGTTAAGGCTGAGTAATAATATTTTACCCAGCTGCCATTTTGATAAATGTGGACGTTGCAATTGCTGATCACTCGGGCGATGTTTGAGTGTGTGGAGTAGGGTGCAGGCGGCAAGAATAGTCGTGCGGATTTCCCAACCGAAACGGCCACTCAGATGTGTGCCGAGAGGGATGCCGACATGGAGTAAGCTTGTTGTTCGCTGATATTGTTGTTGCATGAGCTTAGCAAAATTGGGGGTGCTTGTCTCCGCGCCCAGATCTGTTTCAGAAATACCTTGCATTGCCATGTCATCTTGCGGCAGATAAATCCGATTGCGTTGCATATAGTCATCTTGCATATCTTGATAGAAGTTAATCAGTTGTAACGCGGTGCAAATAGCATCAGATTGTTGGAAATACAGGTCATCAGTATGGCCATGGAGTTGGAGTAATAGCCTGCCGACGGGATTAGCGGAATGCTGACAGTAGTGCGACACTTGAATGTGACTCGTATAGCGTTGTTGGGTTACGTCTTGTTTGAATGCTGTAAGTAAATCATCAAATAGTTGGATATCTAGATCATATTGCCGAATGGTGTCAGAGAGGGCAATAAAAATAGGATTATCATTTGCTAAAGAGTGCGTTTTTATTTGCATGAGTGTGTTGTGATAAGTATCGAGTAATGCAAGTCGTTCATTATCAGCTATATTGCCTTCATCAGCAAAATCGTCGGCAGTGCGGGCGAAGGCGTAAATGGCACTGATAGGGCGGCGTAAGCGTTTAGGCAAGAGAAACGAGGCGACAGGAAAATTTTCGTAATGTGAAAATGCCAATTTTTGGCAGTAGGCGTAGGCCGCATCTAAGGAAAATTCTATAGCCATTCTAGAAGTTCATTGGGTTGGTCAATTATACCATCCGCATGCCACTCTTCAGGCGTATCATCTTTAGCAAGATAACCCCAACTAGCAATTAATGTGGTCATATTGACGATATTTCCTGCTTCGATATCCCGTGCTGCATCACCAATATATAAACAGTTTTCAGGGGGCTGGCTAATCAACTCACAAGCATGCAACATTGGCGCCGGATGGGGCTTGGCATGCGGTGTCGTATCGGCGCTGACAATGCAGTTTGTTCGGTTGCTTAATCCCAGTTGGTTACAGAGTGGTTCAGTGAGAAAAGCGGGTTTATTGGTGATGATACCCCATGGGATCTGTTGAGATTCAAGATGCTGTAATACGGTTTCCATACCGTCAAACAGACGTGTTTCTCGGGCAATATTGTTGAGATAAACATCGAGTAGTTGTCGGCGTAGTGAAACAAAAATGGGTGCATCTGGTGTAATATTAAAACCCAATTTGAGCAAAGCAACGGTTCCATGTGACGCAACAGGACGAATTTCCGCATAGGGTTTAGGCGCCAGCCCCTGTGCTTGCATAACTGCGTTGAGTGCATAGGCCAGGTCGGGCGCAGTATCAATTAAAGTGCCATCCAGATCGAATAACACGGCACGGATGAGGTTCATTCAGCGGCCTTTTGGCAATGTATTAAATAATTTACAGAGACATCAGCGCCCAACTTATATTGCTTGAAGAGTGGGTTATAACTTAAGCCTGTGACATTAGAAACCATTAATCCAGATTGACGACAGCTCGCCGCTAATTCAGCAGGTTTAATAAATTTCTTATAATCGTGTGTGCCTTTGGGCAGCATATTGAGCACATATTCAGCACCAACGACGGCTAATAAATAGGCTTTAGGGTTGCGGTTCAGGGTTGAGAAAAACAAATGACCACCAGGCTTAACAAGTTGGGCACAAGCGGCGACAATGGCATCTGGATCAGGCACATGTTCTAACATCTCAAGGCAGGTAACCACATCAAATTGTGCTGGATACGAAGCGGCCATGTCTTCAGCCGTAGTATGTTGATAATCGATAGTCAGTTCTGTCTCTAGAGCGTGTAACTTGGCGACATTAAGTGCGGCTTCTCCCATGTCTATCCCGGTTACAATGGCCCCATTTTTTGCTAAGGCTTCGGATAAAATTCCACCGCCACAACCAATATCAATAACGTGTTTACCATTAAGTTCACAGCGCTGTTGAATATAGCCTAATCGCAACGGATTAATTTCATGCAACGGCTTAGATTGGCCTTCACGATCCCACCAGCTAGCAGCAAGCGCATCAAATTTTGCAATTTCAGCCATATCAACATTTGTAGTCATGTTTTATCCTGTTTAATTTTGTCTGCCCATTGTTGACTGCGGCTCATGATTTCAGCCTTATTCATGGTGAGTAAACGTCGGCTTTTTAATAAATGCTTACCTGCAACCCAGACATCGGTGACTTTGTCTCGACCGGTGTTATAAACCAACTGAGAGATAACATCATACAGGGGTTGGTGTTCTAAATCACTGAGGTCAACAGCCGTGATATCAGCAGCTTTTCCTTTTTTAAGGGAGCCAATGATATTATCTAACCCGACTGTTTTTGCCCCGTTGAGTGTGGCCATTCTGAGCGCCGTGTAGGCGGGTAGCGTGCGGGCATCTTGGTGTACAGCTTTAGCCAGTAAGGCAGCGGTTCGCATTTCGCCAAACATATCTAGATCATTGTTTGAAGCGGCGCCATCAGTACCAATGCTGATATTGATTTTTCGGCGATGCAGTTCACCAACCGGGCAAAATCCACTGGCGAGTTTTAGATTAGATTCTGGGCAATGAATGATCTTGACGCCCGCACGTTTGCAGGTAGCGATATCTTGCTCATTTAGTTGTGTCATATGCACGGCCAATAATCTAGGTGAGAGCAACCCCAGTTTTTCTAACCGTTGTAAAGGTCGCATGCCATAGGTCGTGATACTTTGTTCAATTTCATCGGCTGTTTCATGGAGATGCATATGAATCGGCACATCTAACTCTTCGGCATTGCTGATAATGGTGTGTAAGGTCTCATCGCTAACAGTGTAAGGTGCGTGGGGTGCATAGGCTGTTGTAATGCGGGCATGATGGCGATAATGGTCATGCAATTGTTGGCCTTTTCGTAAACACTCGGCGCTATCGCTGGCCCAGGTTGTTGGGAAATCAATAACAATCATGCCGAGCATGGCACGAATACCACTTTGATCAACAACGCGTGCGGTGGCTTCAGGGAAAAAATACATATCATTGACACAGGTCACGCCACCGCGCAAGCATTCGGCAATCGCTAATGCAGATCCCATTTCAACAAAATCGTCGCTCAGGTGTTGTTTTTCGACAGGCCAAATATGCTCATTCAACCAGGTCATTAAGGGCAAATCATCAGCCAAGCCGCGTAGCAAAGACATGGCTAAATGTGTATGACTATTGATTAAGCCCGGGATCAGACAGTGGCTGTCTAAGTGGTGCACCTGATCGGCATCATAGCGTTGCGCTGCCTTTTCTTGTGGCAAAATACCAATAATCAACCCGTCATGAATCGCGATCGCATGATCTACCAGTACCTTATTATCAGGTTCAACGGGTACAATCCAACGGGCATGAATAAGGAGATCAATTTGTTTCATGTAGTTAATTATACCGCGATAGGGTTAAAATGGTCGTTACGAAAGCAATAGGAAGATAAAAATGGCAACAGTATTGGTAACCGGTGCTAATCGGGGTATTGGATTGCAATTATGTACCCAATTAGTTACACGGGGGATGGATGTAATTGGGGTGTGCCGACAATCCTCACCTGGATTGGCGGCACTGAATATTGATGTGATTGAAGAGGTTGATGTGAGCGACCCGGCGAATTTAGAAAGTTTAGCCAGCCAGCTTTCAGGGAGAAGAATTGATTGGTTAATCAACAACGCGGGCATTGCCGGTGGGATTTCATTAAATGAGATGGATCCGCAGGGAATTGCGGATGCAAAGCGCATGTTCGAAGTGAACAGCCTTGGGCCATTATTAACAACACATGCTTTGCTCGGATGTTTAGGTGAAGGCAGCAAGGTAGGCATTATTACCAGCCGGATGGGTTCAATTGAGGACAATGATTCGGGGGGAAGTTATGCCTATCGCATGTCAAAATCTGCGGTAAATGCTGCGGGAAAATCCCTATCCATTGATTTAAAACCGCGGGGAATTGCGGTGGGGATATTACATCCTGGTTGGGTGAGAACGGATATGACAGGCCATAACGGCCTCATTGATACCGATGAGTCTGCACGCGGGCTATTGGCTCGAATGGATGAACTTAATTTGGAAAATACAGGTACTTTTTGGCATACCAATGGAGAAATATTGCCATGGTAGTTTATGATTTATGATGGATCCGTATCAGCAAATTGTACCGACCCAACAAGTTAATTTACCCAAGCTGATAAACGCAACAGCGATCCCAGCACGTTTTGACGATAGCACGCATCAATTATGGGCTTTGGAAACAGATCAGGGAGACTTGTTTTTAAAGCTATGCGACCAACAGGCGGTTGAAAAATCTATTTTCTGGCAGGGGATCGCTGCCTTATTTAATCTTGATTTACCGAGAACGTTGAGTCATTTCAGTCAGACATACCGTTTGATTGCAGCACATTCACCACTTAAAATACCGCATTTACTGGCTTCGGCTGCATCAGGTGAGACACCGCAATACAAAGGTTTTTTGCTGACGAATGCATTACAAGGTACGGCCATTGACCCGGAATGTGTGTCGGATGAAATGGTCATGAGTTTTGCGAATCATCTTGCTGCCTTGCATCAGAATACCCATCCAAACTGGGGGAGTATTCAAAGTGCAGATAAGGCAGCATTAGAATGGCCAAAGGCCTTATGTAAGACATTGACCGATATGGCGACGCAGCAGAAAATAATAACGTTACCCGCGGTGCAAGCAGCAATAGCGGCTGCGAAGCACTGTCAGAGTGAACATTTCATACCGTTGATGCTAGATTTACGATGGGATCAGTTTTTACAGCAAGCGGGTGTATTAACGGCATTAGTTGATTTGGATGCGTTTGTGTATGCCCCACGAGAATTAGATTTTGTATTATTAGAATACTTATTGAATGATAGGCAGACTGCTATTTTTACCCAAGCCTATACCCAACATCATGAGATACCTAATATTACCTTTGTGCGTGCACCCTATCGGCTGTTATTGTTTCTATTTCAAGTGTTAGCAGAACAGGATGTAGTGGGGTGGCTAAATGCAGAAATACGGTTTTAATCACGAATGAATTATCGACAATCAAACTTGGCAAGGAAATGGCATCGCTTATTACGACTGTGGGATAATAGCCTTATCGTTTTATTTATAGGTGGTTTAATACAGGCTTTCTTATTCCGTGCCAGCTATATTGATTCCACATTTGGATTAGAATCATCCTGCGAAGGCTGTTATATCTATTCCCTATTTGCACATGATATTGCTTATTTGAGCGTATTATTCCTGATATTCATCGCCTCCTTTTTGATTCGACGATTTTGGATCTATATCGGGCTGCGTATCACTGCTTTACTGGGTTTGCTGGTTTATGTTGCCGATGTGGTCACCATGCAGCAGTTTTTTACACGCTTGAAGCTGGGTGATGTACGGCTATACGGGGATCAGTTGGATTTAGTATGGCGACATATCAGTAATACGGGGCTGATGACACAAAACAGTGGGCTGTTAGCATTCGCCGTTATTGTGAGTGTAGTGATTATTTTGTTACCACCACGCGCTAGAACTCGATCTAAAAGCGCTTGGATATTAACAGCCATTCCACTTATCGGAATCGCAACAGGTGCCATGCTAAAACCGCCATCATATGTGCAAGATTGGGCATTAGAGAATATTATTGAGGCCAATAAAACGCCGGGTGTGGCGACGGGGTATTCAGCAGAAAAAATAGCAGCCGTTATCAAGATTAATCAGGATAAAGAGGTGCTGTGTCAGCCAGGCGGAAATGGCAGAAAAAATATTATATTATTAATTTTGGAATCTTGGTCGCCTTATCAAAGTCAATTTTGGTCAGGCAATGAGGATTGGACACCCAAGCTGGATAAATTGGCACGTGAGAACACAGCCCACACCCAACTTCACGCGGGTGGGTTTGCAACCAGTGAAGGACTTATATCGTTATTGACAGGTATTGAATATATTGCACCGACGAAGCCTTTTTCTGCAATATGGCCTTTTGAAACCGCATGGAATACAACAGAAACCCTACCTAAAATATTAAAACAACAGGGCTATCATACGAGTTTTATGACATCTGGCAACTTGAAGTTTTCCTCAAAAGGAAAATGGGTGAAAAACATTGGCTTTGATGTCATAGAAGGGCATGACCAGCCAGATTACCAAGGTCATAAACGATTACATTTTGATGCGGTGTCGGATGAAATTTTATATCAGCATGCGGCAAAATATATTGCGGAGAAACAAAACCACCCAACGCCCTTCTTTGTGACGATTGAAAACGTGTCCACCCACCATCCTTATATTCATCCACTATCGCGAGAGAAAGGTGCTGAGTTGGTGTTCAGATATATGGATGACACCGTTGATGATTTTTATCAGCAGCTTGTCGAACAGGGATTTTTTGAGCATGGCATGTTGATTATTGTGAGCGATCATCGTGCGATGGTACCGATTACCGCAGAAGAACAAAATCACCTTGGCCGCGCTGCCGCATCTAGAATCCCGATGATTATGATCAATACCCCCGCACCTGCGGGCAGGATAGATATGATCGCGCATCAGAATGACTTACTCCCCACCTTAAAGGCATATAGCAGTCAACAAGCTTGTGGAACAGGTGGTGGTCGAAATTTATTTGAACCTGACAAAACAGTGGCAAGATGTGTGTTCCATGCGCGCGGAGATGATCGTGACCATCTCGATGTGTTTTGCGATGAAGGAGATGGCACCATTGAGCTGGCGGGGGATAAGACGCATTTTATCAATCAGAAAGGTTTGAATAATGAGCGTCAGATTGATTTGGTCAATGAATTAAATCAGCATCGTATTTTAGGAGATATCAGACAGCAGAAATTCCAGCAGATAAGAAAATAATAAAGATTAGCTGCTAGTGGGTGAAAGCCTTTTTCCAACTGAGAAAACCAATAATAGCCAAGGTTAGATAAACACAATACATGACGATAGTGGCGTAATAACCATTTTGAGCATAGAGCATAATCGCAGCAATATCAATGATGATCCAATAGAGCCAGTTCTGTAATACTTTTTTTGCCATTAGCCAAGTATTGAGTACGGAGAAGACAGTGACGCCTGCGTCAAGGAAAGGATTCTGAGAAATAGCTGATGCAGTGAGGTAAATGCCAACAATAGCGGTAAGCAGAGTACCAAACGCAACAAATTTTAACTGTTTTGGTAGGCTCCAACTACTGATGGCAAGACTATCATCGATATTACTATGCTGGTGCCAGAGTAGATAGCCATAAACCGCCATGCCCATATAGTAAAAATTGAGCAGGGCTTGCATGGGGAGCTGACCTTCCCAGAAAATAAGGGTGTAAATCAATGTGCTGACAAAAGCGAGCGGCCAACACCATTGGGATTCACGCGCCGCGAGAATAACATAAGCCACACCGAGTAATGCAGCCACTACCTCCCAGCCTGATAGGGCTAGAAGGGCAGCAGTAATCGTATTGAATAAGTTTGAATCAAACATCAACAATATCGGCGCGATCCATTCCGACTAGTTTGAGTACAAAGACCGATTCAGCGAGCTTAGAAAACACGGCTTCTACCTCTGTATTTAAACAAGCCATAACATCCTGATATTCACCAAATATTTGGGTGCCTAAACTATTTCTTTTCACGATAAGCTTGGGGTTTTTCTCTAACTGAGCAATAAAGGCGAGAATAGGGTCTGCATAATCTTTATTGAGGGGATAGAGGCTAATATCAACAGAAATTCGCATGATGGGCTCCTTAATCAGTAGTCGTAAGCAATGGATAAACCGACAACACGCGGTTCTCCTTGCTGGATATAGGTTTCTGTAATGTAACCATTGCCTGGATTATTACCAAAGCTGCCAAATCCGCGCACAGCATAGTCTTTATCAAATAGATTACGACCCCAGAGACTGATTTTCCAAGCGTCATTCCGATATTCTAAGCTACTATTAA
>CAZRAY010000055.1:0-10224 GCA_964598235.1 uncultured Piscirickettsiaceae bacterium
GAGATAAAAAAAGAGGTTTTTTTATGGGATGTGATTAGCATGTGTTTAGCCTCATATTTTATCAGTACACGTAATAGACGACTTACCCAAGTATTATTATTGGTGATATCCCACCAATAGCCATGTACGGTTTTTATTATTGTACTACCAGAACCGCTTTGTTGCTAGGATTTGGGTATCATTTTGCTGGGTAACGATAGCAGATTTAACGGTTGGTAAATATCACGCATACAAGCCTTATACTGTCTGTAATGCGACTTCTATTTGCTGGGAAAACCACACAAATAGCGTTAGTTAGTTTGATGATAGATCTCTTGGGGGCGAGCGGGTAGTGGTGGGATTTGTGGTGATCGTTAACGCTATTTGAGATTATTATTGAGTTCATCGATTAACTTAGGGAAGTAATTTAATTCCCGTTTAATTTCAGCAATATCAAAATTATTTAGAGCATTACTGAGCTGTGTGACATATTCGGATAGTGGTGTAATGGGATATTGTTTTGATATTTTCATTAGCGTGTCAGTAAAAGTTTGAATATCTGAAATACTATTGTTTTTTGACAGCGTGTCACATTGTGGCATAAGCATTTTTAGCTTATCTAATACAAAGGGTATATGTGTTTGTTCTTCTGCAGTGAGAGCAATAACATGGGGTGATAATGGGGCGTCTAAAGTTTCTGTAAAAGGTAGAAATTGGCGAAGCGTGTTATGTAATGCCATTTTAGAGATGGGTTTGCTTAGATAATGATCAAATAGATGAGTATTGTAATCATCAGCTTTATCTAAGAAGGTGGGGGTTGATAAAGCGATAATAGGGGCTTGAGAGAATATTTTAATTTTTTTGGCAGCTTGATAGCCATCCATAACGGGCATGCGAAGATCCATTAGGATAAGATCAAAGTTTTGCTTTTTGGCAAGATTAACCGCTTCTAATCCGTTCTTAGCCGTCACAATATTGAGTGCTGTATCGGCAAAATTTGCCAGCAATAGATTAAGGTTGTCCTCAACATCGTCAACAATAAGAAGGGTGCTAGGCATAAATATGAACGGTGAGGGCCTAGATGATCTATCTTCAGATTGATTTGGTAGCGTGGAAATATTAATGTTATTCAATTGAACCGTAAAAGTTGAGCCAACTTTTAATTTACTTGTAAGATGGATGCTTCCATCCATCATAGAAAGTAAGCGCTTGCTGATGGAGAGGCCTAAACCCGTACCGCCATATTTTTGTACATCTTGGCCGCGTGACTGTTCAAAAGCATCAAAAATAGAGCGTTGCTGTTCTTTTGAGACCCCGATTCCGCTGTCTTTTATCTCAATAAACAGGTCTAATTGTGTGTTAATTTGATTAGTGGCATAAGCTGAGAGATGGATAAACCCATGGTCCGTGAATTTAACTGCATTACCAAGTAAATTTAATAATATTTGTCTTAAACGTGCCGCATCCAGTATTAGTTCGGGCGGAATAGAGGAATCAATTTTCAATGTGAAAGCGAGATCTTTTTTCCGAATCTCAAGAGCAAATATCTCACTTACTTCAGATAATAAATCGTGAAGGTTGCAGGGGTGTGTTGTTATTTCAAGTTTTCCTGCTTCAATTTTGGATAAATCAAGAATATCATTAATTAGTAATAGCAAGTTATTGCCTGCGGACTGAATAGTATGGATAAATGATTTTAGTTTAGGTGTGTCAACTTGCTCATCTAATAAGGCAGTAAATCCAAGGATAGCATTCATTGGGGTGCGTATTTCATGGCTCATGTTAGCAAGAAATTCAGACTTAGCATGATCCGCTTTTTCTGCGGCTTGTTTTGCCGCATGTAATGCGGCTTCCATTTCGATACGCTCAGTCATATCTACTGCGATACTCAGTAGTGCACGTTGTTGTTGATAACGGATGGGAATAACTGAGAGCATCATTGAATGAATACTGCCATCTGATTTTGTAAATTCTGTTATTTTTTGTTTTATTTTTCCTTTTTCTTTTAGTTCATCCAGAATGTCATTACGCTTATTTATATCAGCATAAAAGGCGTCTATCGTCAGATCACTAACATCATCTGGATCGATGTTGTAGTCATTTAATGTTTGTGGATTGACAGTTAGAATACGGCCATTTAAAGAGGTAACAACGATTTGTAACGGAATAGTGTCGATTAACATTTGTGTTTGAGCTTCTAATTCTTTTCTACGGTTGATTTCTTTGGCTAATTTTCTATTCCAATAGATAATTGCAGCGAGAATAAATAGGAAGACAGCTATTATTTTGGCAATCAAGCGGTAATCAAATTTGTTTGCAAATTTGTCCTTGCCCCATTGTTCTGAAATATACTGCTTTTCACTAGGGCTGATACTACTTAAGACTCGGTTAAATAAAGGTATGAGCGGCGCGAATTCTTGTTGCATGCCAAAAGCCAATTTGGTTTGAAATTCAGTTTTACCGACAATGCGGATATTATTTATTCCATTCTCTGAAATATGGTAACTTGCTTGTGCCAATGTGGCGAATAAAGCATCTATTTCCCCTGTGGAGACGGCAAACAGCCCGGCTTGAATACTATCAACAACATCAAATTTAATATTGGGGTATGCTTTGAGAATAGTGGGGACATAACCATAGTCTTTAATTAATGCAATTTTATGGCTTGCTATTTGGCTAATATTGTCAACATAACCCATCTCTGAATGCATAATGATAACGACTGGACTAGCAATATAAGATTGGGTGAATGAAAGCTGTGTGCCG
This sequence comes from uncultured Piscirickettsiaceae bacterium, assembly GCA_964598235.1. GTDB lineage: Bacteria > Pseudomonadota > Gammaproteobacteria > Nitrosococcales > Methylophagaceae > UBA652. The sequence goes on from CAZRAY010000055.1 coordinate 2,746, forward strand.
AGATCTGAATCGGGTGACTCAGACAGGATGTCAACATCACCTTGCTTGGTCAGGTTAACTGATTCAGTCCATGATTCCGTGGGTATGCGCTCAATGGTAACGCCTAATTTTTGTTCGATTATTTTTAGATAATCATCCACAATACCAATATAAGTTCCTTGTTTATCAAAGGCCTCATAGGGTAGCCAGTTAGGATCGCCTGCGAAACGGATGGTGGGGTGATTATTTAGCCAAGCTTGTTCAGTGGCAGATAGTGATAGTGGTTCAGCGAATAATGTAGACGACAGGGAAAATAGAATAAGACATAATAAATATTGAAGCTGGGTTAAGCTGATATGTAAGCAGCCTAGCAAGGTTAAATTAGGGGATTTAAATGCGATAGTCCGCTGGTTTATTAGCATGGTTAATGAGTAAACAAATTTACCGTTTAGACTATTTGAGCAATGGTTTTAAATTCATCGATATGCTCATTGAAAACATCAACTAACTGGGGATCAAACTGAACACCACTCAGCTCTTGGATATAGGAGATAGCATCATCGATCTGCCAAGCCTCTTTGTAGCACCGCTGATGGGTTAAAGCATCAAACACATCTGCCAATGCAACAATACGACCATATATATGGATTTCTTCACCCTTTAGTTGTCGAGGATAACCACTACCATCCCAGTTTTCATGGTGCTCATGCGCGATAATAGCGGCTGCTTGCATAAATTTCCGCTTTGAGTGTGTGAGTAAATTATGTGCATTGGTAGTGTGTTTTTTCATGATTGAAAATTCTGCTTCTGTATATATTCCTGGCTTGTGTAGGATGTCATGGGGAATCGTCATCTTACCGATATCATGCATCGGGGATGCATGTAGTAATGTATCTGCATCTTCTTCTGACATGGCAGGATGATAATAAGCTAATAGTGCTGACACTTCAGCAACACGACGGATATGTTGGCCCGTTTCATCAGAGGTGGATTCCATTAGCTCGGATAACATGTAAATCATTTCTTTTTGGTTTTCTTCGAGCTCTGATAACAAGCGCTTATGTTCGTGTTTTATTTTAGTTTCTAAAGCGATATTATGTGTTTGCAGTAACTGTTTTGCTTGGTAGAGATAGATATGTGTTTTTACCCGCGCGAGTAATTCTGCAGGATGGAAGGGTTTGGTAATATAATCTACGGCGCCTAAAGCAAACCCCTTACTAATCGAATCCACATCGACTTTAGCGGTTAAGAAAATAATGGGAATATGTTGTGTTTTAGGGTTTTGTTTGACTTTTTGGCAGAGCGCAAAACCATCTAGGCCAGGCATCATAATATCAAGCAAAATCAGGTCGAATTTTTCAGGGTTTTCGGAAATAAGCAACAAAGCCTCATCGCCTTGGTCAGCGAAAGAAAAACTATAACTATCTTCTTCCAAAATATTCATCGCCATTTGAATATTGTCGAGAATATCATCAATAATTAGGATGTGTGGTTTATTTTCCATTTCGCACCATAAACGCTAAAAAGGTTTCTTGGTCAGAAAGCATATAAGTAAAACACTGTTTTGTCTACAGTTTGTTTCTGGTTTTCAACATTGGGAAGAGGCGCATTGAATACATCGATTTGCCGCAGGATCAAATTCTAACCGTTTCGGATTAATCAATTTGGCGCAATCAAGACAGAATCCATATTCATCTTGTGCCAGTCGCTTCAAGGCGGCTGCAATTTGAGTCAGTCTGAGCGTACGGCGTTGGGCGGTTTCAATTGCCATGGCTTGACCTTGCATGGCATCCATTCGGGATACACGGCCAACGCTGGTTTGATCTAGTACAACCGTTTGGCTGGAGGCTTTGGCGGCCGATTCGATTTCTAACAATGTTGCTTGTTCTATGTGAAGCAGTTTCTTAAATGCGGCCAGCTCGGATTTAGTCATGTTTGTTTTTGAGACTGCCATAGAGCAAAAGCCCGCCTGCAATGCCTAATCCCCAGCTGAGGATGGGCAAATTACCCAACATGGCAACGGCATAACCATCTAAACCTTTAATGATAGCAGCCCCAATAATAAAGGCTGCGCCACTGAGCGCACCGGCGATTCTAAAGCCGGCATTGCGAATGCTTTTTTGTACGGATTTGAGTGAGTCCGCAGTTTGATTTTGTGTCGTCTGCTGTTGGAATTGCAGATGGCTTTGATGCAATAATCTAGGCAGGGTTGGCAGGATGGTTGCCCATTGTGGGATTTCTTGCTTGAGGGTTTCTAATGCTGCCTGCCAGCCATTTTTTTCAAGCATCCATTGCTCAAGAATCGGTTTGGCTGTTTTCCATAAGTCTAGTTCTGGATAAAGCTGCCGCCCTAAACCTTCGATATTAAGTAGAGTCTTTTGCAGTAAGACGAGTTGCGGTTGCACTTCCATATTAAACCGACGTGCCGTTTGGAATAAACGGATTAATACTTGGCCAAATGAGATTTCATTTAGCGGCTTAGCAAATATAGGTTCACACACGCTACGAATAGCCGCCTCAAATTCATCAACACGGGTATCGGCAGGCACCCAGCCTGATTGCACATGCAATTCTGCCACACGGCGATAATCGCTATTGAAAAAGGCGAGGAAGTTATCGGCGAGATAATTTTGGTCTTCGGGTGACAGCGTACCCATAATGCCGAAATCAATGGCGATATAATGTGGGTTTTCAGGGTCGGTTGCATCCACCATAATATTACCGGGGTGCATATCGGCATGGAAAAAACCATGTTTGAAGGCTTGGGTGAAAAATATTTCCACCCCCACTTCAGCCAGCCTCTCCATATTGACGTGATTGGCTGTTAATTGGGAAATATCGCCGATTGGAATGCCGTGGATACGTTCTTGCACCAATAAATTAGGTTTGGTGAGTTCCCAGTTTATATCAGGCACATACAGCAAGTCGCTGTCTTCAAAATTCCGACGCAGTTGCGAGGCAGAAGCGGCTTCCCGCATCATATCTAGTTCGTCATAAAGATTTTTTTCTATTTCAGCGACGACTTCTTTTGGCCGCAAGCGTTTGCCATCTTCCCAGAAACGTTCGGCTAGATCTGCGATGGTGTGTAGGAGTGCAACATCCCGCTGGATGTGTTGTTCGATATTCGGGCGAATGATTTTAAGGATCACCTCGCTGCCATCTAATAATATCGCCGTATGCACTTGGGCAATCGAGGCGGAAGCCAGCGGTTCGGGTGAAACATGCTGGAATAAGTCATTTAAGGGGTGGTCATAAGTCTGCTGCACAATCTCCAGCGCATGCTTGCTATCAAATGGGGTGACATTATCCTGCAATTGCGCCAGCTCATTGGCAATATCATCGGGCAGCAGATCGCGACGGGTGGAGAGGATTTGGCCAAACTTCACAAATAAGGGCCCAAGCTCTTCTAATGCCAGCCGTAGGCGTTCACCGCGTGGCTGGTCATTATTTCGTGTCCAGCGATAAGGCGATAGATAACTAAAGAATCGTAGTGGGCGCAACAAATGCGTGGCTTGGATGATGTCATCCAGCCGATGCTTGGCCAGCACATGGTTGATTTGAATGAGTCTGAATAGATTGCGTAGTTTCATTGGGGTGACTTTAATCGATTAATACGTGCTTCAAGCCGATCCATATCGCCACGAATCTTATCCACACCTTTCATAAAGCTATTCACTTCGGAGGCATCAGGCAATATGCGGCTTTCTTCGCGTAAGTATTCAGCAATATCAAGGGTAAAGTCATGCGTTGTTTGGCTTGCCCAGCGGTGGAAACTTTGAATTCCATTGGCAATTGGGTGGGCGAGGGTATCGCCGGTGACTTGGGCGAGTTGTTGCTCCCAATCGAAATCAAAGTCTGCGAGTAGATCTTGCAGGGTTTTGGCGAACTGAATATCGCCTTTGATGCTGATGTCCGCTGAAAATAAGGCATCGGGATCGCTTCTCAGTTTGAGTAACGCTATACTGCGGCCAGAGATATGGAGATCGGGTTGATTGGCTGTTTCATCTGTTTCTTGTGATTGTAGGCCTGAGAGATGAATTTTTTGTTGATCGAATAGAATCGTAAAATGCTGATTCAGATCGGTGAGGTGGAGATGAATACGTCGATCTTGCAACGCGTCTAATTGTGGCAAGACCTCGGGATCTTGTGCCAGTGCATGATTCAGTACGCGGGATAAAGCCGATAGGATCAAAATTTATAACCACTATGCAGCGCGACGATACCACTGTTCATATTGTTAAAGGTGCATTTTTCAAAACCCGCTTCAGCAAACATGTCTTTTAACGTCGCTTGATCGGGATGCATGCGGATGGATTCGGATAAATAGCGGTAGCTATCTTCATCGCCTGAAATCAGCTTGCCAATTTTAGGTAAGAGCTTGAATGAATAGGTGTCATAAATCGGTGCGAGCCAGTCAGCAGGCTTGGAGAATTCTAACACCAATAATTGGCCACCTGGTTTGAGCACACGATACATGGAGCGTAAGGCTTTATCTTTATCCGTCACATTCCGTAGGCCAAAGGCAATGGTAATGCAATCAAAGGTATTATCTGGGAAGGGCAGGGCTTCAGCATTGGCTTGCACATAATCAATATTGCCCACCAAGCCTAAATCAGTCAGCCGATCACGTCCCACATTGAGCATGCTGGCATTGATATCTGCCAACACAACACGACCGGTTTCACCCACACGTTTAGAAAACTGTTTGGTGAGATCGCCCGTACCCCCTGCAATATCGAGCACCACAGCGCCGCGTTTAATTTTGCTGGCATTGATGGTGAATCGCTTCCATAGGCGGTGGATGCCAAACGACATTAAGTCATTCATCACATCATATTTTGCGGCAACCGAATGGAATACCTCGGCGACATGCTTGACCTTTTCTTCTGTGGGAACTTCTTGGTATCCAAAATGCGTTTTATCTTTCGACATGATGCCCTGCCTCTTTTAAACGATTAAGGTAATCTTGCCAGCGTTCAGTTTGCTCGGTGGCGAGACTATAAAGGTATTCCCATGTAAATAAGCCAGAATCATGGCCATCATCAAAATAAATTTTGAGGGCATAATGACCCGTGGGTTCGAGTTTATCAATGCCCACCGTGGCTTTATCGAGTTGCAGCGTTTCTTGGCCTTTGCCATGGCCACATACTTCTGCTGAAGGCGAATACACGCGTAGGTATTCCGCAGGTAAATGATAGGCCTTATCACCATAGCGCAACTCTAGTTGGCGCGAGGCTTTATGTAAAATAATGTCGGTGGGTAAAGTCATCTGAGTAGCCTACAGGATATACCGAGAGAGGTCTTCATTTTCCACCAAATCAGCGAGCTGTGAATTCACATAATCGGCATTGATGATGAGTGCGGTAATATTATCTTCTTCGGTATAAAATGAAATATCATCCAACAGGCGTTCGAGTAGAGTATGCAGGCGTCGCGCACCTATGTTTTCGGTTTGTTCATTCACTTGGTAAGCGAGTTCGGCAATGCGATGTAAGCCATCTTCGGTGAAACTGATGTTGATATTATCGGTGGCGAGCATAGCGGTATATTGCTCTGTAAGCGAGGCATCAGGTTCGGTTAGAATACGGACAAACTCAGATGCACCCAAGGCGGTTAACTCAACGCGCACGGGTAAGCGACCTTGTAACTCAGGGATAAGGTCAGAGGGTTTGCTTAAATGGAAGGCACCCGAAGCAATAAATAAGATATGGTCTGTTTGCACCATGCCATATTTAGTGGATACCGTTGTCCCTTCAATCAGCGGCAATAAGTCGCGCTGTACACCACCACGTGATACATCTGCATTGCCACTGCCTTCGCTACGATGGGTGATTTTATCGATCTCATCTAAAAACACCACCCCATTTTGTTCGACACTTTCAATGGCCGTCGCTTTCATATCTTCATCATTAATTTGTTTCGCGGCTTCTTCATCAATCAGTAAGCGCAGCGCTTTATCGACTCGGAGTGTGCGTGTGCTACTACGGCCGGCATCCATATTTTGGAACATATCCTGGAGCTGATTCGTCATATCTTCCATGCCGGGTGGAGCCATAATTTCCATATTGGCAGGCGAGGCTTTCAAATCTAATTCTATTTCGCGATCATCCAGCTTGCCTTCACGCAACATCTTACGGAATTTTTGGCGGGTGCTACTATCTTCAATGTCTGTATCATCCTCGCCGCGGGCAGGGCGAAGCAGCGCGTCTAAAATACGTTCTTCAGCCGCATCTTGAGCTTCAGTCTGCACGGCTGACATCGCTTGTTCACGATGCATTTTAATGGCTGTTTCCACTAAATCACGAATAATGGAATCAACATCGCGACCGACATAGCCGACTTCGGTAAATTTCGTTGCCTCAATCTTAATGAAAGGTGCATTGACCAAGCTTGCTAAGCGGCGCGCAACTTCTGTTTTACCGACACCGGTTGGGCCAATCATAAGGATATTCTTAGGAGTGATTTCATGGCGCAAATCAGCATCAAGCTGATGCCGTCGCCAGCGGTTACGCAAAGCAATCGCCACGGCGCGTTTTGCGCTATCTTGGCCAACGATATGTTTATTGAGTTCAACAACAATTTGTTTTGGGTTTAATTCGAGCATAGGTATTTATTCTTCCAGCGTTTCGATTGTTAGATTATGATTAGTATATATGCAGATGTCTGCGGCAATATTCAAGCCCTTCTCTACAATTTCTCGTGCAGACAAACTGGTATTTTCCAGCAAGGCAATGCCCGCGGATTGGGCAAAAGCACCGCCAGAACCGATTGCAATCAAATTATTTTCAGGCTCAATCACATCGCCATTACCTGAAATCATCAAGGTTGCAGTGGCATCAGCAACAATTAACAAGGCCTCTAGTTTCCGCATCATCCGATCTGTGCGCCAATCTTTGGCTAATTCTAATGCGCTACGGGTCAGGTGACCTTGATGTTTCTCAAGTTTGGCTTCAAATCGTTCGAATAAGGTAAAGGCATCTGCTGTGCCACCGGCAAAACCTGCAATGACCTTTTCACCATAAAGACGACGCACTTTACGCGCATTACCCTTCATAATGGTATTGCCCAAACTCACTTGACCATCACCGCCAATAACGACTTGGCCATTGCGCCGAACGGATAAAATTGTTGTACCGCGATATTGCTCCATTTTAATTCCTTTTCACTATGTTTTGTGGCATATTATACCCAAGCTATTAGGTATAATGTGTGGTTTAGAAATGCAAACCCTCCTGACAAAATAACTATGTGATGCAATGTTGCGTAGAAAGTCTGGTTTTGTATCAATTAATAGTTGACAACACCCCCTGTTTTTAGAGATAATGCCGCTCTTGTGTTTGGAGGGGTTCCCGAGTGGTCAAAGGGATCAGACTGTAAATCTGACGGTTCATCCTTCGGAGGTTCAAATCCTCCCCCCTCCACCAATATTATTAGTTGAGTAGTTTTGCGGGTGTAGTTCAGTGGTAGAACTCCAGCCTTCCAAGCTGATTATGTGGGTTC
>CAZRAY010000056.1:0-10109 GCA_964598235.1 uncultured Piscirickettsiaceae bacterium
GGGTCCGCCCTATTTCATATCTCATCTCATCACGCTTTCAATATGGTCCATTGGCGCCATATGGGTGATGCCAAAAGATTCATTAGTACATCAAGCCGCAGTCTGTTTTTTTATCTTAGGTATGGCGGGTGGTGCCCTAACCTCTTATTCAGCGCATCGCAGAACCACCCTAATTTCGGTGCTCGGCATGCTCCTCCCAGCGATAATTTGGCTATTTTTCTATGGTGATAGCCTCATCACCACTTCTATGGCTATCGCAGCGACTATTTTTTGTTTGGCCTGCATCCGGACAACTGGGATTCTAGCAGCAGCACAACATCAACGTTTAACCCTGACCCATCAACTCAGAATATCATCTGAAAAGGCTAAAAACTTAGCAAGAACAGATGAGTTAACGGGCTTATCTAATCGCCGCGCCTTCTATGAAACCGCTGATTTACTGTTTAAAACAAGTCAGCGTACCCATGAAAATGTCGCACTCATCTTAATGGATATTGATTACTTTAAACGTGTCAATGATAGTTTTGGTCACATTGCTGGGGATATGGTGCTCACCCAAATAGGGAAAACATTACAACAAACCGTCCGGGCATCCGATACCTGCGCCCGAATTGGTGGTGAAGAATTTGCAATTATTTTTCTCTCCCCCTCACGCAATCACGCGGTTCAATTAGCAGAAAAAATACGCCTTGCTATTGCCGACACTGCTATTGATGTGAATCACCAAAAACTATCCATTACCGCTAGTTTTGGTGTCGCTTTGGGAGAAAAATCTATTAATGAACTATTCCGCAGCGCAGATGAGGCGATGTATCAGGCAAAAGGTGCAGGCAGAAATCGCGTTATCTCTGTTCCGATAGAAGAAGACGCATAAACATCATATTGAATCGATTATCACGGCAACAAACCTAATCCTTCCAATTCTGGATGAATCTCGCCATCAATATCAAATACCGTTAAAGTAAACGTCATCGGTACCTCACGATGGCCCTCACCGTGTTGTGTTGGCTGAATTTGCGAATCCTCATCCTGATTAACGTGCGTCACCGTTTGAAGCACCAGAATCGATTCATCTAACAGTTCAATAATTTCACACTGATGCTGCTGATAAATAACTTGCTGGCCGATTAAAGCCAGCAAGTCTTGTGTTGTTATCTTATTTTGCATCTCCAGAAGCACTCTCTTGTTTCACGTCATCTTTTTTGACCCTAGGAGAAATCTTACGCGGTTTCCGTGGTTTTTGCACGGCGGTGGCTGTTGATTCTTTTGCTGCCAATGCTTTTGCCACACCCGTTAATGGTTTCTCCGCAGTTTTAGGCTTCGATGCGCGTGGTCGGCGTGGTTTCCGTGTAGGCTTTGTTTTTGCCTGTTCTGCCCCGCCATTACCTTGTTGTTCTTTTGCTGCTAATGCTTTCTCAACACCCGTTTGTGGACGTGCCGCTTTATCACCATTCCTCGTTCTTGGTGCACGCGGTTTGTTTGCTGGTTTACTCGCAGTTGTATTGCCGTTGGCCATATTGCTTTTTTCAGCCGCAACGACATTACCATTCACTTCTGGTGCCGCACTCGCTTTCGCATTACCATTTGCTTCTTGTTTTGTACCCGTTTCTGCCACATTGGGTCCTGATGCAACGCGATCACCCTCTTGGCGTGAGCGGCGGCGGCGGCCACCACGGCGTGAACGGCGCTGACTACGTTCGCCATTTCCATCTGAGCCGTCTTGCTGACCTTTTTGTTCTGGTGTTGCATTCGTTGATTCTGCTTTGTTTTTTGCCGTTGTCTTATCTTGATCATTGCGTTGATTACGCTGTTTATTACTATTACTACCACGTTCATCTTGCCCATTGCGCTGATTCCGCGAACGGTTATCGTTATTATTGCGTGAACGAGTATTACGGCGATTATTATTGCCGCCATCGCGCCGCTGATTCCGATCTCGCTGACCATCACGACCATTCCGCCGTGCAGACTGTTTCTTAACTGGCTTTTCGGCTTCTTTTGGCGCACCAAACAATAAAGACCAAAGCCGCTTCAACAAACCTTGTTTCTTCGTTGTTTCTTTAGGCTTAGGAGCGGGTGCTGTTGGTGATATACCGCGTACAGCTGCTTTTTCCGCAGTAGGCTTGTCTTGCAAGACGATTGATGTTTCTGCCTCAGGCACATCCACCAAACGATGGCTCGCTTCACGGCGCTCGGCCCCAAAGCTTAATCGCTCTATTTCATAATGCGGCGTGTCCATATGTGGATTGGGCACGAGTGTAATTCGTACATCACCACGTTGCTCAATCGCTGCTATTTCCTGACGTTTCTCATTCAACATAAAGGTAGCGACAGATAGCGGTAACTGAACAACTAATTGTGCAGTCGAATCTTTCGAAGCTTCTTCAAGCAAACGTAAGATTGACAAGCCTAGTGATTCCACACCACGCACATGACCTAAGCCAGAACAACGTGGACAAACCTCTGAATGCGCATCACCCAATGAAGGGCGCAAACGTTGACGTGACATTTCTAGCAATCCAAAACGAGAAATTCGGCCCAATTGCACACGTGCCCGATCCATCTTCAAACTATCACGTAAACGATTCTCAACGTCGCGTTGATGGCGGCTTGGCCCCATATCAATAAAATCAATAACAACCAATCCACCTAGATCGCGCAAGCGTAATTGGCGTGCGATTTCTTCCGCTGCCTCTAGATTCGTCTTAAATGCAGTCTCTTCAATATCGCTGCCTTTATTGGCACGCGCCGAGTTCACATCAATTGAAATAAGGGCTTCCGTTGGATCGATAACCAATACACCACCCGAAGGCAAACGTACTTCATGACGAAATGCCGTTTCAATTTGGCTTTCCACTTGATAGCGCGTGAACAGTGGGGTTTTATCTTTATACAACTTGAATTTTTCTAATTCATGCGGCATGACCATCTTCATAAAGTCATAACCAATCTGATACATTTCAGGTGAATCCACCAAAATTTCACCGGTATCTTTGCGCAAATAATCACGCAATACGCGAATCACTACATTGCTTTCTTGATACACCAAGAATGGCGCTGCTTGTGCTTGTGTCGCCTCATCAATGGCAGACCATAATTGCACCAAATATTCTAAATCCCACTGCAATTCTTCGGCTTCTTTGCCGACACCTGCCGTGCGTACAATCATACCCATGCCTTCAGGCACATCTAAAGTACGAAGAACAGCTTGCAACTCCGCCCGTTCTTCACCTTCAATGCGACGTGAAATGCCACCTGCACGCGGACTGTTTGGCATCAATACCAAATAGCGCCCTGCTAAGCTAATAAACGTCGTTAAGGCTGCACCTTTATTGCCGCGCTCCTCTTTCTCAATTTGGATGGTTAATTCTTGACCCACCGAGAGCAATTCTTTAATGCCCAGGCGTTCACCACCCTCTTTCTTAGTAGGTTTGAAATAGCTTTTTGCAATTTCTTTGAGGGGTAAGAAGCCTTGTTTTTCTGAGCCATACTCAACAAAAACCGCTTCTAGGCTGGGCTCAACGCGGGTGATTTTACCTTTGTAAATATTGCCTTTTTTTTGTCCCTTAGATGGAACGTCGATGTCTAAATCATATAAGCGCTGGCCATCAACCATTGCTACGCGCAGCTCTTCTTCATGCGTTGCGTTAATTAAAATTCGTTTCATGTACTACCTCTGTTTATCGAGGCCTACATATCTATACTCTAGTACTATCGCGTTATTCTTTTTGAATCGCGCATATACGTTTTATCAACGTAAACAATTATCTTCACGGCATAACCCAGCTTTTGAGATCGGCTTACATTGCGATCTATCACACCTTTCTTTAGTGCTCCGCCCATTGTTATTCTTGCCTGCCGTGGCCTTATGATGAACCTTTTCATCACGTTTATCACACCTGCTCGGTGGGTTCCTCTCTCGCCGACATTGTCACGAATGCCGTTCTTATTTATTTCATTGTCCACGTTTAAATACTGGTTTATCCTCAGCATTTAGATATGTAAAGCCTACTTCTTAACTATCTAGCAGCTCCATTATGCAGCTGCTTATTCATTCGCTCGTTTTATCATTTATTTCTAAATGGCCACTCAATCTTCAAACGAGCACTCTTATGTTGGCTATGCTCAACCCCTTTTATGTCACGTTAACCCTATTGCTCGGGGAGCATCTCTTGCCAATATTCCTACTTAATTCTTATATTCTGGTACACTGACCAAGCTAAATTTGGTCTAGCAACCATTAAATATAACAGCCTATCGCGCTAACAACAAGCTTTTCTTATGGAATCACACGCTCAAACAACGAAGCAAGCTACGCCCAGCGTCCAGTTTATTGAAATAACGGATGCACATGCAGGGCAACGTATCGATAACTTCTTGTTGTCCCTGCAAAAAGGGGTCCCTAAAAGTCGTATCTATCGTGCCATCCGCAAAGGCGAGGTACGCATCAATAAAGGCCGCATAAAACCCACGTATAAGCTACAACTAGGCGATTCTGTCCGTATCCCCCCCATGCGTACCAGCACAAAAACAGCACCCACCCATCTCAGCGATAGTTTACGAAAAATATTAACCGATAATATTCTGTTTGAAGATGATGATCTCATGGTGCTGAACAAACCCAGCGGCCTTGCTGTGCATGCGGGTAGTAAAATCAATCAAGGCGTGATTGAAGCATTGCATTTATTGCGACCTGAGCTGCCCTTCTTAGAACTCATCCATCGCCTAGACCGAGACACCTCCGGTTGTCTACTGCTCGCAAAAAATAGAATGTCCTTACTTGAAGTGCAAGATCAATTCCGTGATCACACCATTGATAAACGCTATCTCACGCTGATGAAAGGTGGTTGGCTAGGGGGTGAAAAAGAAGTCAATGCCCCCTTACTCAAACAATCCATGCCAACTGATGGCGATCGCATGGTGCATGTTAACCCAGCAGGCAAGTCCGCTCGCACTTTATTCATCCCGCGTAATATTTACCGCAACCCACAAGGCGAAGTCATTGCCCAGTTTACAGAAGTCGTACTTTATACGGGTCGTACCCACCAAATTCGTGTTCATAGTGCGCATATCGGCCATCCTTTAGCGGCCGATGATAAATACGGCAATCGGCTTTTCAATCGTTCCCTCCGCCCGCTTGGATTAAAACGACTCTTTTTACATGCATGGCAACTCACCATTAAACATCCCTCAACAGGGCAAGCTCTTCAGTTAGAAGCCCCGCTGCCTGACGAATTAAACCAATTTCTCGACACACTGAGCAAAGCGCGCCAACGATGAATCATCCCTACGAACTCATCATCTTCGATTGGGATGGCACCTTAATGGATTCAACAGGCCATATTGTCCACTGTATGCGCCAAGCAATTGATGATTTAGGTTTCGAGCCACTTAACGACAATGCCATTCGCCACATTATCGGCCTCGGCTTAGATGAAGCGGTTCATGCCTTGTATCCAACCTTATCCCTTAACCAGCGCCAGCCGCTAACCGAACAATACCTCGCTGTTTGGCGACAAGCACCGCATGACCCCACCCTATTCGAACATGCCATCCCCTTATTAGAAAATCTCGCCAAACAAGATATCTTTCTCGCTGTTGCCACGGGAAAAAGCCGGCGCGGTTTAGATCGTATGTTAGATTTAACCGGGCTAGGTAAACACTTCCACGCCACACGCTGTGCCGATGAATGTCATTCTAAGCCTCATCCTCAAATGGTTGATGAACTTGTAGATTATCTCGACGTCTCACCTTCACAATCCCTCGTGATTGGCGATACCCAATATGATCTTAATATGGCACATAATGCAGGTGCCCATAGCCTTGGTGTCACGAGTGGCGCCCATAGCCATGACTTATTAGCCGCCTGCCAACCACAGGCTATTGTTTCCGATCTGAAACAGGTAGAATTGTGGCTAGAAAATTTATAATTGAGGAATAACAATGGCACTTAACGAATATCCTAACGACGCGGTACAAGCAGAACCTATTTGGGAGCGACGCGTGCTGGAAGATCTCGCGTTTGCCGCAGTGAAAGAACAACGTACAGCGCGCCGTTGGAAAAATGTATTCCGTGGGCTTATTTTGCTTTATTTAGTCGCCTTCCTCGCACTCACTTTTTTCAAATCATCTGGTGGGACGATTACGACTGAACACACCGCAATGATTGATATTGTAGGTGTTATCTCAACAGAATCAGAAGCCAATGCAGATGATATTGTTGCCAGCCTGCGAGAAGTGTTTGAAAATGAAACAGCTAAAGGATTAATCCTACGTTTTAATACCCCCGGCGGCAGCCCTGTTCAATCAGGCATTATCAATGATGAAATAAATCGCCTCAGAGCCACCCGAGATGATTTCCCCATCTATGCCGTTATCGAAGATGTGTGTGCATCTGGTGGCTATTACATTGCCGCAGCTGCCGATGAGATCTATGCAGACAAGGCCAGCATAGTGGGTTCCATTGGCGTACGCATGGATAGCTTTGGCTTTACCGATGCCATTGAAAAACTAGGTATCGAACGCCGATCCATCACCGCAGGTGAACATAAATCTATTCTCGATCCATTCTTACCCTTGAAACAAGGCGATGTTGATCATGCTGAAACCATGCTGAATACTGTACACCAACAATTTATTGATGTTGTGAAAGCCGGTCGAGGCGATCGACTCAGCAATAACCCTGATTTATTTTCTGGGCTCTTCTGGTCGGGTGAGCAGGCATTACCATTAGGTTTGATTGATGGTCTTGCGAATGTTGATCATGTCGCGCGTGAGAAAATAGGCGCCGAAGACATCATCGATTACACCTATCAAGTTGATTATCTAGAACGTTTTGCCAGTGGCTTGGGTGCAAATATTAGTCAAGCATTTATCGCCATGATGAACTCTATCCAATTGAAGTGATCTGGTACAATTTTATTTTTTAAAACATAACAATATAATAGGCCTTTGCATAAAAAATATTTTTCGTCATGGCAAGGCAGAAATATTTTTGAAAAGCGCAGTTTACACGTAGTAAATGAGCATTTTCGAAATATTTCTAACGCAGTCCATGCCGGAAAAGATGAATTATGCTAAGGCCGTAGCGGAGCATAGATGAGAACAGTATTATTAGGCGCACCGGGCTCAGGCAAAGGCACACAAGGCGCCGTATTAGCCAAAAAATTCAATATTCCACAAGTCTCCACGGGTGACTTACTACGCGCAGCAGTGGCATCAGGAAGTGACTTAGGCAAACAAGCTAAAACCGCAATGGATGCGGGTGCCCTCGTATCAGATGAAATTGTTATTGGCCTGATTGCAGAACGCATTTTAGAAGACGATGCAAAACAAGGCTATATCCTCGATGGATTTCCCCGCAATATCGCCCAAGCAGATGCGCTAGATGCCATGCTTTCAAAACTCGGTCAGCCGTTGCAAGGTGTGGTGCTACTAGATGTGCCATTTGATGAGTTGCTACAACGCCTCACCGGTCGCCGCACCTGCCGTGATTGTGGTGCCATTTATAATATCCACCTCTCGCCCCCTAAAACAGCAGATAAATGTGATGCTTGCGAAGGTGAACTATTCCAGCGTGATGATGATAATGAAGAAACGATTGGCAAGCGATTAACAACCTACCAAGAACAAACCGCGCCACTCATTGATTTTTATCAGCAACAAGGTAAATTACATACCCTCGTCGGTACCGGTGATGTATCCGCTATCTCTACCGCGGCAACCAGCGTATTTAATAGCCTGTAAGCTGTAATTACGTATGGCCCATATCCTCGCTGTCGGCATCGCCACAATCGACATTATCAACACCGTCGACGCCTATCCCGATGAAGACAGCGAAATCCGCGCCAGCAGCCAGCAGCGCTGCCGCGGAGGCAATGCCACCAATACCCTCGTCGTCCTCAGCCAACTAGGCCATCAATGCCGTTGGGCAGGCGTATTAGTCAATGAACCCGATACTGATATCGTCCTCGCCGACTTAAATAAACATCAAATTGGTACGCAGGATTGCACCTATCTCACGCAAGGCAAAATGCCCACCTCCTATATTAGTCTGAGCGCTAAAACAGGCAGCCGTAGCATTGTGCATTATCGTGATCTGCCCGAATTCAGCTTTGATGATTTCCAAAAAATTGATTTCAGCGAAATAGACTGGGTGCATTTTGAAGGCCGCAATGTTGATGAAACTCAACAGATGTTGCAATGGCTCACATCCAATCACCCTGAACTGCCCTGCTCGCTAGAGGTCGAAAAACCACGTGATAATATCGAAAAGCTATTTGACCTGCCCGATCTCATCCTATTCTCAAAACACTATGCCATCCACCTTGGCTATGATAATGCTAGCGATTTTCTAAATACACTCAAACTCCCCGCCACCACCCAAGCCACCTGCGCATGGGGCGAAGCCGGTGCCTGGGCGCGTGATAGCCAAGCGACAATCCACCATGCCGCAGCAGAAAGCCTTGATAACGTACAAGATACACTCGGCGCAGGCGATACCTTTAATGCTGGATTCATCCATGCCATGCTGCAACACCAAGCACTTGATCCCGCCTTGCAATCCGCCTGCCAACTCGCCGGCAAAAAGTGTCGCCAAGTCGGCTTTGATAATTTAGCCAAGGAAAAATTAGCCGGCGAAGAACAAGCACAAGCCCTCTTTCTTTGCGTAAAGGCAGATTTACCCGAACAAGGTTTTAAAGAATTCAAAATCCAAACAAATCAAGGCGAACTCGCCTTATTCATCTCTTGCCAAGATGGGGAAACAACAGCCTATCAAAATAAATGCCCCCACCTTGGTGTGCCGCTTAATTGGGAAGCGAATAAATTCTATTCAATGGAAAAAACCCATATCCAATGCAGCACCCACGGCGCGCTTTTCACTTTTGATAAAGGCCTCTGCGTTGCTGGGCCTTGTGTTGATCAAAGTCTAGCAGTATTAGATTTTGAATGGCGGGAAGAAGCATTATGGTTAATATTGCCTACAGATTTTAGTTTGAAATAACACCGGCTGCTTAGCTTGTGATGCTGGGATATACTCACGTGGATAGCCCTGATTTCTTATGTTATGCTGGATGGAATGATGATAAGTAAAGCCTAGTTACTTGCTAAGGTGTATTTGCTTTTTGGTAAAGGTGTGTTCAATTATGTACTATATTGATATATCAATGTTTTCATATTTAAGAAAAGATTATGCACCTTTTTATTAGGTTTTATACACCATATGAAGGTGTATAATAATTGTTATGTGCTCTTACAATAAATCACATTTATAACTTACATTTTGGAGATATAATTTGAAGGTTACTGAGTTTTTAGCAATTTATGCTGCTGGCTTATCAACAATTGTATTTGTCTGGAATTATGTTAGGGCAACGCCTAGAATTAAAGTAGAGATAATATCGGGCTCAGATGAAATTGATGGGGAATTTGTATTTGGTGCATATATTTCAGTAAAAAATTCCTTCATCCCAGAGCGTTCACTTATCTAATATATCAATCCTTTATCCATACAAACAGAGTAATTTAACTGATATTCTCAAGTACATAATAAAATACCAACGAATTCCCAAAAGTGAAGAATGGGTAAGTTCGAGCCTTTCTAATTATAAGATAGATGACGGATGTCCAATATCTTTAGAACCAGGAAAAGCTCACAGTATTCTTATACCAGAGAGAATACTAGAACAAATATTTGAAGATAGTTGTAGCCGTAAAATTAAAGCCGTAGTACAAGATCAACTCTGGAGAAATAAGTACTCTAATAAATTTTCTCTTCCAAAAAATGATGTTTAAAATAGAAATAAATTTAGCACATAACAAAAAATTCTAGTCGACCGCTGGCAGCGCAGTTTTTTTTCAGAGGTCATTTTTTTTCGTAGTTCAGTGTGTTTGCAGAGTTCATCGAACATCTGCCAGCGGCCACTGAATTTGGCGTTATGTGTTTACGAAATAGCTTAATTCCTAGCACCAACTAGCATTCAAAGTAATCAATTTCACCCCGTACCTTTCCTCCTAGCAAATTATTCAACCTTTTGGTTGATAATGTTAATTCATTCATTATACTAAACCATATGGTTGAGCATTCGAACAATAAAATTCTTTCTGAT
>CAZRAY010000057.1:0-9320 GCA_964598235.1 uncultured Piscirickettsiaceae bacterium
CTCTATATTAATCGCATTGTTCGCCTTTATTATTGTTGCACATGCTTCTCGCCCCGTATGGACTGAAAGCATACAACACACCAAATCTCCATTTTCGATTGAACAAATCACGACTTTAAGCAAAAAAGTAAACAACACAATGGCGGAAAAAGGCGTACAAGTATTTATTATTGCGCGCGCTGGGAGGCCGCCCGAAAAGCTACCAGAAGGCGTCCAATATACGCATGTTGCTTTTGGTGTTTATTCTGAAGGTTCGGCTAGCAATGACCTCACGGCACCCAGCTATAAAATTTATAACCTATATCAAGATGATGAAGATAAAGGTTTAAGTAATCTCGTCACGGATCGCACGGTTGATTTTATGATGGGGCTACGCGGGAATAATGTACGCATTCTCATCCCAACAAAGGCCTTACAAGAGAAATTATTAAGCTTGATTGGTTCGCCTGAATATCAAACGCTACATAATCCCAATTATTCCTATATGTCGAACCCTAATAACTCAAAATACCAAAACTGCACCGAATATACCCTAGACGTTATCAATAGCGCGCTCTACCAAACAACCGATCCAGAAGTATTAAAATCATACGTTTCTGATAACTTTGAGCGTCAAGCCGTCAACTTCTCCCAATTGAAAATGATGCTAGGGTCAATTCTCTCTGCTGGTATTACGATGGCAGACCATCGTGGGAAAGTGAAAACAGCGACCTTCACCACCCTTGCCCGTTATTTAGAAGACGCTAAGCTGATTCAGGAAATGATAACGCTTGATATCTAGCCGGATATTAAGTGGGCTAACGGTCGCCCCAAATCTTCGCGACGGCACGTTCGCTACCTAAGAAACCTATCACCAAACTCACTAGCGAAATGGCACCAAAAACAACAACGGAAATTAAATAGCCTAATTGCTCTACGAACGGCAAAAAGTAAAGCGTCACACACGCTAATCCTGCAAACAAAACACCCATTACGATTAATATTTTTCGCCCGAGTGGTTGATATTTATAAGGCTCCGTACCCCGCTCAAAAATATTTAAGATCGGGGAAAATAATTTTCTAAATATCGATTTCATTAAAACAATCCCGTTATCTTTCCATCATCATCCACATCAATTCGTTCACTTGCTGGTTTCTTAGGCAGGCCCGGCATCGTCATAATATCGCCACACAGGGCGACGACGAATTCAGCCCCTCGGGACAACCGAACATCGCGGATCTCAATGGTATGCCCTGATACCGCACCGCGTAAACTGGCATCGCCACTAAACGAATACGGTGTTTTTGCCATACACACGGGTACATGGGCATGCGCTTCGCTAAATTTAGCGAGTTTGTTATGTACCTTTTTACTAGCGACAACTTCAGCCGCGCCGTATATTTTAGTTGCAACCGCTGAAATTTTATCCCATAGCGGTGCGTCATCAGGATAGAGGAATTGGCATTCACCCTGATTGCCATCGATGCTGGCTAATACAGCTTGCGCCAGACCTTCTGCCCCTGCACCACCATCCGCCCAATGTTTGGCAACGATGGCTTGTGTACCATAGGATTCGACCGTGGTTTTGATGAGGTTAATCTCTGCATCAGTGTCTTGGGTGAAATGGTTAATAGCCACCACACACGGTAAATTAAAATGTTGCTGCAAATTATCTAAATGACGTTTTAAGTTTGCCATGCCTTTCCCTAAGGCGGATAAATTTTCATTCGCTAAATCCTTGGCTTCCACACCACCATGGTATTTAAGCGCCTTGACGGTGGCAACAACCACTACAACATCAGGCTTAATATCAGCCTTGCGGCATTTAATATCAATAAACTTCTCTGCACCTAGATCTGCACCAAAGCCCGCCTCAGTAACTGTGTAATCACTCAGCTTCATCGCCATTTTAGTCGCGATAACAGAATTACAACCGTGAGCAATATTAGCAAAGGGCCCGCCATGCACAAAGGCAGGATTATTTTCGAGGGTTTGTACTAAGTTAGGTTTTAATGCGTCTTTTAATAGGGCGGTCATCGCGCCTTGCGCATTAATGTCGCTCGCCAAACGCGGTGTACCATCTCGTGAATAACCGATTAGGATGTTACCCAGCCGCTGTTTCAATTCATTAATTGAATTGGATAAACAAAAAATCGCCATCACTTCTGAAGCGACGACAATATCAAAACCATCTTCCCGAGGATAGCCATTGCCAGGGCCGAGGCCAATGGTAATTTGACGTAGTGCGCGATCATTCATATCCACCACCCGCCGCCATGCCACACGGCGATGGTCTAAATCCAGCTGATTGCCATGGTGAATATGGTTATCAATCAAGGCAGATAAGAGGTTATGTGCCGCACCGATGGCATGCAAATCACCCGTAAAATGTAAATTGATATCTTCCATCGGCACCACTTGCGCATAGCCGCCACCCGCAGCGCCGCCCTTCATGCCAAAACAAGGCCCCATAGAAGGTTCGCGTACGCAAACCATCGATGACTTACCTAATCGGTTTAATGCATCACTCAGGCCTATCGTTGTCGTCGTTTTGCCTTCCCCTGCTGGGGTTGGGCTAATCGCGGTCACTAAAATCAATTTACCGTCTGGCTTATCCGCTAAACGAGATATCGCATCCAGCGATATTTTGGTCTTATATTTGCCATAACTCTCAAGATCATCAACCTGCAAATCTAATTTAGCTAATGCCAGCTTATCAATGTGCACCATCTTAGCTTGCTGGGCTATTTCAATATCAGACATTCTATTCTCCTAACACGATACGACAGGGTTAGGTTTATCCTCCCCCCAACGCGGCATCAATTCATGCGGTATATTCGCTTGATCTAAAATCCGCGCAACAACAAAATCAACCAAATCATCCATTGTTTGTGGTTGGAAATAAAAACCGGGGTTGGGCGGTAATACCACCACACCCAAACGAGAAAGTTTCAGCATATTCTCTAAGTGAATAGCTGAAAACGGCGCTTCTCTCGGTACGATAATCAGCTTGCGCTGCTCTTTCAGCATCACATCTGCGGCCCGATTAATTAAATTATCACTGCTGCCACAGGCAATTGAGGATAAGGTGCCCATCGTACAAGGGCAAACAATCATTGTTGGAATTTTATGCGAGCCACTCGCAACAGGTGCTGACCACTGCTGTTCACCATACACACGTAATAAATCCGCATCACAATTCAGCGCATCCACCAACATCTTATGGATATCACTGGCCCGCGCGGGTAATTTCCAATTAAGTTCATCGGCACACACAATCCGACCGGCTGCCGACACCATTAAATGGACACGGACACCCCGCCCTACTAATTCTTGCAATAGACGTTGGCTATAAATAGCCCCCGAGGCACCTGTTATCGCTAGGGCAATGTCTTTAGGTGGCGTCATTATGCGAGTGCATCCAATACTTTCTGATGAATGCCACCAAATCCACCATTACTCATAATTAAAATCACATCTCCTGATTCTGCCTCTTTTCTCAACAGGTCGACCATCGAGTCAACGGAATCATGTAAGCTCGATTTAGGCCCCAAATCACCGGTAACCGCATGCAGAGACCAATCTAAATCACCACTATCAAACACCAATACCTGATCAGCAGGGCGCAATGCAGCGGCTAGCGTATTACGATGTGTGCCCATTTTCATGGTGTTCGAACGCGGTTCTAATACGGCAATCAATTTCCGCTCACCGATATTTGCACGCAGACCATTCACGGTGGTTGCAATTGCCGTTGGGTGATGGGCGAAATCATCATAAACCCGCACACCATTCACTTCACCTCGCAATTCCATGCGACGTTTCACACCCTTAAATTTAGCCAATGATGCACAAGCCTGCTTCAGTTCAACACCCACATGGCGCGCTGCTAATAACGCACCCAAGGCATTCAAAATATTATGCTCACCGAACAAATTCCACTCGACTTCCGCAATTACCTCATCGCCCAATACAACGGTAAACTGACTGCCATCTGCAGCGACATCTGTTACATGTAAATCACCCACTTTCAAGCCCACAGTTTGTTGTGGTGTCCAACAGCCTTTTTCCAAGGTTTCAACTAAAGCGGGTTCGTCTACGGGTGTAATCAATAAGCCTTCCGAGGGCACGGTACGTATCAAATGATGAAATTGCGTTTGGATCGCCGCTAAATCAGGGAAAATATCAGCATGATCAAATTCTAAATTATTGATTACCACCGTGCGCGGATGATAATGCACAAATTTTGAACGCTTATCAAAAAATGCGGTGTCATATTCATCGGCTTCAATCACAAAGAAAGGCTTTTTACCTAAGCGCGCTGTTTCACCAAAATTGCCCGGCACACCCCCAATCAAAAAACCAGGATTCAAGCCTGCATCTTCCAGTAACCATGCCAACATACTGCTCGTTGTTGTTTTGCCATGGGTACCCGCCACCGCCAATACCCAGCGATCTTGTAATAACTGCTCGGCTAGCCATTGCGGCCCAGACACATAAGGCAATCCTTTATTCAACACATGTTCCACCGCAGGATTATCCCGCGTCATCGCATTCCCCATCACAACGAGATCAGGTGCAGGATCTAAATGTTTTGCTAAATAACCTTCTTGTAAATCAATCCCTGCTTCCGATAATTGATCGCTCATCGGTGGATACACATTGGCATCGGAGCCCGACACCGTCATACCTAATGATCGCGCTAGCAATGCCACCCCGCCCATAAATGTGCCGCAGATCCCTAAAATATGTATATGCATTTTTTCTTATTTTATCCTTATGCCAACGCAGCCATAAACAGACCACCTGCCAATGCCACCACAACCAATATTGCCACTGAAATAACGGCTGCCAATCCAGGTTTAATCTCCATCGCATGCCGTAATACATGCGCGATAATCATCAGGCTCCACAACACAAAAATAAGCAACAATAACAGCATGCCCGAACTCATCTCTGTTGGATCATCGGCTAACGCCTTTGTTAATAATGGCAACCCCAATAACCCCATCACCGTACCCGTGCTAGTCATTGCTGTAATTGTCTGCACTAAACGTGCGCTTCGACCCCGCAACGCAAGCAAGCCTGCCAACATTGCGATAAAGAGCACTGTTTCTAACACAGCAACCCAACTCGCATCGCTCCAACTTAGCTCAATATGCTCCGCTAAAAGTGTCGCTATAAAGTAAATAGCCGTGCTCAGCAGCATGAGATTAAACCCTGCTGGCATCTCCGCCGGCCCGATCTTAAATAGGCATAAACGCACCGCGCGCTGATATAAATCAATCAATTGTTTCATGTCACTATCATACCCTGAAATTCAGCTTCTTGCCGCCTCTTTCATCGCCTTTTCACCAAAAAAATAGCCATGCCTTTCTCTCAATAAAAAGGCATGGCTAAATATGTATCGCCGTTGTTTTTGAATGCTAATGCCGGTTAGTATCACCTGCAATTTTATCCATCAACGCAAAAAACACACCCGATAAAACAAATGCCATATGTACAACCACTTTCCACTTAATTGATTCCGCATCTGCCTCGGTTAATTGCTCAGGAATATTCATGAAGGTCTTCAGCAGATCAATGGCTGAAATAGCGACAATCGCACCAATCACTTTTAGCTTTAACCCTGAGAAATCAATTGTGCCCATCCACGCAGGCTTATCTTCATGGTCATCCACGTCAATTTTTGATACAAATATTTCATAACCACTAAAAATAATCATCAGCAGTAAACTACCGACCAACGCCATATCTACCAAGGCTAAAATACCGATAATCATATCGCTCTCTGCCATCGTAAACACATGCGATCCCATATGCCATAGCTCTTGGCCAAATTTAACCAGTAGTAAGGCAATGCTCACAACCAAACCCACATAAAAGGGGGCCAGTAACCAGCGACTTTTAAAAATAAGCCCTTCCAGACCTTCTTCTATTTTTTCTAACATTACCGCCCCTTAAAAAAGACCTAGTCAAATAATTTATAATCCCAGACAAGAGAATAGCATCCTAACAGGTAAAATGCTCGCCTATCTAAGTCTTAATTTTCTTGAATACATGCCATACAGCTGTGATAACAGTAACTGGTAAAATGATAAAAACTAGTTCCGATAGTATCACTCGGATCCCCCATTCAGAAAAAAACTGACTGATACCAATCGGCGATACCTCAATCGGCCGAAATGAAAAGAAATATCGCTGGTCATCAAACGGCCAAAAGAAGCCCACACCCAGCCCACCATTAGTCGCTGCATCTAGCAAACCATGTGAGATGCCTGCAAAAGACAGCATGATAAAAATGGCAAATAGTCTACCTGGCTGCTTGAAATAGGGACGGAAGAAAAAAATGATGACCATTGCGGCCATCAACATCGAAAACATAATCGAATGACTGGCACCACGATGTCCCCACGGGCTGTCATAAGGTACGCCGAATGCAAAACCGATCACATCGAGATCAGGCAATACCGATAATATAATGGCAAGCCATAAACAGCGCTTCCAATAAGGGTGTTTATCTAAAAAATGATTCGCACCATAGGCAACATAAACATGCGAAAAAAGAGACGCCATCCTCTTGACTACTTACTTTTTGCCCAAACGATGGAATAAAGGTGTGTGCACGGACTCACGGGAAAACTGCCAACAAGCGACTGAAATGGCAATGACTGAAAAAAAGACTAACACGGCAATATCTGTCCAGACTGAAAAATCTGTGCTCACGCCTGGCACAGCATGTTTGAGCAAATCAACACCATAACTAAAAGGATTAACCAACACGACGGTATGTAAAAACGAAGGCAATTGGCTCACAGGATATAATGCCCCACTCAGGAAAAACAGCGGAAAGATAAAGAAATTCATAATAACGGCAAAATTATCAATACTCTTTGACCACACGGCAATGAGCCCACCAATTGCAGCGCAACAGATTGCGGTGAGTAAGGCAGCCGGTAACAGACTCAGGGCTATTTTCATGCTAATCAATCCCATCAAGACTAAAATCAACAATAGCAATGCTGCCTGCACCATGGCTGTTAATGTCGCCGCAATCAATTTGGATAGGACTATCCAATAATGCGCTATCGGTGCGATCATCATCATCCGCATGACGCCAAACTCTTTGTCATACACTAATGTCAGCGCCGATAAGAGTGCGGCGAATAATAACGTCATCGCTAAGATCCCTGGCACAAGGAAGGTTAAATAATCGGTTTGTTGTTGACCTTGCAACATACTGCCGACACCCGAGCCAATCACTAATAACCAAATCATGGGTCGCACCATGGCGCTCAGTAATCTCGCACGCTGACGAAAGAGCTTTTGCATTTCACGCCCAACAACGGCTTTAACCGGTCGCCAACTCATTTTTCTGCTCCTGCAGACTGACAAAACCGCCAGAGATAAACATCATTTAAATTAGGCTGTCGCCACTGCATCGAAGCAATGTCGCCACCGAGGGATTTTTGCAAAGCTGAAAAATCAACCTCCTTCGCACCGATCTTAAAACTCCATTGCTGATCTTCTTTAATCGGTTCGCCAAACAAAGGAATTAATTTCTTACTAACTTGTTCGGGCGCTAAACAATCTACTTCCAGAATAGTCTCTGCCAATTGTGCGACTAACGATGTGGGTGTGCCACCTGTTTGCAATCCACCTTGTTGAATAAAATCAATTCTATCGCATGCTGCCGCTTCTTCTAAATAATGCGTGGTTAAAAAGACCGTCATCCCTTCTTCACGTCGTAACTGTTCCACAAATCGCCAAATTGCACGACGATTAGGTAAATCTAAACCAATGGTCGGTTCATCTAAAAATAAAACTTTAGGTTGATGCAATACGCCTCGGGCAATGTCTACTGCGCGCCGCTGGCCACCTGATAAGCTAAGCAATTTTTGATCGCGTTTTTCTTGCAAGCCAAAAATAGATAATAGCGCATCAATTCTTTTATTCGCATCAGCGGGGGTTAAATTATACAAGGCTGCAGCAAATTGTAAGTTTTGATCAATTGTCATCATGCGATCAAGCGCTGAATCTTGGAACACTAAGCCCACAGTACGACGAATGGCAACTGGATCATCTATTATTTTCTGGCCTGCAATCCACGCATCGCCCGATGTTGCTGCAGTCATTGTCGTCAGCATATGGATAGTGGTACTTTTGCCTGCGCCGTTGGGACCCAGCAAACCATAAAACTGACCTGCTTCAATTTCTAAATTAAGGTCTTTCACGGCAAAGGCCTGACCATATTGCTTGGTCAGGCCTTGCGTTTTGATGGCTAAATTACTTACCACTTATCGGCCACTAATCTGTTTCGAATTTTTTGGGTTACGGAAAACCAGTGGTTTTTGTTCAATAACGGGTTTCATAGATTCTAGTCTACCAGCTTCCACCGCTTCTTCAATCAAATGATGATGCGGCGACTTACTGCAAACAGGATCGGTATTGCTTGCATCCCCCGTCAGCATAAAGGCTTGGCAGCGACAGCCTCCAAAATCTTTTTCTTTTTCATCACATGAACGGCAAGGCTCGGTCATCCAATCAAAACCACGGAATTTATTGAAATCCTCAGACCCATTCCAGATTTCATCAATACTCATGTCTTTCACATTAGGGAGCGTCATGCCGGGCAGTTCACGCGCCGCATGACAAGGTAATGCAGTGCCATCCGGTGTGACCGTTAAGAAAATATTACCCCAACCATTCATGCAGGCTTTAGGCCGTTCTTCATAATAATCAGGCACCACATAATAAACCTTCATCTTACCTTTTTGTTCTTCTTGATATCGATGTGCCGTCGCCTCTGCACGGACTAATTGATCTTTCAACGGCATCAATTGATCTCGGTTATGCATCGCCCAACCGTAATATTGCGTCGTCGCCAACTCAACATAATCAGCTTCCAATTCAATACAAAGATCTAAAATCTCATCCACTTGATCAATATTCTGACGATGCGTGACAAAGCACAACACCATAGGATAATCATTAGCTTTCACAGCCTTTGCCATTTCAATTTTATGTTTGAAGGCATCGGTGCCTGCAATGAGATTATTCAAATCTTCTGAGCTGGCCTGAAAGCTTACTTGAATATGATCTAAACCCGCTGCTTTAAATTCTGCCACCTTATCGGCATCCATCCCCACGCCTGAGGTAATCAAGTTAGTATAAAAGCCTAAATCCCGCGCCGCTGTAATCAATTCCACTAAATCAGGGCGTGTTAAGGGTTCACCGCCCGACAAACCCAACTGAGTAGCGCCCATTGCCCGCGCTTGCTTAAATACATCAATCCATTCTTCTGTGCTTAATTCATTTTTAACCTTAGCAAAGTCCATGG
>CAZRAY010000058.1:0-9291 GCA_964598235.1 uncultured Piscirickettsiaceae bacterium
GAATTTTACCGGTAAGTTTTAAGATACGCTCTGTTGTTGTGGTTTTACCCGCATCAACATGGGCGAAGATCCCGATATTTCTGTACTTGGATAGGTCAGCAGCCATATTCGTCTCGTCTGTTAAGTTTTCGTTAAATTAAAAAGGGTGGCAAAATTTGCCGAAGTAAACCATCTATTATAACGCATATAGATGCATAAAATAAAATGATTTTTTAATGCTAGTGGATGTTTACCTTAAGGTGCTTCTGATAGCTTGCCTAACACCGCGCCAAGCACTTGTAAGCGACTATCTGCATCGGGCATATCTTCGATAAAGCGGAGCTTATCTTGGCCATCGAGTTTATAGCGACGTGGTGCCATTTGGATGAGGTTGATAATGGTCATCGGATCAATATCGGGTTGGGCGCGGAATAAGATCCGACCGCTTTGCTCATACACATCAATTTTCCGAATGCCCAATGGTGCAGCCTTTAGCCGCATTTCATGCACAGCGAATAGGGTTTTAACTGCATCAGGTAATAGCCCAAAACGATCAATCATTTCAACTTGTAATTCATGCAGGGCAGCATGATCGGGTGCGGCTGAAATTCGTTTATAGAGTACAAGCCGCAAATGCACATCAGGTAAATAATCGCTTGGGATCAGTGCGGGTACATGCAAATCAATTTCAACAAAATTGCGTTCGTCAAAGTTAATATTGGGCTCTTTGCCTGATTTAAGTGCCTTTACTGCGCGCTCAAGCAATTCATTATATAAACCAAAGCCAATTTCTTGCATCTGGCCGCTTTGCTCATCACCTAAGAGCTCGCCTGCGCCGCGAATTTCCATGTCGTGGGTGGCGAGGGTGAAGCCGGTACCGAGATCTTCAATGGCTTCGATGGCTTCTAATCGTTTAATCGCATCGGCAGTCATCGCATTACGGGGGGGCACAATTAGATAAGCATAAGCACGATGATGCGAGCGGCCAACGCGGCCACGGATTTGATATAGCTGTGCTAAGCCGAGTTTATCTGCCCGATGGATAATAATCGTATTGGCATTTGGGATATCAATACCTGTTTCGATAATTGTGGTGCAGATCAGAACATTGATTCGTTGATGATAAAAATCAAGCATCACATTCTCTAACTCTCGCTCCCGCATTTGCCCATGCGCGATGGCCACTTTAGCTTCAGGCAAAATATCTTCAACCTCGCGGGCGATTTTATCAATATCTTCGACGCGATTATGGAGAAAATACACTTGTCCACCACGCTTGATCTCGCGCTGCATCGCCTCATGCAATTTCTCTTTATCCCATTGCTGCACAAAGGTTTTAATTGCGAGACGTTTGGGTGGTGGGGTGGCGATAATCGACAGGTCTCGGATCCCTGAAATGGACATATTTAAAGTGCGCGGAATCGGGGTTGCCGTCAGGGTCAACACATCTATCTCCGCGCGGAATTTTTTAATTTGTTCTTTTTGCGTCACCCCGAAGCGATGTTCTTCATCGAGCACAAATAAGCCGAGTCGTTTCGGGTTAATATCGCTTTGAATAATTTTGTGGGTACCGATAATAATATCGGCAGTGCCGTCTGTTAGCGCTGCTTTAACGATATCGGTTTGTTTCTTACTCCGAAAACGCGACATCACCTCGATTTGAACCGGCCAATCAGCAAAGCGATCTTTAAAGCTTTCATAATGCTGTTGGGCTAATAGGGTAGTAGGCACTAGGATCATCACCTGTTTCCCCGCCTGCACAGCTAGAAAAGCTGCCCGCATCGCCACTTCTGTTTTACCAAAGCCGACATCGCCACAAATAAGTCGATCCATCGGGATGTCGCTGGTCATATCCTTGATCACATCATCAATTGCATCTTGTTGATCTGGCGTGGTTTCAAAAGGAAAAGCGGCAGCAAATGCATGATATTGATCATCGGGTTCGGGGATCGGTGGTTTTTTATGCGCTGCCCGTTGGGCATAAATATCTAATAATTCAGCCGCCACATCGCGCACTTTTTCAGCGGCTTTACGGCGTGATTTTTCCCACTGACCTGAGCCGAGGGTATGCAATGGCGCGAGTTCGGGCGCGGAGCCAGAATAACGGCTGATTAAATCCAGCGAGGCAACGGGCACATAGAGTTTATCGCCTTTGGCATATTCGAGCACCACATATTCAGTATCAATATCACCCATGTCCATGGTTTCTAAACCAAGATAACGCCCAACGCCATGATCTTCATGCACCACTGCATCACCAAGCGATAGCTCAGCCAAGTTTTTAATAATCGAATTGGGATCACGCTTCTTTTTATTCCGCTGCCGCCGTTGCATCACTTGCTGACCAAACAATTGCGGCTCTGCAATCACAGCGATAGCGGGGTCGCTTAAGATCAAACCCTGCTCAATCGGCGCAACAGTCACCCCTAATAAGTCATCGCCTGCGAGAAAATCATCCCAGTCGGTATATTTAACGGGATAAATCGCATGCTTTTGCAATAAATCCAGCAAGGTTTCCCTGCGGCCAGCCGATTCAGCTGCGAGCAAAATACGACCATCAAATCCAGAAATAAACTGATTTAATGCATCACAGGTGTTTTCCTCTTGTGAATTTAAGGTCAGCTGTGGCGGCATGCTGGTGGCATAGTTGATATTGCCAGCACTACCATCAAGCTCGTGGGATTGGATTTGTAGGCGTGGGAAGGTTTTGAATTGGCCAAACAGAATATCAGTTGGGAAAAATAACTCTGTTGGTGGCAATAATGGCCGTTCGATATCTACGCCGCGATGTGCATAACGCTCTTGAATTTCTTGCCAGAAGGTGTTGGCCGCATCGAAGGTGTCGTGGAGATGTGTAACCAAGGTGTTATTGGGTAAATAATCTAATAAACCTTGTGTATGGTTGAAAAATAAAGGTAGATAATATTCAATCCCACTGGGCGCATTGCCATCGCTGATTTCGCGATAAATTAAGCTGCGCTGTGGATCGCCATCGAAGTGGTCTCTAAATTGTTGACGAAAGCGGTCGATGCTATCAGTGGTGAAGGGGAATTCACGCGCGGGCAGCAATTGCACCTTTTTAATGGTTGATGTGGACGATTGGGTTTCAGGATCGAAGGTGCGTAGGCTGTCGATTTCATCATCAAATAGGTCAATCCGATAGGGTACATCGCTGCCCATGGGAAAAATATCGATGATAGCGCCGCGCACAGCATATTCACCATGTTCAATTACTTGAGAAACGCTGCGGTAACCTGCTTTTTCAAGCTGCTGGCGCCATTGTTCGATATTTA
Organism: uncultured Piscirickettsiaceae bacterium; assembly: GCA_964598235.1. Classification (GTDB taxonomy): domain Bacteria; phylum Pseudomonadota; class Gammaproteobacteria; order Nitrosococcales; family Methylophagaceae; genus UBA652. The sequence goes on from CAZRAY010000058.1 coordinate 3,273, forward strand.
GGGTGTCGCCTGTCTTGAGCATTAAGCTATTGCTGGCTAAGAAATCTTGCGGTGGCAGACGGTGCATTAAGGTCGCGATTGGCACCAGTAAAATGCCGCGTTTGAAATTCGGCAATTCGTGTAGTGTCGCCAAGCGCTCAGAAATAATATCTTGATGCGGAGAGAAGCTGTCGTAGGGCAGGGTTTCCCAATCTGGAAAATGCAAGATGGGAAGTGTATTTTTGCCCATATAAAATAGAATGTCTTGCGCTAAATGATAGGCGATTGCCGTATTTTGGGTGGCGACCAATAATGGCCCATCATGTTGCTGCGCTGCATTGGCAATCAAACACCCTGTCGCGCTGCCATAGAGCTGGCCAGCTTGAATGAGTTTGACATCATTGGGCAGGGCGGGTTTGAGCGGAAAATGGCTATTGGATGGGGGCATAAAACTGTATTATTAAATCGTAAGGCGGCTATTTTCACATAAATAGACAGGCAAAGGCTAATCCTAATATAATCATGAGGAGTTTAGAGAAGCGTAACGGAGAACAAAATGGCAAAACGAACTGAAAACGTAATGTTGCTGAAAATTATTGGTGTGTGTGAATTAATAGCGGCTGTCGTGATGTATCTCTATTCACCACCGATGATCGGCATTATTGGTGGCTTAGTATTAGTCGGGTTGGCTGTGAATAGTTTTTATCAAGCGCATAAATGCTATCGCCGTGAATATTCTCCTAAAAAGAAAGAGTTTCCGGGTAAGAAGTAAGCTGTATGGGCGGTTTGTACGCTAAGTATTTTTCGATAGGGCAAGGCAAAAAAAGTCGAAAAAGCACAGTTTACAATTGTAAATGAGCATTTTGAGGCTTTTTTTAACGCGGCCCTGGCGGAAAAGGCGACGTGTACAAATGTGCCATTATGTTTGACTATGCCGCCTTTTTAAAAGGCCTAACAGGGCGGCCGGGCATCTATCAGATGTGTGATGCTGAGGGTGGGGTGATCTATGTTGGCAAGGCAAAAAACCTCAAAAAACGCGTTTCCAGTTATTTTAGAAAAACCGGGTTAAATTCTAAAACCCAAGTGATGGTGGCGCAGATTGTATCAATCAATACGACTGTCACCCACACTGAAAACGAAGCCTTAATCCTAGAAAACAATCTTATTAAACAGCTCAAACCGCGCTACAACATTCTGCTGCGGGATGATAAAACTTACCCGCATTTATTTTTATCAGGCGATGATTTTCCACGATTAAGTTTGCACCGTGGTGCGCAGCGGGCGAAGGGGCAATATTTTGGCCCTTATCCCAGCGCAGGTGCGGTGCGAGAAAGCCTCAATTTATTACAAAAATTATTCCCTGTGCGTCAATGTGACGATACCTTTTATGCGAACCGCTCGCGGCCATGCCTGCAATATCAAATAAAGCGATGCACGGCCCCTTGCGTCGATCTGATTTCAAAAGAAGATTATCAACGTGATGTTGTGCACACTGTGATGTTTCTGCAAGGCAAAAATCAACAAGTCATTGATGACTTATCCGAGCAAATGGAACAGGCCGCCACCGAGCTAAAATTTGAGCAAGCAGGGGCGGCGCGAGACAAAATCATTAGCTTGCGTCGGATTCAAGAAAAACAATATGCCAGCACCGATGCGGGTAATGTAGATGTGTTGGCCGCGGTGGTACGCAATGGGGTAGCCTGTGTGGAAGTGTGTTTTATTCGCGGTGGACGGCATTTAGGGAATAAAAGTCTGTTTCCTAAAGGCACATCGGGCAATACTGCGGAATCCATTTTATCGGCGTTAATCCCTCAATATTATTTAGGGCGAGAAACGCCAACAGAAATTTTATTGAGCCATGATTTAGAAGATGCTGGATGGCTTAGCGAAACGCTTTCTGAAGCCGCAGGGCATAAAGTGTCATTGCGGCAACCACAGCGTGGCATGGGTAGTCGTTGGATGAAGATGGCGCTCACCAATGCTGAATTGAGTGTAACGCAGCGGCTAGATAGCAAAATGAATATGCTGAAACGTTTTGAATTACTACAATCTGCCCTAAACATGGATGACATGCCTAAACGGATTGAATGTTTTGATATCAGCCATAGTAGCGGCGAGAGAACCGTGGCATCGTGTGTCGTATTTGGGTTAGAAGGGGCGATTAAAAGTGATTATCGCAAATTTAATATTGAAGGTATTACCGCAGGGGATGATTATGCTGCGATGAATCAGGCGCTTACGAGGCGCTACACACGGCTTAAAAAAGGCGAAGGAAAATGGCCGGATTTATTGCTCATTGATGGCGGGAAAGGCCAGCTCACCGAGGCCATCGCCGTGATGCAAGAATTGCAACTCACAGATTTGCCCATATTAGGTATCGCCAAAGGCCCTGAACGCAAACCAGGTGAAGAGAGTTTATTTTTAGTGGGTCAAGCAGGAGAAGTTATCTTGCCTGCAGATTCCCCTGCCTTGCATTTATTGCAACAAATTCGAGATGAAGCCCATCGCTTTGCGATTACCGGTCACCGCCAACGGCGGGCTAAAGCCAGAGTCACTTCAGAGCTAGAACGTATTCCTGGCCTCGGTGCGAAGCGCCGACAAAAATTATTACAGCAGTTTGGTGGCATACAAGAAGTGAAGCGGGCAGGGGTCGAAGATTTAGCGCGTGTAGAGGGGATTAGCCTTACACTGGCACAAAAAGTTTATGATGTTTTCCATGAAACGACATAACGCGCTACAATAGGCACGCAGATCTTTATGGAATATGAATATGTTTGATAATTTACCCAATAAATTGAGTTTACTGCGGATCCTATTGATCCCCATATTATTACTGGCATACTTCCTGTTCGGGAAATATGGCAGTGTGATAGCAACAGGTATTTTCATTCTTGCCGCAATCACGGATTGGCTAGATGGCTATTTAGCACGTAAGTGGAATGAAACGACAGCGTTAGGCGCCTTTATTGATCCCGTAGCCGATAAATTATTAGTGGGCGTTGCGCTGCTCCTGATCCTCCAACAAACGCCTGCCTGGTATATTTTAATTCCAGTGATTATTATTATTGGTCGTGAAATCGCAATTTCTGCTTTACGAGAATGGATGGCAGAAAAAGGTGAAAGAAATGCCGTTAAGGTTTCCTCAATGGGTAAGCTTAAAACCGTATTTCAGATGATTGCAATTGGTTGTTTAATATTCGCCCATAATGGCGACAACAGTTTGTTTGGCTTGCCTATATTTGAGATTGGTATTGCCTTGCTTTATATCGCCGCCGCACTCACTTTTGTTTCCATGGTGCAATATATGCAATCTGCATGGCCAATTCTCACAAATACTAACGAATAAGACTTGACATAAAATCGTAAGTCGCTACAATGGGCGGCTTCTCAAAGCGGGAATAGCTCAGCTGGTAGAGCGCAACCTTGCCAAGGTTGAGGTCGCGAGTTCGAACCTCGTTTTCCGCTCCAGATATCGCACCCGCCCTTAACCAGTTTAAGTGGCGGGTGTTCTGTTTTAGAGATGTTAAAAATTAAAGGCTGCGTAGCAAAGTGGTTATGCAGTGGCCTGCAAAGCCATCTACGCCGGTTCGATTCCGGCCGCAGCCTCCATTTCAACATTCCGCAACATCCCATAAAGTCCTTTAATCCCTTTGCCTGTATATCTTTAGCGGTATTTTACGTCTCGTGGAGTCTCATTAAACTCCTTGACAGCCTACCCTATTTGGGGGTAACTTTGGGGGTAACTTATAAACCCGAAAAGGGAGTTACCCCCAAATGGCTCTAACAATAATACAGGTCAACGCTTTACGCGGATCACTGCGACCCGATGGAAAACAGGTTAAAAAAGCCTACAAAGTTAGTGATGCCGGGGGGTTATACATTGAGGTTACCCCAAAAGGTGGGAAACGCTGGCGGTTTAAATATCGCTTTAATAATAAGGAAAAATTGCTCTCTTTGGGGATCTATCCCGATATTGGCTTAAAAGAGGCACGGGAGCGGCGGGATAGCTATAGGAATCAAATAGCAAACGGTACTGATCCAGCAGAGACACGGAAAGCAGAAAGGCAATCAATAGGCGATCAAAATAGCTTTGAAGTGATTGCCCGTGAATGGTTTTCTAAGTTTAGCGTTGATTGGTCAACCGATCATGCCAAGCGTTCACTAGGTCGATTAGAAAAAGACATTTTCCCGTGGATAGGTAAAGAGGCTATTAACGAACTCAAGCCGCCTAAACTATTATCCGTGTTCAGACGCATTGAAAGTCGTGGTGCGATTGAATCAGCCCGTAGAGCGCATCAAATTTGTAGCCAAATATTCCGCTATGCGGTGAGAACGGGTAGAGCAGAAAATGATCCCACTATTGTTTTGCAGGGTGCGATCCCACCAACCAAAGTAAAGCACCATGCCTCAATCACAGAACCCGTTGCTATCGGCGGCCTTATGCGAGCGATTAGCGGCTATGAAGGCGCGGCGGTCACTATATCGGCTTTGAAACTAGCCCCGTATGTTTTCGTGCGACCTACTGAGTTACGTAATGCCGAATGGTCAGAGATCGACCTAGATAACGCTGAATGGCGCATACCTGCTGAGAAGATGAAAATGAAGGCGGTTCACATCATTCCGCTATCCGAGCAGGCCATAACCATATTAAGAGGCATAGAGCCGCTCACAGGGCGCGGTAAATATGTTTTCCCTAGCAGCCGCACCACCAGTAGACCCATGAGCAATAACACCATTAACGGCGCATTACGGCGGCTTGGTTATAGCAAAGATGAAATGACAGGCCACGGCTTCCGCTCAATGGCTTCTACGCTGTTAAATGAGCAAGGATGGAATAGAGACGCGGTAGAGCGGCAACTAGCCCATAGTGAACGTGACGGGGTACGTGCGGCATATAACTACGCTCAATACCTACCAGAACGAAAAAAGATGATGCAATCATGGGCTAATTATCTTGATGGGCTGGCAAAAGGTGCAGACATTATCCCAATTAACAGGGCTGGATAAAATAATAATGAGACCTTTTAAAAAAGAAAAAGCTAAAACAAGAAGACTTTGCCGCCGAATCATTTATGACAGTTTGCCTGGTACATTTACTGGGCAAAATAAAATAGATGTAACTTTTAAGGTGGAGGTAAGGAGTAGTGAAATGTGGGGAGAACTTGTAGAAAAATGCTTTACAAGAGGGTTTTATTTATCTTTTGCTAGAAGCTACAATGACAACCATAAATCCCAAAAAAAAATATTTTCTAAATTTAATGGATTGATGAAAGAGAAAGATAAAATTGTTGAACAGATAATTCAAAAAGCTATTGGAGAAACAGGAATAAAGGAAGAACAAATGCTGCTTGCCTTAGAAACACTTAAAGCTGCCGAAGTTATAATGAGTATAGAGGTTCCAAAGCAGAAATCGGTAAACCCTTCTACACCTAAGGCACAGCATGACTTGATAGTGGGGAGGCTTTTGATGAATGAAGGTGTTTCGAGGAAAAGAACAGCTATTATTCTTGCCAAAATAAGGGAAATAGATCCACTTAGAGGAATGCTTAGCCCAGTCTTAAATATAAATAGGGAGGCCAAATCAATTGAACAGAGGTTAAGAAATAAAGGTATGTAAAAAGTTACATTTCAAAAAAATAAAAAAAACTGATTTTTAACCCCATATCACTATTGCTAAGCTGGCGTTGTTTTTCTATAACAACCAACGAGGAAGCAAGATATGGCACAGCAAATCTTAAAATTAAACAACGTTACGAAAATAACAGGCCTAAGCGGATCAAGCATATATCGCTTAATCGCGCTAGGGAGATTCCCAAAACAAATTAAACTTTCAGAACGATCAAGCGGATGGATAGCGTCCGAGGTTGATCAATGGCTGGAAGATCGCATTGCAGTATCACGTGATGGGGAGGCTGCATAATGACTAACTTCTCCACAGCAGCCAATGACCGCGTAACCATCCTAAAGCACCTACAAAATGAAGGTGCACTGACTACGCTTAATGGCCGATGCATGGGTATCATGCACCCCGCTGGGCGTG
>CAZRAY010000059.1:0-8511 GCA_964598235.1 uncultured Piscirickettsiaceae bacterium
ATCCTACATGATTCTTAGCTGAAAAAAAGCACCCGTTTTTACCATTAACTCAAAAAAGGCGACTTCCGAAGAAGCCACCTTTTTTGTATTTCTTTCCAGAATCTGGAAGCGAAGTTTAACGTTTCGAGAACTGTGGACGTTTACGCGCTTTATGAAGACCGATTTTCTTACGTTCTACTGCACGCGCATCACGTGTGATGAAGCCAGCTTTACGCAATTCAGATTTCAATTCTGCATCATATTCAACTAATGCACGGGTTACGCCATGGCGAATCGCACCAGCTTGACCGTTGTTACCGCCGCCACGAACGGTGATTTTAAGGTCAAACTTCGTCAACATATCAACTAATTCTAAAGGCTGACGAACAACCATGCGTGATGTTTCACGACCGAAGTAATCTTCTAATGAACGAGTGTTGATGGTGAGCTTGCCGCTACCAGGAGTCATGAACACGCGCGCTGTTGAACTTTTGCGGCGGCCTGTTGCGTAATATGTATCTGCCATAATTGTAGCCCTTGTTAGATGTCTAGTACTTTAGGTTGTTGTGCTGTGTGTGGGTGCACTTCACCGGCATACACTTTCAGTTTTCTGAACATGGCACGACCCAAAATATTTTTAGGCAACATGCCTTTTACAGCAGATTGAATAACACGCTCAGGCGCTTTATCAAGTTGCTTTTCTAATGTGATAGATTTAATGCCGCCAGGGAAACCCGTATGGTGGTAATAGATTTTATCTTTTAATTTGTTACCAGAAACGCGCAATTTCTCAGCGTTAATAACAACGATATAATCGCCGGTATCAACGTGTGGTGTATAGATCGCTTTATGCTTGCCGCGTAAGCGATGTGCGATTTCTGTTGCCATACGGCCTAATGTTTTGCCATTGGCATCAATGATGAACCAGTCACGGCGTACTTCTGCTGGTTTTGCACTAATAGTCGTTTCTTTCATTCCGCGGGTGCTCCTGAGTTTGCAAGCGGTTAAATAATCTTCAAATTAAGAGCGAGAATTCTACTGAGTTGTCGCCTGCCTGTCAACTTTAATGCGTATTTATTTAAGCACTTCTTTGAGCGCTGCAAGACATAAGGTGACATTCTCTTTTCGTGCAGAGAAGCCCATCAGACCAATCCGCCATACTTTGCCCGCCAGATCGCCCAGGCCCGCACCAATTTCAAGGTTATATTCATTGAGCAGATGGCTGCGCACAGCGGCATCATCCACGCCTTCTGGGATCCAAACGGTATTGAGTTGCGGCAAGCGGTCGGCCTCATCAACGACAAAGCCAATGCCCATTTCAGCGAGCCCCGCTTTGAGGGCGTTGTGGTTTTCTGTGTGGCGCGCCCAAGCATTTTCTAGCCCTTCGTCGGTGAGCATGACTAATGATTCATGCAGGGCATATAAGGTGTTGACGGGGGCGGTGTGGTGATAAGCACGTTTTGCGCCTTTTCCCCAGTAGGCCATGACGAGGTTTAAATCTAGAAACCAGCTTGGCACCGGTGTGTTGCGGTTTGATAATTTATGAATCGCGCGTTCATTAAAACTAATCGGCGAGATACCCGGTGGTGCCGAGAGGCATTTCTGGCTACCGGAATAAATGGCATCAATTTCCCATTCATCCACGCGGAGCTCTGAGCCTCCGAGTGAGGTGACGGTATCTACAATGGTAATACAGTCATGCTGATGGGCAAGCGCACAGAGTTTTTTGGCATCTGACGTTGCGCCTGTCGATGTTTCTGCATGGACAAAGGCGACAATTTTAATCTCTGAATCAGCATCCAATGCGGCGGCCACTTTATCGACAGAAACCGCTTCACCCCATTTATCTTCAACGATAATCGCTTCGCCACCCATGCGTGTGACGTTTTCTTTCATCCGATTACCGAATACACCATTAATACACACCAGCACTTTATCGCCAGGCTCAACCAAGTTAGCAAAACAGGTTTCCATACCAGCAGAGCCCGGCGCCGATACTGGCATCGTGAGTTCATTTTCTGTTTGGAAGGCATATTGTAATGCGGTTTTAGTTTCATCCATCATGCCGATAAAGGCCGGGTCGAGATGGCCAATCGTGGGCCGCGCCATCGCTTGTAAAACACGAGGATGAACATCAGAAGGACCAGGGCCCATTAGGGTGCGAACGGGAGGATTGAATGATTGCATGTAATTGAGCACTTATAACAATGTAAATAATCATTATAATGGAAGACTATGAATATTACCCAGGAATTGTTACGGGCTTTGCCGAAGGGGATGGTCTTAGTTGGCGATGAAAATACGCGGCCATTCGAATGCGATGGTTTGAGTGTATATCGGCAAAAGCCCTTGGCTGTGGTGTTGCCAGAGACGGTTGAACAAATTAAGCAGATTTTGCTGATATGCAAAGCACAGCAAACACCAGTGGTGACACGCGGCGCGGGCACGGGCTTATCTGGCGGCGCCTTGCCGTTGGAGAACAGTGTTGTTTTAGGTTTGTCTCGGCTATCTGAGATTATGTCGATTGATGTTGAGCAGCAGTGCGCTATTGTACAACCTGGGGTGCGGAATTTGGCGATTACAGAGGCAGCCGCGCCTTATGGCCTTTATTATGCCCCCGACCCCTCTTCTCAAATAGCCTGCACGATTGGCGGTAATGTGGCGGAGAATTCAGGTGGCGTGCATTGCTTGAAATATGGCCTAACGGTGCACAATGTTATTTCGATTACGATGCTGACATTGAATGGTGAAGAACTGGTGTTGCATCGGGATGATCCGGGACTAGGCTTGTTAGCGTTGATGCATGGTTCGGAAGGTTTATTAGGTGTGATTACAGAGGTGACGGTCGCATTATTAGAAAAACCGGAACAGGCGCAAGTGGTGATGGCTGGGTTTGACAGCGTACGTGCGTGTGCAGAAGCGGTCACGGCGATTATTGAGGCGGGCATTATTCCTGCGGGCTTGGAGATGATGGATAAGTTTGCCATCGAAGCGGCGGAAGATTTCGCCCATGCAGGCTATCCACGTGATGCACAGGCTTTATTATTATGTGAGTTAGATGGTGATGTGACCGTTGTTGAAAGCGAAGTAAAGCGCGTACTGTCTATTCTTTCTGGGGCGGCCAGTATCCGTGTATCGCAGAGTGAAGCAGAGCGGTTGTCCATGTGGCAAGGTCGTAAATCAGCCTTTCCTGCGGTGGGGCGCTTATCGCCAGATTATTATTGCATGGATGGCACGATTCCGCGACGGCATTTGGCGACTGTATTAGAGAAAATAAATGCCTTATCGGCAGATTATCAATTACGGGTAGCGAATGTGTTCCATGCGGGCGATGGTAATTTACATCCCTTGATTTTATATGATGCGAATCAGCCTGGAGAATTGGAGAAAACAGAAAAATTTGGCACGGATATTTTGACACTCTGTGTTGAAATGGGCGGCAGTGTAACAGGTGAACATGGTGTGGGGATGGAAAAACTGGATGCAATGTGTAGCCAATTTGAATCACCAGAACTAGAGATCTTCCACCAAATTAAGGCGGTGTTTGATCCGGATGCATTGTTAAACCCAGGCAAGGCGGTGCCCACCTTACATCGTTGTGCTGAATTGGGTGGTATGCATGTGAATCAGGGGGCGATTCCTTTTCTGGAACTGGAGCGGTTCTAAATGGCGTTAGCGGTAATTCAACAACAGATACGAGATGCGAGCAGGATACAGATAACGGGCCGAGAAACAAATGAAGCGGGCTATTTAAGCATGGCCGCTTATGCGGGCGTGGTGGAATATTATCCAGCAGAATTGGTGATCACCGTGAAGGCGGGAACGCGCCTACAAGTCTTGCAAAAATTGCTTGCAGCAGAAGGCCAAGCGGTGCCATTTCCGATCACGGATGATGAAGGTGCGACGATTGGCGGGGCTTATGCGGCGGGCGGCAATGCATTATTGCGTGATGCGATATTGGGGATCAAAATCATTGATGGCGAAAGCCGCCTATTAACGTTTGGTGGGCAAGTGATGAAGAATGTGGCGGGTTATGATGTGGCGAGGTTGCTGGTGGGCTCGCAAGGAAAGTTGGCAGTGATGTACGAGATGAGTTTTAAGGTGTTGCCCATGGCTTATATTGGAGAGCAGAAGCAGGCTGAAAATAGAACAGTGGCGGCATCCAGTGTGAGGAATAGAATCGAAGCGGGGTTGAAACAGGTATTCGATCCTCGAGGTGTGTTTATCTAATGCAAACAAAATTACCGAAGCCATTGCGTGAAAGCGCGATAGGCAAAAAAGCTGATGAGATTCTGCGATCTTGTGTGCATTGTGGATTTTGCTTGGCGACATGCCCGACCTATCAATTATTAGGCAATGAATTAGATTCCCCGCGCGGTCGGATATATCTGATTAAATCTGCATTAGAAGACAATCAATTTAGTGTGGATACATTGGGGCATTTAGATAGCTGTTTAACCTGTCGATCTTGCGAAACAACCTGCCCATCAGGGGTGAAATATAGTGAGTTGCTTGAAATTGGGCGGGAATTGGCTGAGCACAGTCGGCCTGTATGGCAACGGATGGCGCGGTATAGTGTGCGGCAATTATTATCCCGGCCGCGCTTGTTTAGCGTAACGGGGCGTGTATTTCGGCATAGCAGCCCGCAAACACCGACACAACAGCAAAACGGACATAAAGGTCACATTTTATTACTGACAGGCTGTGTGCAACCGACGCTGACGCCCACCACCAATCATGCCACTAAAAATGTGTTGGCAAAATTAGGGTATGCAGTGACTGAAACGCCAGCGCAAGCCTGTTGTGGTGCGGTGAATCACCATACCAGTGCACCCGCGGCGGCACATGTGCAAATCAAACGTAATATTGATGACTGGTGCGGCCAGTTAGATGCGGGGATTGCCGTGATTATTTCTACCGCCAGTGGCTGCGGGGTAATGGTAAAAGATTATCCTACCTTATTTCAACCAACGGATCCGTATTATGAACCCGCTGTTCGGGTGGCAAACCATACGCAAGATATTGCTGAGTTTTTATCCGACCAAGATTTATCGAGTTTGACGACGGAGAAAACAACACTCTCCTATCATGCACCGTGTACATTGCAGCACGGTCAGAAATTGGCCAATTTGGTTGAAGGGCTGCTAACAAAGTTAGGCTATGAACTCAGCCCTGTTAAGGATTCACATTTATGCTGTGGATCCGCAGGCACCTATTCCATTTTTCAGCCCGCGATCTCTAAACAATTGCGCAACAATAAATTAGGAAACCTCTTGCAGTCTCAGCCGGATGTGATTGTTACAGCAAATATCGGCTGTCAGATGCATTTAGCAAAGGGCAGCAATATTCCCGTTAAGCATTGGATTGAGTTATTGGATATAGCTTAGGTCATAAACTCCAAATCACGCACGCCGAATTGGTTGAGGTTAGGAAATATTGCGTCAAGATCATCATCAACGACACCCATCCATTTGGCAAGTGTTGCACCATATTGATCTACTGAAATAGTGGGGATAATTCGGCCAGCATCACCTGAATCATTGGGGCTGCCGGGTTCAATATTGGGTAAGACCCCGTGTGTTTTACCACCATCCACTGCGCCGCCTAATACGAGGTTGTGATTCCCCCAGCCATGATCTGTACCATCACCATTACTGGTTGACGTGCGGCCAAAATCAGAAGCGGTAAAGGTAGTTACACTATTTTGTACACCTAGATCGACGGTAGATTGGTAGAATGCATTTAAAGCACCATTTAGCGTGCTAAGTTGGGTTGCATGATCTGCTAATTGATTGCCATGTGTGTCCCAACCGCCATAGCGAACAAAGAAAACTTGTCGTTTTAGCCCTAGCGATTCTCGGATTGAAATAATTTTGGCAATCATTTCAAGGCGGCTTGCTAGCCGATTATTTGCAGGGAAAGTGGCTGGTAAGACAGGCGCCGCGGTAATTGCATCTTGAATGGCATTAATGCGAGATCTTGCGGATAGGAAATCCCCCGATGCTTGTTGTTTCAATAAATGCTGTCTATTGAGTTCTAAGATTGCATTCCAAGTGTTTTTACGATCAGTTGCCCAAGGGTGCCAGTGACCATCAGGCCCATCAGTAAAATACTCAAAGTCAGACACGCCATTGGCTTCCATTTTGAATGGGCGGGAAATATCACCTGATTGCCAAAGATTATTGCCAGAAAGGGAAAGAGTGGGAGGTAACTCAGATGAGCCATTGGCAGAGGCCAATAAATCAGCCATTAAGCCGCCCCAGCCTGGTGGGGTACTACCGACTTGGAGTGGGCGAACGGTTTGCCATATTTCTTGTTGGTGACTGTGTGAGAATAGATCAAGCGGTACTTTAATGCTGGTATCTCCATTATCAAAATCTTGGTATTGACTTCGGCTGAGTGGCTGATAAAGCGCGCCCACATTGGATATAAGCCCAAGATTGCCATTATTATAAAGTTGGGTAGTTTCCGCCATACTAGGGTGAAACCCATAACCACTATTATCATTAACGAGATGTAATTGACCTCTAGGGATTGCAAGCCCTTGACGAATATTGGCATAAGCATTATGCGCACTTAAAGTATGCGGTACGAACATATTAAACCCATCATTGCCACCGGCAAGAAAGATACAAACCAGGCTTTTATAATCATTCAGTCCGCTATAATCTGCAGCTAATGCGGCATTGATAAATTGTAATTTAGATTGCGTTGCCAATAAACCACTACCGCCCAAAAGAAGGCTGGTTTGTTTTAGGAAATGTCTACGTTGTTTATTTATTTTATTACTCATATCCATCTCCTATTTTTGAATAAGGTAATCAGGAGAATGCAAAATCAATAAGATGGCATCTCTCGCTTGATAGGATTGTTTGTTTGTATCGTTGTAGAAAGGCGCATTGTTTAAATGATTTCTCAGTAGTATACGAAGATCAGGTGACATGTCGCCGTTTAATAACAATAAATCAAGGTGGTCTAAGAGTGTGTCAATATTTGCCGCCAGTGTTATTTCCCGTGATGTATTAACAGAGATATAGTCGTAATCACTCCAGTCTTGGCTTTGCACTTCTCTGGCTATTTCATTAGATAATTGTGTCATCGTATTTTCGGTGACGATTTGAAACTCTGGCGCAACTAGTGCGGCATCTCGAAGTCCACCCATTGGCGAATAGTTAGGCAGGAAGAAATTAAAGACAGAAGGTGATTCCAGCAGTTCTTGGCCAAAAGCACTTAACGTGAAACCAATCGGCATAGGGTAGAAAGAATAGCGGCCTTGACCACAGCCTTCTTGCGTCCAAAATTCACCTGATTGTGTAATCGCTTCTGTACCAAACGCACGGCGTAAATGGCTGAGGCGGAGTAGTGGTTCTCGTAATTTGCCAAAATGAGGCACGGTATTATGTCCATTTCGTGCTTCATCATCGAGCAGAATAGCTTTGATGACAGCCTGTAGGTTGCCTTTTACACCGCTACCATTGTTATTGAATATCTGCGACACACGGGAAACATAAGCAGGTGTAGGGTTGCTGGTCACAAGGCGTTGAATGAGTTGCTTGCTGATAAAGGGAGCCACATTTGGGTGGCTAAAAATATTGTCTAAGGCCGCGGTTAAATCTGTTCTAGCGGTGCCCCCTGCAGGGATCGTTATTGGTGAATTATTTAAGGATAATAATTGTTTTTCATTTGCAGAATCATGGTATGCCTCCCATGGAATCATTGGTGTCCTTGTATCACCATCATCAATCCAGAGGTCCCACGTCCATGGTGTGTTTGGATCCGTATTGGCAAAGTTCCAGCCAGTAAATACTTGAGCAAATCCTTCGATAACATCTTGGCCATAAGTTGGGATAGGCAGACCATTACGAAGTTTGAGTGTGCCATCTAAATTGAGTTCATGTACACCGATCGAGAACAGTTGCAATATTTCACGAGCATAATTCTCATCAGGGCGGATGTTTTCAGCAGGGTTCGCTTTTTCATTGCGAAGCATGCTGAGATAACGGCCCATGATAGGGTGCAGCGTTACTTTTTCCAGTAGCGTGCGATAATTATCAAAGGCATGGGTATAAAGCAGATCGTAATAATCGGCTAATCCGAAATCATTTTCAGAGAGAGGACCTCTTCCAGAAACAACCAAAATTTCACTTAAGGCGAATGCGACACGTTGGCGAAGCTGATCATCTTTATTGAGTATGGCATTCCACCATGCAGCAGTACTGAGCTCTTCAGGCACCCAAGTGTCGGCAATTTGATCGAGACTGGTATAAAGGTTTCCCATGCCATTATCACCATCTCGACGACAAGTATTGAGCCAGCTTGAGGCGAGGTCTGAAACAAAGAAGGGGCTAACAGGCAAAGAAAATTGCTGTTCTAACCAAGTGTTATAATTTCCTGATGTAGCAAGTGCATTTATTTCCTCAAGTTTGGCACCAAAGGTGGCCTGATTGAGGAAACGCGCTGCGGCGGATTGGCCAATCGTAGTTGAACCGCCTCCAGCGGGAAGAATATTTTGCATTTCAAATTGCTGCGTAG
>CAZRAY010000060.1:0-8350 GCA_964598235.1 uncultured Piscirickettsiaceae bacterium
TCTTGGATAGTGTAATCCATAGCGAATGTTTTACACCTTTTCTAAGATACAAGCCTCATTGCTTACATAGTTCGCCTTTATAGCGGAGTACCGCTTGGCCTTTTCCAAGCTTAATTAACCCAAAACTATGGAACTCACCCCTATATCCTTCATAAATGCCTTTCGCATCTATTACGGTATAGTTAATTTTAAGCATATAAGTCTGATCTTCACCAGGAACAGCCGTTAAAATTGCTTTATCCTTGGTTTTAATTAAGCCATTTTTATTGCTTATAAAATAATGCTCCATATCTAAAATAAGGCCTGTTTCTGTTTTTTTCTGGCCAATTATTTCTGCATTTGCACCAGTCATCTCTCCACTCAATGCCGCCACGAGATGTGTTTCATCCATTGCTTCCGCAAGCGCCATTCCTCCCATCGGTATGCATTGTTTGTCAGCCGAATAAACATTAAAGCTTAATAGGCCCATTGCAATCGTTACAAGTATCGCTTTATATATTAGGTTTCCCATAATAATAACTCCTTAAGTTATTTTATTAAAAAATTTACTCTCCAGCTGCTTCATAAAACAACTCATTTATAGAAAGGTGAGTTCATATCACGGCTTGCAGCTTCCGTCACATTTGCATCAAAAACGCGCGTATAAAATGCAGCATTCAATTTTTGAGCTTCCGTAGGGAAATACTCTATTGCAAATTTCTGTGCATTCTCAACAGTGTCAAACGCATACAACCCACCTGGGGTCGCTGTATGTAAGCCGCTTAACCATGTTTTACCTAGTAATCCAGGCTGCTTCTTAAGTGTTGGGTTTAGTTGCCTCCAGGGTGCTGCTTCATTAAATGGACTAGCGTGAACCTGTACTTCGGTATAAACAAATGCCCCCGGTTTCTGATTAATCTTCCCATCAATATGCATTGAGTTCATGTCGCGGCTTGCTTCCTCGGTAGCAACAGCATCAAAAATCCTAGTCGTTTGAGCGACACTAAATCCTTTTGCCTCGTCAGGAAAGTAATTCGTTACAAATTTTTGTGCATTTTCTATTGAATCAAAAACATAAAATCCACCCGCTGAATTATTTGTGGTACCCGCCAGCCAAGTTTTATTGATAAACCCTGGTTGTGCTTTGATCCGCCCATTTATTGCCTGCCAAGGCACATCTTTAAATGGCACTGAAATTTGTAACTCTGTATATATATATGCTTTATGTTTCATTATTGTATCTCCGGTTTGAGTAACCTCGTCACTCGCTGATGCGCTGTTTATAAGCAGCAATGATGTAGAAATGATCGCTACAGCGGTCATTCCTATGCGTTTTAATGCTTTACGCCGTGAATATGCTTCGCTATCGTGTTTAGATGAAAATGATGTTTTGTTAATCATAAAATATCTCCTGTTGAATTAAAGTAATGAACTTTATATAATGCATTTATATAGTGTTCGTTATTTACCTTAATATAACGATCGTTATATGTCAACAACTAAATAACGATCGTTATGTTAAAGGGGTTCTCTATGCGGCATAAAGGTATTAACAAAGATGAGGCGCGCCGAAGAATGGTGGCTGCCATTGGAAAAGGATTTCGTAAAAATGGCTTCTCTGGAATTGGTGTGGATGGCCTAGCTAAGTCTGCGGGGATGACCTCCGGCGCCTTTTATTCACACTTTGGATCGAAAGATAAAGCATTTAATATCGCTTTAACCGAAGGGCTGGATGAAGTGATTTCTGGCATACCTAAATTTCAAAAAGAATATCAAGCAAACTGGGTAACCGAATTTGCAGATTATTATCTATCAAAATCACACCGCTCAGATCTTGAATGCGGCTGTGCTATGGCCAGCTTGACACCAGAGGTTGTTCGCTTTGACGATGATGTTCATACTATCTATGAAGCCAAAATGGTAAAAATCATAGAATTAATTGCTCATGGCCTTGCTGACGGTGATGAAAAAAAACGTACAGATAGAGCTTGGTCAATGCTCGGAATATTGATCGGTGGTGTTAATATTACACGGGCGATGAATACCCCTACGTTGGCTAATCAGATCTCGTCAGCCATTAAGTCTTCCGCAATCAACGCCGCTGGTCGAGTGCGGCAAACAATTTAATAATGTAAGCAGGATAGAGCCGTCCGCCTATTTTAAGAGCTGCCATTTGTTTAACAAAACATAAACGTCTAATCTTGCAGTCAATCATTTTGTTTTTAAATGTCGGAATCCATCGGGTTGATTACTCAACCGTCACCGACTTAGCTAAATTCCGCGGCTGATCGACATCATTGCCGCGGATCACGGCCACGTGATACGACAAGAGCTGAAGTGGAATCGTATATAACATCGGTGCCGTGGCATCTTCGCAATGCGGTAGGGAGATAATCTCTGTACCTTCTGTGCTATTCAGGCCGAAGGCTTGATCGGCGAACACAAATAATCGACCACCACGAGCGCGGACTTCTTGCAGGTTCGATTTTAGCTTCTCTAGCAATTCATTGTTTGGCGCAACGGCAATCACAGGCATATCATCATCGACTAGTGCCAATGGGCCATGTTTGAGTTCACCTGCTGGATAAGATTCCGCATGAATATAAGAAATTTCTTTCAGCTTCAATGCACCTTCGGCTGCAATCGGATATTGGCTTCCACGACCTAAAAACAAGCTATGGTTCTTTTCTGATATCTTCATCGCCACAGTGACAATTTTATCATTCAATTTCAGCGTTTCATCGACTTGGCCAGGTAATGCCATTAACTGGCTAACCAACTTCTGCTCTGTGTCGGCAGTCATCTTTATGCGACGCCCCAACGTAATCGTTAATAGCATAAGCGCTACTAATTGCGTGGTAAACGCTTTGGTCGATGCGACGCCAATTTCTGGACCTGCACGGGTAAGAAAGCTCAAATCTGATTCACGGACCAACGCACTTTCTGGCACATTACAAATGGACAAGCTCGCGCCAAAGCCACGCGCTTTCGCTTCTCGCAGCGCCGCCAAAGTATCCGCCGTTTCACCTGATTGCGATAACGTCACCACTAAGGTGCCGGGCTGACAAACTGGCGTACGGTAACGAAATTCACTGGCTACTTCCACTTGACATGGAATACCCGCTAAGGCTTCTAACCAATACCGCGCGACCATGCCTGCATGCAAACTGGTGCCACAGGCGAGAATCAATACTGATTTTACATCGTCAAAAATAGCGGCTTCATCTGCGCCAAAAATACCAGACAATACACTATTATTGCTAATTCGACCTTCCAATGTATCTGTAATCGCCCGTGGTTGCTCATAGATTTCTTTGAGCATGTAATGACGATATGGGCCTTTATCCACTGCATCGGCTTGCAATTCACTTTGAACAATCTCGCGGATAACGACGTCACCCTTCGCATTATAAATCTGTAATTTTTTGCGTGTTAATACCGCTACATCGCCTTCTTCTAAATAAATAAAGCGTTGCGTGACTGGCAATAAAGCTGAAATATCAGAGGCAATAAAGTATTCGCCAATCCCCACACCAATGACCAACGGACTGCCTTGGCGCGCCACCACCATAGTATCGGGATCATCAATACTAACCACGCCCAGTGCATACGCACCATCCAATAATGGCAAGGTCTGTTGTACAGCGGTTAATAAATCAACGCCTCCATCTAATTGTTGATGTACTTGATGCACAATGACTTCTGTATCCGTGTCAGAGGTAAATGCATACCCTGCGGCCGTTTGCTGGGCGCGTAATTTCTCATGATTTTCAATAATGCCATTATGTACAACGGCTACACGATTTTTTGCAATATGTGGATGGGCATTTTTTTCAGTTGGTGCGCCATGCGTCGCCCAACGGGTATGTGCGATACCGACCCGACCCGATATCTCTGTTTCTGCACAGGCTATTTTTAATCCTGCAATTTTACCGATACGGCGTACGCGCGCTAATACGCTATCCTTATCGACCACAACCACGCCCGCAGAATCATAGCCACGGTATTCTAGCCGTTGCAACCCTTCCAATAAAATAGGGATAACATCCCGTTCCGCCACTGCACCTACAATTCCACACATCTTATTTCTGATCCTGTTTCATTTTCACCTGCTTAACCGGCCGTTTCCAGCCCGTTAGGCTGCGTTGATCGCTTTTTGTGAGTGTTAGCGCATCAGCAGGTGCATCTTTGCGTAATGTCGTGCCCGCAGCGACTGTGGCGCCCTCTCCAACGGTTACCGGTGCTATCAACTGGCTATCCGAACCAATAAAAGCGTTGTCGCCAATCGTTGTGCGATGTTTATTCGCACCATCATAGTTACACGTTATCGTGCCGGCACCGATATTCACGCCAGCACCCATATCAGTATCGCCAATATAGCTCAAATGATTGACCTTTGACCCCAAGCCAATATTCGCATTTTTAGTTTCGACAAAATTACCAATTTTAGCTTCGTTGGCTAACACCGTACCGGGTCTAATCCGCGCAAAGGGGCCAATATTGGTATTGGCACCAATCCTGCAGTCTTCTAATACGCAATTAGGCAGAATTTCAGTGCCCGCACCAATCACCGCATCGGTGATCACACAATTTGCACCAATCTTCACATTATCACCAATCACCACCTTGCCAGCGAGGATAACATTCACATCAATTGTAATATCTTCGCCCACTTCTACTGAGCCGCGCACGTCAAATCGCATGGGGTCTAAAAGCGTCACGCCCTGCGCCATCAAGGCTACTGCTTGTCGCTTTTGATACTCGCGTTCTAAATTGGCTAATTGTTGGCGATTATTGACACCTGCCACCTGCACATCATCCGCACAGCAAACGGTTGCAATCGCAACACCTTCGGCGACAGCCAAAGCCACCAAATCCGTTAAATAATATTCACCCTGGGCATTTTGGTTGGATAATTTTGACAATGCAGATTGTAACCAGCCACATGGTAAGACCATAATGCCGCTATTCACTTCGTTGATCGCTAGCGTCGCGACGTCGGCATCTTTTTGTTCTGTAATACAGGTAACATCACCCGCATCATTGCGAACGATACGACCATAGCCTGTTGGGTCATCTAATATAAACGTTAAAATCCGCAGGCTCTCAGCATCGCCACAATCAACAAGGCTTTGTAGCGTTGCTGCCTGCGTTAGCGGCACATCGCCATAGAGGACTAATAATTGATCACTGGCTTCAATCAGGGTCATCGCTTGCATTACGGCATGGCCGGTACCCAACTGCTCTGTTTGCATCACAATCTCAGCATCGAGCGATTCTGCAAGCGGCACCACTTGCTCTGCACCTTGCCCGCTGACTACCGCCAAGCGGATAGGCGTTAATTCACGCGCGGTTTCAATCACATGCTGCAGCATCGGCTTATCAGCGATTGGGTGCATTACTTTTGCCTGTGATGAGCGCATACGCGTACCTTTTCCTGCAGCCAAGATCAGTGTGCTAAGTGTTGCCATAATCATCCTAATAATTAGTGTTAGTTCACTATTCTAACGGTCTATTGCCAAAAGTAACAGTAAAAAAAAGGCCGTCATAAAGACGGCCTTTTCAATTTCTATTCTCAGTCGAGATATTCTCGCTAAGTATTTTTCATCAGGACAAGACGCCGCAAAAATTAGTGCCCTGCTGTTTTCCGTGCTTTTTGAATAGTCCGCAATTGCGCCATTGCTTCTTGCAATTTCGCTTGTGCATCTGCCATATCAATTTGTGAATCTTGATCTTTCAATACCGCTTCTGCTTCTTCTTTAGCCGCTATCGCTTTCGCTTCATCTAAGTCAGCAGCACGTACCGCAGTATCAGCCAACACCGTAACCAGTGTGGGTTGTACTTCAATCATCCCGCCAGAAACATAAAACGCTTGCTCTTCGCCATCGACTAACACTCGCACTTCACCTGGTTTTAATCGTGTGACCAATGGTGTGTGGCGAGGATAAATACCCAACTCACCCATCACTCCAGAGGCGAAAACAGCTTCCACTGAACCTGAGAAAATCTCACGCTCTGCACTCACTATTTCTACACTAATTGTCATCGCCATTGTATTTCTCCCGAAAGCTTAAAGTGTTTTTGCTTTCTCAACAGCTTCTTCAATGCTGCCTACCATGTAGAACGCTTGTTCTGGTAGCGCATCGTATTCGCCATTCAAAATGCCTTTAAAGCCAGCAATCGTATCTTTCAATGCGACATATTTACCCGGGCTACCGGTAAATACTTCTGCCACGAAGAACGGTTGTGACAAGAAACGTTGAATTTGACGCGCACGCGATACTGTTAATTTATCTTCTTCAGATAATTCGTCCATACCCAAGATCGCGATGATATCTTTCAATTCTTTATAGCGTTGTAATGTACCTTGTACACCACGCGCCACTTCATAATGCTCTGTTCCCACCACTAATGGATCAAGCTGACGGCTGGTAGAATCTAGTGGGTCAATCGCTGGATAAATACCTAATTCCGCAATTGAACGAGACAATACAACAGTCGCATCCAAATGGGCAAATGTGGTTGCTGGTGAGGGATCGGTTAAATCATCGGCTGGTACGTATACTGCTTGGATAGACGTGATCGAACCAATTTTTGTTGAAGTGATACGTTCTTGTAACGCACCCATTTCTTCCGCTAGCGTTGGTTGGTAACCTACCGCTGAAGGCATACGACCTAATAGCGCAGATACTTCTGTTCCCGCCAATGTGTAACGGTAAATGTTATCGATAAACAATAATACGTCACGACCTTCATCACGGAAATTTTCAGCCATGGTTAAGCCTGTTAGCGCAACACGTAAACGGTTACCTGGTGGCTCATTCATTTGGCCGTAAACCAACGATACTTTGTCGATTACGTTTGAATCTGTCATTTCATGATAGAAATCATTCCCTTCACGGGTACGTTCACCCACACCAGCAAATACAGAGAAACCATCATGCTCTGTCGCGATGTTACGGATAAGCTCCATCATGTTGACTGTTTTACCTACACCGGCACCACCAAACAGGCCAACTTTACCACCCTTCGCGAAGGGACAAACCAAATCGATAACTTTGATACCTGATTCAAGCAATTCATTACCTGAAGATAACTCATCAAATGCAGGCGCTTTACGGTGAATTGGCATTCTAACGTCTTCGCCAATCGGGCCTTTCTCATCAATGGGGTCACCTAATACATCCATAATCCGACCCAATGTTTTTTGGCCGACTGGAACTTGAATAGGTTCACCCGTGTTTGATACGTCTGCATGGCGTTTCAAGCCATCTGTTGCACCCATTGCAATCGCACGCACCACACCATCACCCAGCTGCTGCTGAACTTCAAGTGTTAAGCCTGCTGCATCAACCAATAAGGCATCATATACTTTAGGTAGGCTGTCACGTGGGAATTCCACATCCACAACCGCACCGATAATTTGTACAATCTTTCCAGAGCTCATTTTACTTCCTCTTTCCAATACATTCGGCATTAGCTGCCGCAATTCTTTACGTTAAACCGCAGCCGCACCCGCGACAATTTCTGATATTTCTTGTGTGATCGCTGCTTGACGTGCTTTGTTGTAAACCAACTGCAAATCATCAATAAGATCGCCAGCATTATCCGATGCGCTCTTCATTGCAACCATTCGTGATGCTTGTTCACATGCAATATTTTCTACCACACCTTGATACACCAATGATTCCATATAGCGAACCAATAAGTGATCTAACACCGATTGCGCATCCGGCTCATAAATATAATCCCAGTGATGAGACATTTCTTCGCTCGGTTGTTCTGGTTTCGCAGGCAATAACTTGGTGATTTTCACCTCTTGCGTCATCGTATTAACAAATTCATTGAACACTAAATACAAGCTATCAATTTTGCCAGATTCAAACGCATCCAACATCACCTTCACGGCACCAATCAATTCTGCAATTTCAGGTGAATCGCCTAATTGCACAGCCTGACTCACCATCTCAACTGGCAAGCGGCTAAAAAAGCTAGAGGCTTTCTGACCAATGGTACACAGATCAACGTCAATGCCTTTTGCTTGTTTCGCCTGAATATCAGTCAACACCGCTTTGAACAAGTTATTATTCAAGCCACCACATAAACCACGGTCTGATGACACGATAATATAGCCAATACGGCTTTTCTCATCGCGCTCTTGCAAATACACATGTTTATATTCTGAATGCGCATGGGCTAAATGCTGGATCACACCATACATTTTTTCAGCGTAAGGCCGCGTTGCCGCCATCCGCTCTTGTGCTTTACGCATTTTACTCGCCGCAACCATCTCCATCGCACGCGTGATCTTCTGCGTGTTTTTGATGCTTGCTATCTGAGTCCGTATCTCTTTGCCGCTAGCCATTGCTTA
>CAZRAY010000061.1:0-8234 GCA_964598235.1 uncultured Piscirickettsiaceae bacterium
CGCCGCCAGCGTATCACCACCGCCTGCAATCGAAAATGCCTTAGAGTCTGCAATGGCCAATGCAATTGCCTTCGTGCCTTCACCAAACTGGTCAAACTCAAACACGCCTACCGGGCCATTCCACACAATCGTACCGGCATTTTTAATGATTTCTGCCAGCTCTGCTGCTGAGTTCGGGCCGATATCAAAAATCATATCGTCATCTTGCACATTAGGCGTATCCATCAATGTCGCCGCCGCTGATTCAGCAAATTCTTTGGCACACACCACATCAGTCGGCACTGGAATACTCCCACCTCCCGCTTGCGCATTGGCGGTCAGTTTTTTACAGGTATCGATTAAATCTGCTTCATACAGCGATTTGCCGACATTATGACCCGCTGCGGCAATAAATGTATTCGCAATACCACCGCCTACAATCAACTGATCCACAATTTTTGATAAGGACTCTAACACCGTCAACTTAGTGGATACTTTCGAACCGCCCACAATCGCCACCATGGGTCGTGCTGGATTATCTAAGGCTTTGCCTAATGCTTCCAACTCGCCCGATAATAAAGGCCCAGCACACGCGATAGCCGCATATTTCGCCACGCCATGGGTTGAGGCTTGCGCCCGATGCGCCGTACCAAATGCATCCATCACATACACATCACATAATGCTGCCATCTTCTGAGACAGCGCATCATCATCTTTCTTCTCGCCGATATGAAAGCGCACATTTTCACACAACACCACTTCGCCCTCCGCCACATCAACGCCACCCAACCACTCTTTTTCCAAGCGAACAGGCTGACCAAGCAAATCAGATAAATGTGCCGCCACTGGCGCCAACGAAAATTCATCCGCATACTCGCCTTCAGTCGGCCGACCCAGATGAGACATCAACATCACCTTCGCACCGGCTTCTAATGCCAATTTAATTGTCGGCAATGAGGCACGAATACGCGTGTCATCTGCCACCGTGCCATCTTTTAATGGTACATTTAAATCTTGGCGTATCAATACGCGTTTTCCCGCCAAATCTAGATCAGTCATTTTAATTACAGCCATGTGCTTTATCCTCTCAATTCGTTACTTTTTATCGTCTCAGTATAGCAGAACCCCGTTATCCGCGCTTTGCGCTACAACCATTGACCGATACAAAATAATACATTTTCATCACGACTTCTCAACAGTTTTTATGCCGCTCTCCCTGCATAATATGTCCAACTATTTCGGGTTAGGGGAAAATGATGGCGACCGCAAGCAACATACTTTTTATCTTTGTGCCAAAGCACAATGCAAATAAACAAACTCATGCAGATAAGAAACTATTGCCGAAACAAGCAGCCATAGACTATATAATTCAACATAACCCCAAAGTGGTGGTTGTCGATTGGACAGTTCAAGAGCGCGCCTTAGCGGATATCCGCCGCTCTGTTCGACCTTGGTTTTCAGGTAAAATTATTAAGAGTTCGAGATGAATGCAGACCAACACCATATATTTTTAGTCGAAGATGATGTACGCCTTGCTGCCCTAACTCAGGAATATTTAGAGCGACAAGGCTTTCGAGTCAGCCATGAAATCCGTGGGGATCTGGCCGTGGATCGCATTCTGGCATCACAGGCTGATCTCGTGATTTTAGATTTAATGTTGCCCGGCTTAAATGGATTGGAAGTATATAAGCAGATCCAACCTCAGTTTTCTGGTCCCGTCTTAATGCTCACAGCAAAAGATGAAGATATAGATCAAGTTTTAGGATTAGAACTGGGCGCAGATGATTATGTTACCAAGCCCGTTCAGCCTCGCGTATTGCTTGCCCGAATCAATAATCTATTGCGCCGCCAATCTAGATCAAGCACCGCAGCAAAACGCCACGATACATTAGAATTTAATCAACTCTCTATCAATCCAGCCTCTCGCCAAGTGTTATTAGCCGGCGAAGAAATTGAATTCACTACCAATGAATTTGAGTTGCTATGGTTATTGGCCACGCATGCAGGCGAGATCATGAGCCGTGAGCAAATTTTAACGGCGGTGCGTGGCATTGAATATGATGGCTTAGATCGTTGGGTTGATATCCGTATTTCTCGCTTACGCAATAAGCTCAATGATGATGCAGAGCATCCACAGAAGATTAAAACCGTCTGGGGAAAGGGTTACCTATTTGTTAAGGATGCGTGGTAATGCTCCGGATTTTTTTACCGCTCTATCTGATCTTAGCCGTATTTTTTATTGGCTTTATTGCTGCGGTTACCGTGCTACCAGAGGTGGCAGTAACTTACCTAATCGGCATGTCTGAAGAGGATGCCTCCAAAGGAACATTTTATCTGGTAGAACAAACGATCCCTGATTCAGGATTTGAAGATCAGCAACAAGCAATAGGACAACTGCAAACGCATTTCGGCTATCCAATTAAACTACTCAAACCACACGACTCGGCGCTTGATGAATCCGATTGGAAGCATATTTTATCTGGCGACATAATAACAACAGAAATTGATGGCGCAGAATACGACATTAAAAAATCACCTTATTCTGACCATGCCATCGCCATCAGCTTTTCTGAAAGCCTCAGCAGCAGCGTGCATAAGACTGCACAAGGCACCTTTTATCTTGTCCAGCAAGAACTCAACAAACAGCCACAAGAAAAATGGCCAGGCGTTATCGCGGAATTACAAACCCATTTTAGCCTCCCAATTGCCCTGACACGGTTTAATGAGCTTAATATTAGCGCCGCAGAAAAACAAAGCCTACTCGATGGCAGAATTATTGATCTAGACCATGATGAAAGTGCGTTTGATCATTACACTGCAAAGCTTAAAAATAGCCCCTATGTAGTGCAGGTTGGCCCCATCAAACAGCCTTTCACAGCAACCACCTTGCTCACCATTATTGGCCTTTCCTTTATTCTCAGTCTAGCCCTCGCACTTTTTTTATGGGTGCGGCCGCTCTGGAAATCAATGAATGAACTCAGTCGCAGCGCTGATGATTTTGGCCAAGGAGAGCTCAATGCGAGAGCTAATGTAAAGCCCCGCGCCGCGCTCGGCACCCTTGCCAAGCAATTTAATGCCATGGCAGGTCGCGTGAGTGGGTTGATTACAGGCCATCGAGAACTCACCAATGCCGTTTCCCATGAACTTCGCACCCCACTCGCACGTATGCGATTTGGCCTCGATATGCTTGAAAATGCGGATGACTATACCAAACCACGTTATCTCGCTGGCTTGCATACGGATATTGATGATCTAGAAAACCTAGTGAATGAATTGCTGCACTATGCCCGTTTTGAACGCACTGAATCCTTGCCCGATTTAGAAACAATTAAACTCATCCCCTGGTTAGAAGACATTATCGACAATGCCCGTGGTTATGCTGGTGAACTCAAGATAAGTTGTATCAAAAATGATATTCAACCTGCATTCACCGCTCAAGCCGCGCCACGTCACCTCGCCCGCGTCATTCATAATCTCTTGCGAAATGCCTGCCGTTATAGCGAGCAAGAGATTCAAGTATTCCTAAAAACAGATCAAAATAATGTCATTATTCACATCGATGATGATGGCATCGGTATCCCAGAGTCAGAACGTGAACGCATTTTTGATGCCTTTGCGCGGTTAGATGATAGCCGAAACCGTCAGAGCGGCGGCCACGGCCTCGGGCTTGCCATTGCCAAGCGCATTATCGAAGCCCATAATGGGACAATTACAATTTCTAACGCCCCTCTCGGTGGTGCACGCTTTACCCTCATTTGGCCAATCTCTCAGCCCTAAAAACCTTGTGTACATTTCAATACACACTGACACATCCTGCTTACAGATTAAAATCTAGCCAGAATTTAGAATGGTGTCACCTTCTTGGGGAGA
Organism: uncultured Piscirickettsiaceae bacterium; assembly: GCA_964598235.1. Lineage (GTDB taxonomy): Bacteria > Pseudomonadota > Gammaproteobacteria > Nitrosococcales > Methylophagaceae > UBA652. The sequence continues at coordinate 3,850 of CAZRAY010000061.1, forward strand.
TGATCTAAGCAAACGTTTCAGATTCATTTACTATTCTCTCCGTAAATATTTAATGCTTACTGCTCTCCTCGAAGGTGCCTAAATTTACTAACAGCTGGAGAAAACGATGAACTATAAACCTTTATTATTACTACCCCTACTAGCCACCTTGACTGCCTGTGGTGCAACTGCTGCACGATACCAACCAGTAGTCGATCAACCTAATGTACGTTATTCCTCTGACTTGGCTGAGTGTCAAAAATTAGCTGAATCGCGGTCTTATCTTAATGATGACGTCAAAACAGCCGCTCTTGCTGGCGCTGTAACAGGCGGTGTGCTCGGCCTTGGAAGTTGGGATGACTCACTTGGTGGCGTTGTTATTGGCAGCTTAATCGGCGCAGGGAGTACGGCCTGGGGAACACGGGAAGAACGTAAGAACATTGTTGTGCAATGTATGCGCGGTCGTGATCATCTTATCGCGGGTTAATAATTAACCTTACTAAAAAATATAAGGACAAAACAATGAATATGAAAAGCACATTACTTATCCTCTCTCTTTCAGTATCAGCCTTTGCTTTGGCTGATAATTCAAGCGGGTCCGAAGGTACTATTGATCAAAACGATATGCTAGTTGATGAATTCAATTTTATTGATCAGAATCGGAGTGACACAGTTGATTTCAATGAATTCTATGCTTTTATGATGGATTCTGATATCAGAATGCTGCAGCTTGAATTTAAGCAAGCAGATCGCAATAAAGATCGGCTACTTTCTTTTGATGAAGCAAATCAATTTGATGCCACTTTAGAAGAGTTTGATCTGGCCGATGAAGATCGCAGTGGTCACGTTGATTTAGAGGAGTTCGCCTCATTTACCTTGCATAGCATGTTTAATAGTGCTGACGTGAATAGAGATCAATATGTTGATCTTCCTGAATTCAAGCTTGTCCAAACTGACGAATAGAAATCAGCATTGAAATGATACAAATTACTTGTTTATTCTTTAAATTATGGCTGCATCACTAAGAATAACGAGAACATGCCCGACTTGGGCTTACTTATTGTTCCAATATTTGAGGAATGTCTAAATGAAAAAACGTATAACTTTTATGTCGATTGTAACCTTTACATTATTATTGTCTGGGTGTACTCATGTCTTGGTTGCATCATTAAACAGCATCACCCTCACCCAAACATTTGTGCAAGACGAAAAACTCTATCTCATGGGAGACTTTAATTCCAAATCCCATGATCAGGTTAAAAATATAATCGAGGACAACCCTAATATTGATACGATTGTATTGACGGCTCATTCTGGCTCTTTAGATGATGAAACAACATTTAAATTGGGGCGTTATATTAGAAGTAAGGGGTTGAATACCCACCTTATCAATACGTCTGTTATTGCATCGGGGGCAGTAGATTTATTTTTGTCTGGGGTGCATAGAACAATAGAAGACGGCGCACAATTAGGAGTTCACTCTTGGTCTGATGGTTCAAAACAAGCAAAAGATTTTCCACGTGACCACCCAGACCACACACTGAACGCAGATTACATAAAAGATATGTTAGCGGATGATAAATTCTATTGGCTTACCATTTACTCTGCGCCCGCTGATTCCATTTATTGGATGAAGGACAAGGAAATTAAGAAATACAATATAAATACCGTTTCTTTTTTACCACCAAGTAACGATAAAACGCCATTTGGGAACGATTTTATAGAGGAGCGTAGAGAGATATTGGGGTATTAATACATTTTGATACATTTTCTATCTTTCATACAAATTATACTGCTGTCGATTCACAAAAAAACCAACTTTATCTATCATTTTTCAAAGGAAAACAACATGATTAAAACAATATTTCACACTTTATTAAAAGGGGGGGTTATCGGACTACTTCTTAGTAGTAACTGTGCCCTTGCAGCCGCGGAAAAAGTCAACATGGATCGTATGCTAGATGGCAGTACACTTGTTATTCAAGGCACCGTTATAGGGCAACGTATCGAACAACCCTATGGAGAAAGAGTCCAGACAATCCTCACGCTTGATATCGTTGATACAATTAAAGGAAGCTGGGATAAGCAAACGATTGATCTTAGCTTTCTAGGTGGTTCCTTGAATGGAATTACTGTCAAGGTGGGAGGCCAACACTTACCTGAATTAGGTCAAGAAGGTGTATTTTTTATTGAAAATCCATCCCGCAATCAAGTTAATCCTTTCTATGGCTGGGAACAAGGTTTATTCGTTGTTGAAACTGATGCTAATTCAGGACAGAAAGTGGTTAAAACAGCTACCAAACAAACTATTCATAATATAGATTTCTTAGTTTCCTCAGAACCTGAAATTCTCAGTATAAGTAACGGTACTGCTTCGGGTGTGAAACTAGTAAAGGCATCAGAACTCAAAACGCCCTACACATTAGAGCAGTTCAAATCGTCGCTCCGTTCACAACTTCAACTAAATAAAGGGAAATAACATGAAAATATTCCAGTCTATCTTTATTTCTCTACTCTTTTTCTCTATTTCGGCACAAGCATTTGTCGTTAATACCGCTAAATGGCCTCAGCCAACTACAACTATGAACTTAGGCGATTTAACAGGAAACTCACCCAGCGGCCAGAGCTGGAGAAGCGCCTTTACTGAAGCTGCTTTGGCATGGAATAACACCACCAATTTTACTTTTATCTTAACCAACGATCGTGTGCCTAGCTGTCAAGGCGAAGGTTCAAATTATGTTGCCTTTGCTGCTAATAACTGTGGTTCTGCTTTTGGTGACACCACACTTGCAGTTACAGTAGAATCTTCTTTTACCAATGCACCCACTGTAACCATTAAAACAGACCTCCTTTATAACTCTGCCTTTACTTGGGATATTTATTCAGGCTCAGCTCTTAATACTCCTGATGATTTCCGGCGCGTTACAGTGCATGAATTAGGTCATGCATTAGGTTTAAACCATGAAACAGTAGCGACGGCAATCATGTTTCCTTCTGTTGGGAATATTGAGCTTCCTACAGTAGATGATCGCAATGGTGTTGCTTCCTTATATGGCCCCCCTGCAAACAATACTAATGACCCTGATATTATTCTCATACTAGAAACGCCTGGAGTGAACCTTGTTCATAATGGTATTGCAAATATACAGGGCTGGGTTATTAGCAAAGCAAGTATTGCCAAAGTTGAATTTTATGTTGATGGTGCATTAATTGGAAACGTACCTCATGGTGGTACGAGAGCAGATGTGGGTGCAATCTACCCACAATACCCAGGTTCGAACAATTCGGGATTTTCTATGGCCTGGAATTACGCAGTATTTAAACCTGGTCAACATACCGCCTTAGTAAGGGTATTTGATGTTAACGGTAAAATCAAAGAAACTAGCTCCATATTTTCCACTATTGAATTTAATAATACCGACTTTTTCCCAGATCCAAATAAAATAGATTTACGTGGCACAACCTATCGCGCGCCAACAGAAGGTGAAATGAACTATCAGGCTCATATTGATAACGTTCTTATTGATGGAAAAAGATATTCCATCCTACTGCGCTGGAATACAGGGTCACAAAAATTTGAGATCAATGGCATTACGCCAAATTAAACACAATAATGAACTAGGACTTAACTTGCCTCTCTCTTTGAAGATGATGAAAAGAGAGAGGCATACGAGGACTTCACATGAAATTTAAAATTATCCCTATTTTTGCATTTTTTTTATTTTTTACTGCTGGGCCACTTTATGCGGACAGGGATGATATTGGGGATGTACTTGAACAGCTCGCCATATTTAACTTTTTTAACGAACTTGAGGGGTATGAATCTGTTGTAGACCCCTTAATTCTTCTACTCGATGAAGATGAGTCTGAATATAATGAAATTTATATGAAAAAAAACCGAAGTTACATGATCTCTATCGTATGTGACGATGACTGTGATGATGTGGATGTCTGGTTGTTCGATGACGATGGCGATCTTGTTGATTCAGATACTGATGGCGACGATACTGCTATTTTAAAAGGTCGGCCAGATGAGTCTGGTACATACACTGTAAAAATTAGGGTCGTGGATTGTGATAAGGAACCATGTTACGTCGGCGCACAAGCTTTTATCCTAGATTGAAGGTGCATTGACTTAATGTCTTTCCCAAAAAACACAATATCTTGTACAAACAAAAACACCCTCACTAGGAGGGTGTTTTTTATTATTCGAAAGTTAGCTTATTTACCAACCAACTCAACCAAACGCATCATATTGCAGGTATAACCATATTCATTATCGTACCAAGCAACGACTTTAACGAATGTGCCGTCTAGTGCGATACCTGCGCCTGCATCAAAGTTTGATGGAGCTGGGTGACCACGGAAATCCGTTGAAACTACGCTTTCATCTGTGTAACCAAGTA
>CAZRAY010000062.1:0-3425 GCA_964598235.1 uncultured Piscirickettsiaceae bacterium
TCGAATGAAGCGGCAATAGAGGTCATTTTACAGGCGATTGAATTAGCAGGTTTTCAAGCCGGCAAGGATATTATGCTTGGCCTAGATATGGCAAGCTCGGAAATATACCATGATGAACGTTATGTGTTAGCCTCTGAAAACCGTTCTCTAACGTCGTCTGACATGGTGGATTTATTAGACGCATGGGTGAATGATTATCCGATTATTACTATCGAAGATGGCATGGATGAAAATGATTGGGCTGGCTGGTCTCAGTTAACGGAACGCTTGGGTGATAAAGTGCAATTAGTCGGCGATGATTTATTTGTCACTAATACTAAGATTTTAGAGCGAGGAATTCGTGACGGCGTTGCAAACTCAGTGCTGATAAAAGTCAACCAAATTGGTACGTTGACAGAAACCTTAGCTGCAATTGAGATGGCAAAACAAGCAGGGTATACGGCAGTGATGTCTCATCGTTCTGGTGAAACAGAAGATACGATTATTGCGGATTTAGCGGTCGCCACTCAAGTAGGCCAAATTAAAACAGGATCTTTATCGCGTTCCGATCGGGTGGCTAAATATAATCAATTATTACGCATTGAAGCTGAACTAGGACAAGCCGCTTATTTCCCAGGTTGGTCAGCTTTCCATCAACGGACAGCATGAAATATCCAGTAAAAATATTACTGATTATTTTACTGATACTACTGCAATATCGTTTGTGGTTTGGGCAAGACGGTAGTTTGCCACAATTATTACAATCCCAACGTGCCGTGCGATATCAACAACAAGAAAATGAAAGTTTAATAGAACGTAATGCACTGCGTGCAGCGGAAGTGGAAGATCTTAAAAGTGGTTTGGATGCATTAGAAGAACGCGCCCGTAATGAAATGGGCATGATCAAACCAGATGAAACTTTTTTCCAAATTATTGAAGATCCAAATGAGGTGAATAGCGGGGCACTGGATGCTTTAGATTCAATTGAACATGAACAATAAGCCAACCATTTGGGCAATTATACCGGCTGCTGGTATTGGTTCACGCATGCAAGCGGATAAACCAAAACAATATTTATCTTTGGGCGGACGTACCGTTTTAGGCCAAAGCTTACATCGGCTCACGAGTCATGCAGCCATATCAGGTGTTATTGTTGCATTAGCAGAAAATGATCCTTGGTGGCCTGAGCTTGAGCAAGACGCTACTTGTCCCATCATCACGACAATGGGGGGTGACACGCGAGCAGATTCTGTTTTATCCGCCCTTGATACACTGGCAGAGCATGTAAAAGATGCTTGGGCACTTGTGCATGATGCGGCGAGACCTTGTTTACGGCATAGTGATATCGATAAAATGATAAGCGTTTTACTCCCAGATTCGGCAGGGGGAATTTTAGGAATGCCGACCAATGATACGATGAAGCGAGTGAATGAGCAGGGCAGCATTACTGAAACCGTTTCTCGACAAAGATTATGGCGTGCCACAACGCCGCAGCTATTTAGAGCAAAGGCATTACAGGATGCTTTGATATCGGCTAAAGAAGGCGGGCAGTTCGTAACCGATGAATCCAGTGCAATGGAATTAGCAGGATATCAGCCATTAATGGTTGAAGGGCATGCAGATAATATTAAGATCACCTTGCCGCAAGATTTGGCACTGGCGCAATACTATTTACAACAACAAGGGGTGAAGTGATGCGAATAGGTCATGGATTTGATGTACATGCCTTTACGTCTGAAGGTAAGCAGCCACCCTTAATATTAGGTGGTGTGACGATACCACATTCGAAAGGCTTGCTTGCCCATTCGGATGGTGATGTGTTGATCCATGCGCTCTGTGATGCCTTGCTTGGTGCTGCAGGTTTATGGGATATTGGCCACCATTTTCCGGATACGGATGCTGCCTATGAGAATATTAATAGTCGTGTGTTATTGCGCCGTGTAAATGCCGATATTGCGGCGCATTATTGGAAAATAGGTAATGTGGATATCACCGTCGTGGCACAAGCCCCCAAATTGGCCCCACACATCCCCGAAATGCGAACATTATTAGCGGCTGACTTAGCCATTGATGAAACAGCCGTCAATATTAAAGCCACCACGACAGAAGGATTGGGCTTTACAGGGCGTGAAGAAGGGATTGCAGCACATGCCGTTGTGCTATTGCTCGCAAAATAGTGGATTTTGACTTTACGAAGCTGGCGCACGTTGATTCACATGCGAGCGAACGACAAGCGATTATTCGCAGCCAAGCCAGTGATTTCCGAGTGGATGAGCAGCTCCCATTTGAATTAAGCGGTGAAGGTGAGCATATTTGGCTTCGCATTCAAAAAACAGCTAGCAATACAGATTGGATTGCCGAACAACTCGCCAAGTTTGCAGCGGTGCCTGCTGTGGCAGTGGGTTTTGCAGGAATGAAAGATCGGCATGCGATTACCACGCAGTGGTTCAGCATCAATCTCGCAGGGAAGCCGCCGCCAAACTGGTCAGATTTTGAAACCGACGATATTAAGGTGATTAAACAAGCGCGCCACCTTAGAAAATTAAAGCGCGGTGTGCTTGCAGGCAATACTTTTCAACTGATCTTACGGGAATTAACGGGCGCGCAATCAGATTGGGAAGCCGCATTGCAGCAGGTTGCCAAGCAAGGCGTACCCAATTATTTTGGCGAGCAGCGGTTTGGGCATCATGGCAATAATTTACGCCGTGCTGAGCAGTGGTTTAGCTCAGATAAAGCACCACGGAAACGCACACAAAAAAGCCTCTATTTGTCGGCTGCACGTTCATGGCTATTTAATCAGGTGTTATCTCATCGGGTAAATACAGGGACATGGAATTCCCTACTTCAGGGAGAGATCCTGCGATTAGCCGGCACCAAAACAGGTCAGTTTGTAGCAGAAATAATGGATGTCAGCTTAATAGACCGCATTAATGCAATGGATATACATCCGACAGGCCCATTATGGGGACGGGGATTGCCGGAGGTGCAATCTGATGCTTTGGCAGTGGAATCGGCTATATTAGCCGATTGGACAGATTGGCAAACAGGGTTAGAAAAAGCAGGGCTAGAACAAGCACGCCGCGCTTTGCGGCTGATACCAGAAAATTTACAATGGAAATTTATGGATGATGAACTTAATGCAGGTCAATTAGCGTTACAATTAGACTTTAGTTTAACCTCAGGTGCGTATGCGACAGCGGTACTTCGTGAATTAGCAAACATCGGAAATGCACAACAACGGAACCTTTTAACGGTAAACCCCTCAAATTAGTATCATATTTTGGAGAGAGCATGATGCAGCAGATAATAAAATGGCTTGGATTGATATTATTAAGCTTCAGTTTAGCAGCTTGTGATAGCAATACAGCGGAGACCAATACGAATTGGCAAGCGGAAAGTGGTGAGCGACAAATGGCGCTGATCGAACTATTCACGTCTGAGGGTTG
>CAZRAY010000062.1:3525-8066 GCA_964598235.1 uncultured Piscirickettsiaceae bacterium
CTATGGCGAGAAAACATTCCTACAATGGTGAATAAACTCAATGAGATTGCGCCAGAAGCGAATATTAAGCTACAGGCAAATAAAGCGGATGGCATGATACATATGGTGGCCAACATTACTGTGTCAGGCGATGCAAATAAGGAATTTTCGAAGCTCTATCTCGCTATTACAGAAGATGATTTAGTGAATGTTGCGAATGGGGGCGATAATGTAGGCCATACATTTCATCATCAAGATTTAGTGCGGGAATGGCTAGGTCCCTTTGATCTTGATGCCGATGGGCAAACAGAGATTAAACAACAAATTATGGCGGATCCAGAATGGAAAATGGCAGATTTGAGTTTGGTGGGAGTGGTTCAAAATTTGGATGATAGTTTTGTATTACAAGCACTAAACTTACCCTTGCATTGATACGCGATACAAAATGTAAAAAATAGTAAATTTTGTTCTGATGTCCTCTGCTAGCCTATATAATAGCGGGGATGGATTACTTACCCTTATTTTTTGATTTACGCGCTGCACCTTGTTTGGTTGTCGGTGGTGGTGATATTGCAGCACGCAAAGCACAATTATTATGTCAGGCACAAGCACAAGTGACCTTGGTGGCTCCTGCTTTATCTGCTGCGGCGGAAAAGTTAGTGGATGCAGAAATAGTGGCATGGATCACTGCTGAATTTTCTTCTGAGCATCTGACAGAGAAACGCTTGGTGATTGCGGCGACAGATCAGCGTGTGGTCAACGAGCAAGTATATGAAGCAGCGAAGCAGCTACGGATCCCCGTGAATGTGGCAGATTGTCCAGAATTATGTGATTTCATTTTACCCTCTATTTTAGATCGTTCACCGATTGTGGTAGCCGTGTCGAGTGGCGGTAAGTCTCCTATTTTAGCGCGGCAATTACGGGCGCGATTGGAAACGTTGATTCCCCCTAGTTATGGCCGGTTGGCGACCTTAGTGGGTAGTTATCGTGATAAGGTAAAAGCTACATTACCGACGGTTGCTTTGCGACGACGTTTTTGGGATGGGGTGTTGCAAGGTTCAGTTGCTGAACAGGTACATGCTGGGCGAGATAGTTTGGCGCAAGAAACGTTGGATGCCGCGTTAGCAGCGACAAATGAAGAGGTGCTTCAGCAAGGCGAAGTGTATCTAATCGGTGCAGGCCCAGGTGACCCAGAATTACTGACCTTTAAAGCGCTGCGTTTGATGCAACAAGCCGATGTGGTATTTTATGACCGCTTGGTGAGCCCTGCGATTTTGGGTCTAGTCCGTAAAGAAGCCGATCAGGTATATGTCGGTAAGCAACGTGATTGGCACAGTGTGCGCCAAGCAGAAATAAATCAATTGCTTGTTGAACATGCCCAAGCAGGTATGCGGGTGTTGCGTCTAAAGGGGGGGGATCCGTTTATCTTTGGTCGGGGGGGTGAAGAAATCGAAACCTTGGCGTCCGAGGGTATCCCTTTTCAAGTGGTGCCGGGAATTACGGCGGCATCGGGCTGTGCCAGTTATGCTGGGATTCCACTAACCCATCGTGATCATGCGCAAAGTTGTACCTTTGTAACGGGGCAATTGAAAGCAGGCGAATTGGATTTAAATTGGCAAGCTTTAGTGCAACCGCGACAAACAGTGGTGGTATATATGGGCTTAGCAGGTTTATCTGTGTTGAGTACACAATTACAAGCACATGGCCTAGCAGGCGATACGCCAGCCGCTTTAATCCAACAGGGCACAACAGACCAACAAAAAGTGTGGGTGAGTACGATTGCTGAATTGCCGGCTATTGCCGAGCGAGAAAAGCCTATTGCGCCAACCTTAGTAGTGATCGGTTCAGTGGTTTCTTTGCATGATTCTTTGGCATGGTTTCAAACTGGACTATCGTCCTAATCCTATATCTTTGGGTATCATTTTCTCAGCACTTATCTTTGTATTGCACTACGTAAGCTATAGTCATGTGGCACTCCGTCTGTAGGGATTTTTAAGAATAAAAAATGTGAACCACATCACTCAGGAAAATCCTGAGTGATGGTGGGAGCTTCTCACTGCCAAAAAGGGAATAAGATTGGTAGAATGCTTGGCGAGTAATAGCATTATGACGTATTAATTATCCCTCGAACCCCTCAGGCCACTGCAATGGCAGAAACACACTTTAAGGAAAAACACACGTGAATAAAAATAAATTAGTCATCGCTTTATTGCCAGCGCTGTTTTCAATGACAGCATTGGCTGCGGATGAAAGCAGTTTAGAATTAAGCGATATTGAGGTGATTGGTGTAACGCCAGTACATGGCGTGGGTCTGCCAGCAGATCAAATTGCCAGTAATATTCAATCTGCAACAGCAGCAGAAATCGAAAATAGCCAGAGTTTGGATATCACAGACTTTATGAATAAAACATTGGGCAGCGTGTCGCTTAATGCAGCACAAAACAATCCATTCCAGCCTGATTTACAGTTCCGTGGGTTTGTGGCCTCGCCTTTATTGGGTTTGGCGCAAGGTTTGTCAGTTTATCAAGATGGTGTGCGTATCAATGAGCCATTTGGTGATGCAGTGAACTGGGAGCTTCTTCCAGAAGGCTCAATTGCGAATATGAATCTGATTCCAGGTTCGAATCCTTTATTTGGTTTGAATACATTGGGCGGTGCAATTTCAGTACAAACTAAAAATGGTTTTAATGCTGAAGGGCATAGTGTTGAAGCATTAACGGGTTCATTCCAACGTCATCAGTTGAGTGTGGAAAGTGGCGGCAATAATGGTGAATGGGGTTATTTCATTAATGGTGCATTTACCGAGGAAGATGGGTGGCGTGATTTTTCACCTTCTGAAATAAAACAACTATTCGGTACGCTAAGCTATCGAAATGCAGCGAGTTCACTAGATTTGAGCTTAACAGCTGTAGACAGTGATTTAAATGGTAATGGTGCATCACCAGTTGAATTGGTCGAAGTTGATAGAAAAGGCGTATTTACCCACCCAGATAACACACAAAATGAATTACGGATGTTGACATTGAATGGGTCACATTGGGTGTCTGATAATATGATGCTGTCTGGGAATGTGTATTTGCGTAAGAGTGATCGTGACACCTTTAATGGCGATGGCGCAGATTATGCCTTTGCAGATGATGAGGGTGAATTTATCCTTGTTGTTGGTGGCGACGATGACGATGAAGAGGAAGAGGAAGGTGCCGAAGAAGAAGGTGTAACAAATAGCCAAGGCGAGGTGATTACAGCGGCTGATTTAGGTGTGGCTAATCCTGAAGATGTTGATTTAGCGATTAACAATACTTCAACAACAGAGCAAGATAGCACGGGCTTTACATTACAGGGCACATTCTTGAATGAGTTTGCAGGCCGTGAAAATCAATTAATTGTAGGTGTGAGCTATGATCGTGCTGATATGAGCTTTAACGCAGCAGGTGAAGTCGCTATCTTTAGAGAGGATCGTGGTACGAATGGCACGGGTGTACTCGATAGCTCAACGATTGTTGATGCAGATGTAGATAGTAATTCAGTTGGTATCTTCTTAACCGATACTTTCTCTGTTACGGATGATTTAGCTCTGACACTATCGGGCCGTTATAACCGTACAAAAATTGATATTTCAGGTACCAGTGAAAACGGTGCAAGAAATTTGAATGAAACCGGTGAAGAGCATACATTCCAACGCTTTAATCCTGCTGTCGGCTTGGCTTATTCGGTGAATGATAATTTAGGTGTGTATGGTAGTTATAGCGAAGCATCGCGTGCGCCGACCCCTTCTGAATTAACCTGTGCGAATCCAGAAGCACCTTGTGCGCTGCCAAACTCATTTTTGAGTGATCCACCATTGGATCAAGTTGTTGCTAAAACTTTTGAAGCAGGTTTGCGTGGTGAGTTCCGTGGTATCAAATGGAATGCAGGTGTGTTCCACACTGAAAGTGAAGATGACATTATCTTCTTGCCAGCAGATGGCGATAATGCGCAGTTGAATTTAGGCTTCTTTGATAATGTGGGCACAACACAACGTCAAGGAATTGAAGTAGGCTTGCAGGGCGCAGTGAAAGCGGTTTCATGGTTTGCAAATTATTCTTACGTTGATGCGACGTTTGAAGATAAATTCCAAACATCGAATCCAAATAATCCTTTTTCAGGCGATCCAGTGGATGTCTCTAAGGGTGATACGATTCCAGGTATTCCTAAGCACACCGTCAAAGTGGGTTTAGATTTCCAAGCCACACCTAAATTTAGTGTTGGAACCGATGTTTCATATCGTTCAAGCCAATATTACCGTGGTGATGAAGCCAACAATAACGACCAAATAAGTGGTTATACTGTGGTGAATTTACATAGTCGTTATCAAGCAACGAAGCAGGTACAAATTTTTGCCAAGATCGATAATTTACTAGATGAAGACTATAGTACTTTTGGTCTATATGGTGAGCCAGATGAAGCGCCAGGTTTTGGCGAGGATGGTCGCGGTTATGAAGATCCACGTTTTGTAGGTGCTGGCGCACCGCTATCAGCTTGGATTGGTGTTAAAGCTAACTTCTAATAATAGTTTGGTCTAA
>CAZRAY010000063.1:0-7848 GCA_964598235.1 uncultured Piscirickettsiaceae bacterium
TTTATCCTACATGATTCTTAGCTGAAAAAAAGCACCCGTTTTTACCATTAACTCCCATTTTTGACGATTTACTCTCCTTTGACTTTGACCATCTGTTGGCAGGACACCTCGGTATCCTCGGTAATCGTCAGGATGTGTTAGACAGTAAAGAATACACGTTAGACGTTAAAGCAACCATCGAAAACGTGGTGAAAACAGCATCGCCGGATGAAATATTTGGCCGCGCTGCAAAGGCACTGGAAGGCCGAAGTAATTCCGACCTATCCTACGGTTATTTTCTAGAAACATTAGCCAAACAATGCGGCAGCCAAATCATTGACAAATGGAAAGATCGGCTTGCAGGTGTTGATGTCTGGGCGGATGGGCATTGCGAAGTCGCCCTAATACACACACTTTTACACTGAATTAAAAAATCTTAACCTAAATATTACTTCTGGAGATTAAAATGCTAAAAAGTCTTACTTATTTTGCCGCGATTGCTGGCGCAACCTTACTATTCAACACTACTGCAATAGCGGGTCTAAGCGGGGTAAACAGCACGGTTAGAAACACCATTCAATCACCCGCTTTCACGGGTGGATCTGAAGATCCTTTCGGCGATCCGCAAAGTACTGTGGTTTCCTCAGCAACAGAATTTCCAGGCTTTATTGACCTGTATGATATCAATATATCCGACAATTCAATCTCCTTTAATTGGCTAAATACGGGCTTTTCCCAAGCCGTCGGCGGGCCTGTCGGTGCCAATGTTTTTGATCGCAATTATTTTGTATTTAACCTGCCAGAAAATGAGGTCATCACTAGCATTTCCTTCGATGCTGCAGCATCAAACCTACTTGCTGGTTCAGTAGAGCCTTCTGCACAAATTCTTGGATCAAATGAAGTGAGAACCGTGTTTGGTGAAGGCGTTATCCGCAGTGTTGGCTTTAATCCTGTATTCAATATCACGACAGCAACGCTAGCCAAACCAAGCGTCATAGTACGCAACACAATTCAATCGCCTTCTTTTACGGGCGGCTCTGAAGATCCCTTCGGCAATGCACAAAGCGCAAGCATTTCTTCAGCGACAGAATTTCTAGGTTTTATCGACCTTTATGATATAGATGTTACCAGCGATTCAATCACTTTTAATTGGATAGATACAGTATTCTCACAAATAGTTGGGGGCGCGGTTGGTGCTGATGTTTTTGATCGTAATTATTTTGTATTCAATCTCCCTGAAAACGTCATCATTACCAGTGTTTCTTTTGATGCTGTCGCCTCAAACCTACTTGCTGGCTCAGCCGAGCCCACGGTCCAACGGATTTCATCTAACCAAGTGGTCACTATTTTTGGTGAAGGTGTGATCCGAAGTGTTGGTTTTAGTCCCGTATTTCGCCTCACCACTTCTACTATCACATCCGTACCCGTGATGAGCCCCATCAGCCTCTTACTAATGAGTTTTGGATTGACATTAATGGGATTTCTAACAATCCGGTTTCAAAGAAAATCAACGCAAAGATAATCCGTTGATCCTAACCAGCCCTAGATTATGAACAAAATTCTAGGGCTAGTTTCTCTCCAACAGGGGAGGTTATCAAAGGATTGGCCAGCTTGATATAAAAGAAGCCTGACATAGGTGCAAGCAACCTCTCTCCCGAACTCCACTCATCTCACTATGGTATAGTAAACACACTCAAATTTAGCGGATCACGATTATGCCATCCTCACAACATCACCTTAATCTCTGCAGCCAAGGTATTGCCTTAAAAGCCTTATTTACAGGCTATCTTGTTGTTGTCGCCATTGGTTATCTCATGGCAATTGCTCAAATTCAATTTACCCATGGCATGGCGGATGGCAAGTTGGGCTTATCCGTCGATGATATTGTATATAGCTATTATGGCAAACGCTCTGGCTCTGTGCTCGAGGCAAAATTAAATGGTTCAATGAAGCTTAATGCGTCAGATGAAGATCGTCGTAAAATCATCAACTGGGTGCACAAAGGCGCAAGTGAAAAAAGCTTTTCTAGCATGGGGATCCGTCAAATCATGGATACCAGTTGTGTGATGTGTCATAACGGGGCATCGGGCTTGCCCATTCCCGATTTCACCAAGTTAGAAAATGTACTCAAACTCGCTGAAACGGATACCGGCGCCTCCTTCTCCTCTCTGGCGCGGGTATCACATATCCATTTATTTGGGATCGCCTTTATCTTTATGTTCGTCGGTATGATTTTCAGTTTGGCCGCTGGCGTGCCGCGTAAATTAAAAGCCATTGTCATTGTAATGCCCTATGTCTTTTTGATTCTTGATATTTCATCCTGGTGGCTCACTAAACTGAATCCTAATTTTGCATGGTTAGTGATTATCGGTGGCGGCATGATGGCGCTGTCTTTTGCCTTTATGTGGATTGTGTCACTTTATGAAATGTGGATTATGCCACGCTTACGGAGCGATAACCGTGATGCACTATTGGACGAATAAATTCTAACTTAACAGGCTAAAGTTTCAGACGATGCCGAATACTGGAAAAGAACTTCGCCAAAAGGTGCTACTGCTTGGCCGAGCTAAGGTCATCATTATTCTTACTATCATGGCAATGTTTATTGCTTCAATGATCGATTTATTCGTTGCAAAATTCTTAGGCGCCCACTACATTATAGGAGATATTGTAAGAACATCTCTCGTCGTTCTCATTGTCACTCCTTTCGTTTCATGGTACCCCATTAGTTTGTTGTTTGAGCTGGATCGACTAGAAAAAAAGATGTCGAAACTGGCAACATACGATGATTTAACTGGCCTTTATAATCGGCGGGAATTCTATAGTCATTGCCAAAAGCTTCACCAATATGCCATGCGCCATAAGCAACCATATTGTGCATTAGTGATCGACCTCGATAATTTCAAGGCCATCAATGATCGATGTGGGCATGCTACCGGTGATAAGGTGCTAGCTGAATTTGGGCGCATCTTGCGTCAGCAATCAAGAGATGGCGATATATCGGGTCGCTTAGGTGGCGAAGAGTTTGGCTTCTTTTTACCTAAAACCAATATAAAACAAGCTGAGCATTTTGCAGAAAGGCTGCGTGAAGTAACGGCATCCACACAAACAGGCTGTGATAATCAACTTATTCAGTACACCGCAAGTATTGGTATTGCTGGAAATGTATATAATCCCAAATTACCCGTTGAACAGGTGTTCAACAATGCAGATCATGCACTTTACACCGCCAAAGATAATGGTCGAAATCAAGTATTTATTTTTTCACCCACATAGAAAGGCAGATGTTTCCTTAATAGACACCCATAAAAAAGGCCGCTTTAGCGACCTTTTTGTTTAGCTTATTTTACACACAGTTTAAGCCTCTTCCCGTCGCCGAAGATAAACCAAACCAACGATCATTAAGCTTAAAAATATCTGCATCCAAAAGGCTAAGGTTGGAATGTCTACGGGTGTAAGATTTTGTCTTTCAACAAAGTCATTATTAACATCATTCTCACCCGCGCTCACTGTGCCTGAAATTTGATTATTATCTATCGCACTTCCGTGGTCATCATTATCAAGACCGCCTTCATCTTCGCTCACATTAACCAATCCTGCTGGTTGCGTTTCCACCGCAACATAGTCGCCAGGGCTAAGATCATTAAAGATATAATTGCCATTTGCATCGGTTGTTGTCACTGCAATCGCAACACCATCTGGCTGTCCATCCCCATCTATATCTGCAAACAAGGTGATAACAACGCCCTGCAAATTCACATCGCCGATATCATCATTATTGATATCTTGGCTCACATTACCGCTCCATGAACCACCAATTTTTTCAACAAAATCATTGTTTACGTCTGCTTCACCAGGGCCCACTGTGCCGGAAATCTGATTATTGTTTGTTGAGTTGCCGTTATCATCATTATCTAAGCCACCTTCATCCTCACTCACATTGACGAGTGGCACAGGCTGTGTTTCTACGGCAACATAATCGCCAGGAACAAGATTGTTGAACACATAATCACCACTGCCGTTTGTCATTGTCGTGCCAACAGAAACACCATCACTTGGATCGCCATCACCATTTGGATCCGTAAAGAGTTCAATTGTAACGCCAGGTAAATTCGTATCACCTATATTATTACCCGTTGTATCTTGGCTCACATTCCCACTCCAACTCCCAGGAACTGCAAATCCGAAGTCTAAGGTATGGTCATTAGCACCCGCTGTACCGGTAGTATGTTCAATGGTAGAAAACCCAGCATTTAAAATACCATTATCGCCGTCGTTATCATGTAAGTCGCCAGTATTACTATTAACATCTTGCTGGGTCGGAACCCTACCAACAATATTTGCAATACGGATCTGATAGTCGGTTAAAGGTTCAACAATATTACCACCGCTCATATTCGTGTCTGCTAGACCACCGAAATAGTATTCACCATTCGCGCCCGTTATCGCCGAACCCACCTGCGTTCCGCCTTCATAAAGCAATACAGTAACCCCAGCCAAGCCAGCTTCGCTCGGATCTTGAATGCCATCACCATCAACATCATCCCAAACATAATTACCGATCTCTATTGGCGCAGGGTCACAAAGCATTTCTAAGTCTCCAATACCGTTCGCTTTCCCCAAGAAGGTCGACGCATTTATTGGAGAGACGAGCAACCTCTTAGGGGTGCCACCATCTAGGCTAATTTCACCTGTGTCATTACGGAACCAGCCCAACCCCGTATTATAGAAATTATGTGAGTCCATTATGCCTGTGATAACATCTGGATAACCTGGAATATGTAACAAGCCACCCGCTGTTGTGTCACCATGTCCATTGGTACCGCCACTCACATTACCATTACCACCTGGGCCATTATCATACCAATAGAATTCGCCACCACCAGGGCCTTCCTGGTTCCCCGCGCCGCCCGTGGTAATACCACCACAAGAACCGTTAGATTCCAGCGTCCATCCTATTTGTGGGTTGCCGCACGCTTTCAACATATCGCCCATACCATTCCCTCGCCTAGCAACCACATTTGCAGGGTCTGGAGAAAAATTCTCATAACCTGTTTTATCACCGTTAAGATCTCTAATTTGAATAATCATTGAACCATCATTATCAAACTCAATGTCAGACAAAAGCGGTTGTGGATATTCAATGGTAATCAGCGCATTCCCAACATTTCCCGGATTTTTATCATTGAAAACAACCTCCGAGTCCATTTGCCATGGAAGCCAATTAGCGACAAAAGCCCGTGGAACACCATCCTTATCAGGTATTTGTGCACACCCGCCTGGTGGCGGTGTCGCCAAATTACTAATGTCATTATCATAAATACAGCCCCGACCATAATCTAAATCAATGTTGACAACTGGGGCAGCATTAAACAAATTTGTTGTAGGATTAAAAGCATAAACATGTGCTGATAACTGGCTGCTATCTCCTTTTCTTGGCCCAAAATAACTATCATCGGGATCATCAATGCTTACCGTAGATTCAGCGGTACACGTCACCCCAACATAAAGCACGCCATCATTAAACCCTAACCCCATTGGGCGAAAATCTAAGCTGTTCGCACATGCATTGGGGATAGCATAACTGGCTGTCGCACCTGCATCACCATTTGCATCAACATCAACAACATAAAGTCTTCTATCTTCCATATTAACGGCAAAAAGCTGGCTTTCATCATCAGAAATTTCTATATCGCCAACGCCTGTTTTACCGACATCGGCATAACCATTTGTATCATGATCCCAATCATAGCCAAGCCCTGCATTCCGTGGATCTGTTCCTGGTAATAAGGCAAAAGTTGAAACAACATTGGCTGTCGTATGATCAATTTCATAAATTGCACCAATACCTGCGGTACCAATATCTACATGTCGTTTAAAAAACGTCGACACATAAGTCTTATTTGCCTTTCTTAAATGCGCAACACCGTATATGGAGCCCAATTGCGCATACGTTGCAATATTGGTCGGGGCATCCGTATCATTCGCTGTATAAGGGTATTGAAGTACTGTATTTATCCCTGTGTTTGCACCTGTCCGCGCGCCTTTTGTAGATCTTGCCATAATAAAGCTGGGATCCGCTTGGCAATATTCTCCTGCATTGTTGAGGCTAACATTGTGTGTCGTACCATCACTGATAACACTCGTTAATGCTTGCGTCCCTCCAGTAATGGCGGTACCAGGATTAAGATAAGTTGGCACACCCGTAACTTCCACGCGATAGGCGCCCGCACCTGTGCCAAGAGTATAACTACCATTCGCTATCGTCGTAACAGTTGCAACAGCAGCACCCGCATCATTGTAAGCAGTGACTGTTATATTATTAACACCCGGCTCAAGTAGATCTTGTGTGCCGCTGAGGTCATAGTCTCTGAAAATTGTGCCGGAAATGCTTGCTGACGCAGCCGTCGTAAACACAAGTAATGTATAAAAAACAATCCGCTTTAGCCATTGTCGTGTTGCCATCTTCAATTTCCCCCTCAGGAAAAGATACTGCAACCCGGCGATCTCTACCCCATACTTAGCTAGCATGATGGAGACCCGTGGCTTTCCGTCCCTATCTCACGATTAGGTTTGGCTTCTTAAAAGAATTAAGCGTGCATTGTATCAGAATAAATAATTATTTATGAGATGCAGTCGGCTTTTTAGTGTGATTGTCGCATCAGGTTCATCACGCCTAGTATCATCAAAACCACGCCCAATGCAATCGCGAGCGTAAACGGTTCATTAAGAAAATGAACGGCTAAGCCAATCGTGAATACAGGGCCAAGCATCCCTACGACGCCTGTTTGCGCTGGGCCAATTCGACTAATCGCTTCCGTCATCATAAAGCTGGGGATCACCGTACTAAAAATCACCAACATTACAATCCATAACCATGCTGTATTGCTGATGGATAATATCGCCCAATCAATAACGATTGCACCATATAATAAACCAAATAAACAGGAGGCAATCATCGCCATACTGGTGAAGAGTTGAGATCCTAATGATTTGATAAATTGTTTACTGAATAATACATAAAATGAAAAGCTCAGCGCAGAGGCTAAGACGAGTAACACACCTTGTGTAACATCATTACCCGTCAACTGTAACTCTTGTCCCATTACTATCCACAAACCGAAGTAAGTCATCACTAATGATGCGATTAAGCGCCGTGTTAATGGTTCTTTAAAAAATAGAAACCCCAGTATCGACACCATAAAAGGATAGGTAAATAAGCTTAATCGCTCAAGCTGTGCCGTAATCAATTCCAACCCCATCAAGTCAAATAATGAAGCGAGATAATAGCCCAAAAACCCCAAAGCAAACACCTTGCTTATTGTTGCACCATTCAAAGCCGAAGGCTTAGTTTTCCCCCGTAAAATCCATATTAAAATCGCCACATAAATTGGCAACGACAGCGCCATTCGCATCACCAAAACAGCGTCTGCATCTAATCCTTCCAAATAAATGAATTTAATGAAAATAGATTTCAGAGAAAACAGTAAAGTGCCTAATGCTGCTAATGCGAAACCTGTTAGTAGGGATTTATTGCTCGATATTGTCATTGTCCTGCTTTAACTTTACCACGTCATTCCCGCGTAGGCGGGAATTCATTCATGCTGGAAAAGTGGATCCCCGCCTACGCGAGGATGACGGCTTATGTGAATTATTTTACAGCTGCCATTCCGACCCCGTTCGTGGTGAGCCTATCAAACCATATTCACCTAGTCTAGCACCAAAATACCCAGCCATTCTTCAGTCCAGTGCCAGCCATTCACCGCATTTTCTGCTATAGATTGCCATGCTTCCTGTGGCGAAATCCCTTGTGTCAATTTAGAGCCGATCAATAAGATGATTAAACCAATCATGAATTTGACCGTCGCT
>CAZRAY010000064.1:0-7069 GCA_964598235.1 uncultured Piscirickettsiaceae bacterium
TGAATATCACGAGCAAAATTTGCGGTTGTTAAAAGATAATTCCAGAAAACATCAGGATACAACTCGCGTTCTGCAGCACTAGTAGATGAAGTAGGATTCTCATAAAACATTCTAATTCTGGGGCCATGACTCAGTGGGTCGTATGCTGGGCGGTCTGCATTGAGTAAATAATCCGCATTGTCAGGGCCAAGTCGACTCGCACTGCGATACGCTTTACCTCTGCCTGGCCGACTTATTCCTTGGCTATCAAATATAGTGGTGGTTGGGGCAAATTGAAACTTCTTATGATATACCCGCATGCCACCTTCCTGTACCGACATTGTCGTTATTACTTTTTGAGTACCCCATCGTGTTCTAAAGTCAATACCGGGAATAACAACACTCAGTCTAGCTTGACGGGCATATATTCCTTTTTCAGAGTCTGCACTCTCAAGGCGCTGAACTGTACTAACTATATTTTCCGCATTCACCTCATTGAGATCAATATCAACGGACCGATAATCATCTCCTAGATATTTTAGAGAAGAGCTAAGATTGCTAGAGGGTAGATAAACCGGTGTGAATTTCTTTTCGAGGAACCTTTCACCATATGAAAATTGAGGAATGACTGGTGGGTTATCCAAAGGTGGTTCTACCCCTATATATAGCAGCCTATTTGGAGACATTCGTCCCCGACTATCGGCACTATCCTCCATATTACCCAGCACTCCTTTTGTCGAGTTCTGAATTATAGTTCGCTTAACTTCAGCGGGGGACATTTGAGGATTGGCACTCAGTATCATTGCCGCCGCGGCGGTAACATGCGGAGCTGCATACGAGGACCCAGAAATAAAGTCATGCTGTAGGCCTACGGAGAACCCGCTTTTCGGAAGTTCTGGGACATATACTCCGTCTGCTCGGAAATACGGGATAAAATTACCTGGTGCAAAAATATCAACACACGGACCTCTGCCATTCAATACTATATCTAGGCTACCTGCTACTGCTTTAGTACGAAGTCCTGTAATATCGAGTTCTTGTGATGCTCCAACAATAATTGCGCTTGGAATAGTACTGGCTACCCTCTCACAACCTTCCATAAAATTCGTATTGTTATCATTTCCAGCTGCAGCTACAATAAGAATTCCTCTATCGGCAATCTTTTTCATCAGCGCAGCTGTATCTAACCATTGCTGGTCTGTTACCTTTCTACTAAAATTCATTATTGTTGGTTGGCCTGGTACTGCATCATCCAGAACAAATTGCAAAGCCTTTGACAAATTTCCAGATGTACTCCTATCTGTGCAAGCAGTTGTAGTTTTGACTGAAACCATTTTTGCAGCAGGTACTAAACCTATTTTATCACCCCCTATAATTTGGGAGATAGTAGTTTCATGCCCCCTATCCCTAGTAACACAATCCTCATATGGACCCTCGATAGGGCTATAACCTGCAAGCTGGTGGCCTGGACTCCAGCCTGGGAGGAATCGATCAGATATCACTTGTGGACCAAATGCAAAAGTGCTTTCCCAGCCCAAATCTGGCAATGTTTTTTCTATCCCTGACCCAACAATATAGATTCTCACACCCGCCCCAGTATTTTGGAACTTAGTAACGCCATTCAATGGTAATAATCGTTGATCAATCCTATCCATCCCCCATGATTCTGCTTTCCGAGTAAAAACCGTCCCCGGTCCCGCCACCTGAGCTTCTCTTACCTCAACCTGTCTAGTCGCCTCAGCGGTATTATTACGTATGTCCTTAGCTGTATAGCGAACCGTATAATCACCCTCGACTTGGGTATTGACATTACTGTCAGCGGTGATTGCGACAACACCATCCAAGTTATCCACCGCAGTGGCGCCTTCATCATAAGTTTGAATGCTACCCATTGTAATGTAAGCAGGTGAGCTACCCAGTATGGTAATAACGGGGGGGATTGTATCTGGGGTAATAAAAACATATCTTATGGCATTAGCAATATTACCTTGGCTATCTGTTGCTTGATATGTAATTTGGTAAGCACCTGGAGTTTGTGTGTTAACGCTGCCCGTGGCGGTGATGTTAACATTGCCATCGACATTATCTATCGCCGTCGCTCCAGCATCAACATAAGTCTGGATGCTGCGTTCTGGGATATTAAGGGGGTTCGCACCAAGAATAGAGATAACAGGCGGTTCA
This sequence comes from uncultured Piscirickettsiaceae bacterium, assembly GCA_964598235.1. GTDB lineage: Bacteria > Pseudomonadota > Gammaproteobacteria > Nitrosococcales > Methylophagaceae > UBA652. The sequence goes on from CAZRAY010000064.1 coordinate 2,161, forward strand.
ATATCTTTAGACCAGATAATGGGTAGACCACCTGGCGCTTTGATAACACCATGTTCCATACCATCATTATTGGCGGCGATTGAGTTGAGCGAAAAGATAACTATAACAGCCAGAGAAAACACCCCAAACATTGATTTTAAGGTAACAAAGCCATTCTCTAAAGCAAAGTTTTGTTGTTTTAACAGATGATAATACCTGTTTACAATCAGTTTATTATGATTCATCAGCAAATATTCCTTTATCGTACATTATTGCAATATTGTCCCATTCAGCCATATTTCACTAATCAGAAGAAAAAAGAGACTACGAGCGCGAGCTGCCGTCAGAGCTTCATCCACTGACAATATATTAATCAGTGATTCTTTCTTATTGTCAGAACTAATACCATCCATAAGTTCAATAATATCTATTCCTTATACATCAATACTTGAATGCTTTGTTGCATACGCTCGGTGTTATTGCGATCGATACAAGCCCCTTTATCGTTAGGCTCTTGTGATACAACCACCCATTCTCCAGGTGTCACATCTCCGCGGAAGGTACACTCTTGCGCGCTATCATTCGCTGAGCCAGCCGCACCACCAATTGAAATACATTCCCAGCGTTTAGCCCATCCAGGCAGCTCTCCGTTCAGCTTGCGCTTAAATCCGACAAACAATGTTGTGGGCACATTGTTCGCATATGAACAGTCACTGCGAATTGACCTACCCGGTTTGGGTTTTAGCGTTGCACGATGCGTTTTAACTATCATGGTTTTGATATCTGGTGGCACGGTAAATCTTTTTTCTATATGGCGGTCATTCGCTACGTGTATTTTTGAGCCAAAGTTATGTTTGCCCGCATCTTTCTCAGATTGCGGTAAAAAGGCTTGTGGATTAGAGCCCGACCCTATATCTGGGTAGGTTATATCGCTAAACACAGGTGTATTAGATGTAGGCTGCCATGACGGATCTTTTCCGCCTGAATAGATCCGGTTTATTTTGATTTTAATATCACGGGCTTCCAGTGCATCCGGTGTTTTTACCATAAAATTCCACTGCCCTCGTGGCACATAGCTTCCATCACCATCAATATAGAACATATGATCTGCAGGAGACACATGGGTGCTAAGTGGGTCATATGCTGACAAGTCTGCATTTAGTAAATAATTTTTGTCAGCAACACTGTTTGTTCTTCTACTGCCAAAAATATACGGTGCCCCAGGGCGAGCAGGATCGCCACAAAAAACACAGTCTGCCGCTGAAGGATGACCAAACTCTTTGAAATAAACTTGGGCTGGCCCGCCACTGCCTACAAACACTTTTACATCCACTTTCTGTGTGCCCTCTCTGCCTGAAGGGTCAACAGGTTGAGGGGCAACCTTAAACGTTACCTTTTTCAGGTATGCGCCAAAATTACTAGGTTCTTTTGTGGCATAACCGCTACCTAAATAATTGACTGTCGTGGAAAAAGGATCTGCGCTGGTTATATCTATCCATTTTTTAGATAGATGCCCATTTGCTTTTCTGGTGTTTAATTGAGCCGCTGTTAATTGGAGTGTTGGTAATTCTATTAGAATAATGGGTGGCGTTCTATCTATTCGTAGCTTGGTAACAGCCAACATTCTCTGCGTATATAATCTTTTCTGTCCTCTCACATTCGTAATAAAGAATGATTTTTCAAGCGTGTTAGAAAATAAGCCACGCCATAGAATATTATTAAAACCAAAGCTGCGATCTAAATCTGTAATACTCAAAACCGCTAACATATAACCAACAACAGACATTTCTTTACTGTCCAAACCAAAGTCTTTTCTACTAAAAGGAAGCCCATTACTCTGTGCAAGGCCCGCTCTGAAGAAACCAAGTGCTATTTGAACTCCTTTCAAATAGAATTCTCCATCAATCCGAAATCCTTCCTCAAGAGATTGGCTTAAATCACCTATATTTTCTAACATTTCAAGGCGTGCTATTGCTTCAGCAATACCTTCAATATCAAAGAATTCGATTTGAGATGGCGAAACAGGTATCGGCTCAGGTATGGTAGAAGTTATTATGGGGCTTCTCACTATGGGTCCTAGCCCCCTACTATAACCGTCAGTAGCGATAGAATCTTCAAATCGTTTTGCTTGGTTTTCTAGATCACCTACATCAATACCCGTTGCATGCTGGACTGCATGATACAGTTCATGAAAAATCACACGTCTTAGGGATGTTGGTACATACTGCCCAGTCTTTGTATCAGTAAACCCGTAGAGAGGCTTTCCATCTAGTAATGAAAGGGCAAACTCTTCATCTATTTTTAAAACACCTTTGTTTGAGAGTATCGCGTTTATCTCTCCAGGCTCTAATGGACGTGCATAACTCGCAACATCACCCTTACCAACAACTGTTTTTATTAAATCTTTGGCTAAGCTGATAGAAATACCTCCCTTCACCTTTTTAAGGGCACCACGAAAAGGAAATTGCTGTACCATGAAATCAATCATCATCTGAAGTTCTCTGGGTACACTAGAACTATATTTTACTACTCCCCCCCCTGCTTCACCAGGTAAATTTAAGACAAGCTCGGAGATAGGCTCTACTGGTGGTAAGTTAAAATCGGGATCAAACGGATCAAATGGATCAAATGGATCAAATGGATCAATCGGGTCAAATGGATCCGGTGTAATAACCAAGGGGGGAAGTTCCACTATATCTATCGCTGCCGTTTCGCTCACCTCTACCCGCCGAACAATCTCAGCTACATTACCGCTCAAATCACTGGCGGTATACCGGATAATATAATCCCCAACTACCTGCGCATTAACTTCGCTATCAGAATTAACCGCGACAACGCCATCTAAGTTGTCAATTGCCGTCGCACCTGGATCATCATCCAAGCCTTCGCTCGCAAACTGAGAACGACTCTGAATAAGAAAGCCCTGTTCCTCTTCACTAGCTTTAAGACTATCAATATTGTGATCAAGAATTTGATTAGTATAAACTTTGTCAACATAAAGAGGGGTTTTCCCCAACATGGTAATAACAGGGGGAGTAGTATCTCGGATAACATAGACATATCTTATGTTATTCGCAATATTACCCTGGCTATCTGTTGCTTGATATTTAATTTGGTAAGCACCTGGAGTTTGCGTGTTAACGCTACCAGTGGCGGTGATGTTAACATTGCCATCAACATTATCTATCGCCGTCGCCCCAGCATCAATATAGTTCTGGATACTACGTTCAGGTATTCCAAGAGGGTTCACACCAAGGATGCTGATAATAGGCGGTTCAATATCTTTAGACCAGATAATCGGCAGGCCACCTGGCGCTTTGATAACACCATGCTCCATGCCATTATCATTAGCTGCAATAACATTGAGTGAGCAGACCCCGATAAACAAAAGCACACAAAGTCCAAGTAGTGCTTTGGGGGTAATGAATCCTTGAGCAAATAAGAAACGAGATTGCATTTCGCGGTTGAATTTTATCTTGTTATTTTTGTTGTGTGTACTCGTACTCATGGAGTTTTCCCTTTGGAATGAGGTTCTAGCGGCTCACTTCTGTTGTAATATTAAGCAGTGCTTGTTCTTCTGCCCCATTGAAAACGATAGATGGTAGTGTGGTTGAGTCTTCTTCGTCCAATAAAGACGGATTATCATTAATCGGCAGGAAGCCCGACTTACTATCTTGATGTTCAAGTTCGCGTGGGTTTTTAGCTATGTCGCTTTCTAATGCTCCAATGGAGAGCGCGACTGGGCTTTCTATATCTTTATTCAGTAGTATTTCATCTTGTTCTATAAAAGCAAGCCATTCGGTAGAGGAAGGTGCAGCAGTGGACACCTCTTCTAGGGCCGGTAAGTTTATATCCGAAAACAGCATAGTAGCCTTATCTTCGGCCTCAAGATTATCACTATCAATTGTGGTGAGTGAGTTTTGTTGGTTCGGGCTATCATCCATTATCTCTAATTGGAAGTTAAGTTGGGCTTCTGCGATAAAATTAATCCCACCTAAACTTAGTTCATTTGGTACTAAGCTCAGTTCAGAACTGTTTTTCTGGCCTATTCGGGAAACTAAATTGGGTTGCTTGAGATCAATGCTGTGTCTTTGCTGTGCTACTATTTCTTTGCGCTCGAGATTTGATATGGGTTGCACATGTTCTAATAGCTCGGGATGATAATCATCATCTCGAGCTATCATTATCACAATCACGAGACTGGCAAAACTCAATATAAAAAGACGCAGAGAAGTGAGCATAATGTTAGTTCGCAATATTCACTCTATTAATATAACATCCAGCTCCATCATCAAATGCGGCTGCAAGTGTTTTGTCTGTGGCCAGGGCTGTTAGGGCTGTGCTAAAAAGATATTCCAACCCTTTGTCTGTCATGCCATTTTTACCCACCTGAGCGTAATAATAAGTTCCACTGCAAAGTGCTGAAGGTGTCTTGAAAATTAAAATAACTATCTTTCCATCTCCAAGAGGATAAACATTTTTCAATTTTGAACTAACCCATTGCGGTGCAGCAGAAGCTGTATTTGAGAAACTAAGCATAATTAATAAAGCACTCAGTATAGTTGTGATTTTTTTCATAATATTCTCCAGAAATGAATTGAAATAAGGCCGTAGAGGCGGTTAATAGTAAGTTAAAAATTTACGTACTATTGCATTTTGTACAATAAAAACAATCGTCTATGTGGTATTGTAACATCAGAAACCTTACTTAAACTTATGTAATAATGCTCCTTCTATAAAAAGCATTTAGCTGCACTATAACATAACCTAAAGTATAGTGTGTCCCATATTTACCATAATGTACAGGAACCGTCAAATAGGGCATTGTCAGACTTGAAAAAAAGCCCAACCCTGATTGGGTTGAGCTTCTTTAAATATAAAACCTGGCAGTTTTGTGCAGGGACGTGCTGTATGCCTATTTTGCAGGATG
>CAZRAY010000065.1:0-6952 GCA_964598235.1 uncultured Piscirickettsiaceae bacterium
CTTTTTGCAGATATTTGCATAAAAATAGTTGTGCATTTATTTAAGGGAAGCTGAAACAGATGTCAGGCAAGGTGGTCGTTATGCTAAATGGGATACCACTTAACGACATTCAACCGCATGCCACGCCACATCTGGCATATCAATACGCAAAGCAGTGAGCTGATCGCCCCACACTGCGCCACTATCTAATGCATAGGTATGACCATAGCGTTTGGTATCGAGCGTAGACCAATGCCCGAACACAATATTGTCTTTTTTGCTTTTGCGACCCTTCACATCGAACCATGGCATCAACTCTTCTGGCTGACTACCTAATGGCCCTTTGTGTTTGAAATCAAGCGTACCCAAGGCATCGCAATAACGCAGGCGGGTAAAGCAATTAATAATAAACCGCGTGCGGTCCCGCCCTTTTAGGGTTTTAGACCAACGATTAGGTTGATTGCCATACATAGATTTCAGGGTGTTTTTAATATTATCACCTTGTAATAAAGCTTCAACCTCTTTCGATAATTTCAGCGCTTTCTTGATTTTCCATTGCGGTGGGAGGCCCGCGTGCACCATGCTAAAATCCAGTGATTCATCATGATAAAACAAGGGTTGATGTCGCAACCAATCGATGAGTTCATCTCTATCAGGCGCCGCTAATACAGACATCATCGTGTCTTTATCATGCTTATGCTTCGTTACTCCATAGGCTGCAGCGAGTAAATGCAAATCATGATTGCCCAATACGACTTTGACACTTTTCCCCGCCTCTTTTGCAAAGCGTAATACATCGGTTGATTTGGGACCACGATTGACCAGATCACCGACTAACCAAATTTGATCTTGGCCAGGGTCAAACTGAATTACATCCAGTAACCGCTGCAAATCATCAAAGCAACCCTGCACATCGCCAATAGCATAAACTGCCATCTATACAATCCCGCCCTTACCGTCTGCGATATAAAGGTTCAGGTTGCACCACCGTTGTTTGGTAATTTTCACTAAAATCATCAAAGGCGCGTAAGGCGTCTGATAAGTTTTTTGAATCCGCCAGCTCAAAGCTACTAAACCCCACTTGTGACATATAAAATAATTGATCATGCAAAACATCCCCTTGCGCACGAATGTCACCTTGGTATCCATAGCGATCGCGTAATAAACGCGCCACTGAATAACCGCGACCATCAGTAAACACCGGAAAATATACCACTATCATTGCCAATTGTGGCAAATCATCGATTAAATTTTCAACTGGATCCTCTCCCAAGAGACGCACACCCACCTCACCATCATGCTTCAATAGCTGTTCACGCTCTGCAGCCCAGCGCGATAATGACACCGTGATATTGCCAGCGGCGATAGTGGCATCGTCATCCAAATGCTGCCAGCTATTTTCAACAATGATTTTATCTTTAATTATTTGCATAAATGCGCTCCTGGAAAGGGCTCACACCCACACGGCGGACGGTGTCTAAAAACAGCTCTTGATCTAAGCGCTGCTCGACGAACACATCGACCAAACCAGAGACGGTATCCACAACCTGATCTTTGGGGATCGCACGCCCTAAGCGTTCACCTAATGTCGCATCCGCTTCCGAACTGCCACCCAAGGTAAATTGATACCACTCTTCACCTTTCTTATCGACACCAAGAATGCCAATATGCCCCACGCTCTGATGCGCACAGCCATTCATACAGCCTGATAGTTTGATTTTAATATCACCCAAATCATAGAGATAATCTAAATCATCAAACCGCTCATTAATCGCTTTAGCTAAAGGGATTGAGGTGGCATTCGCTAACTGACAAAAATCTAAACCTGGGCAACAAATCATATCAGTAAGGGTATTAATATTGGGTGTCGCCAATTTAGAGGCCGTTAACTTCTGCCATAAAGCATAACAATCGCCCTGCTTCACATCGCTCAATAATAAATTCTGATTATGCGTTGACCGTACTTCACCCAAACTAAATTCATCCGCTAAATCAGCAATGATATCTAGCTGTTCCGCCGAAACATCACCCGGTGGGCTTAATGGCGATTTTAAGGAAATATAAGCGGCGCGATATCCTAGCTCTTTATGCTCAACCACATTCTGCGTCACCCAACGCTTAAAGCTAGGGTCATCCGCTTGCTGCTGGGCAAAGCTCTGGTCATCCGCTGCTGAGGCATCATAATCCGGTTCGGTGAAATACGCTTTCACCCGGGTGATTTCTGTTTCATCCAGTGTTAACTGTTCGCGAATTTCTAACCACTCCGCTTCCACCCATTCACGAAATTGTTCGATTCCATGCTCTTTAACGGTAATTTTAATCCGCGCTTTATATTTATTATCGCGGCGACCTAAGCGGTTATATACCCGCAAAATTGCTTCCAAATAAGACAATAAATCTTGTTTCTCAAGGAACGGGCGGATTTGCTGACCAATAATAGGCGTTCGGCCTAAACCGCCACCAACTAACACTTCAAAACCCACGATACCCGCTGCATTCTTAACGAGGTGCAGGCCGATGTCATGTAATTGTGTTGCCGCGCGATCTTCTGCCGTACCGACCACTGCAATTTTGAACTTCCGGGGCAAATAAGCAAACTCCGGATGAAAAGTAGACCACTGCCGAATGATCTCACACCAAGGCCGCGGATCTTCAAGCTCACCAGCACAAATGCCCGCCAGCTGATCAGACGTGGTATTCCGAATACAGTTACCACTACTCTGAATTGCATGCATTTCTACCGATGCTAATTCAGCCAGTATATCCGGTACAGTTTCTAACGCAGGCCAATTAAATTGAATGTTTTGGCGGGTTGTAAAATGCACATAGCCTTTATCATAACGGCGAGATAGATCGGCCACTTTTCGCACTTGTGTTGTCGACAATAAACCATAAGGCACCGCCACCCGTAACATGGGTGCGTGAATTTGGGTATATAAACCATTCATCAACCGTAACGGGCGGAACTGTTCTTCTGTTAACTCGCCCGCCAAAAACCGGCGCGTTTGGTCGCGATATTGGACAACACGCTGATCAATCATCGCTTGATCGTGGTGATCGTATTGGTACATTAAATATTCTCTACAGCAAGATTAATGCAATATTATATCGCTTCTTGCTTATAATAGAAAATTATAAATAGCTATATTTATAGTTAAATATAGTCTAAAACCACAGACTCACACCCATTACCCATCGGCTATCTGAAATACGTTCACCGGCCGCCCGTGTAAAGTCCGCGGTATCACCAAACTGCTTCTCCCATTCAATGCCAATATAAGGTGCAAATTCACGCTTGATTTCATAGCGCAACCGCAAACCCAACTCAATATCAGATAAGCCACTGCCGATACCGAGTTCTCGGTCATTCTGACTGAAAAAATTAGCTTCAATTTCTGGGCTGAGGATCCATTTTTGGGTGAGTAATAATTCATACTCAAACTCAGTTCTCAATCCAATCGTGCCGCCTTCACCCACAAAAAAAGCGATATCAGTCTCAAAGAAATAAGGCGCCAACCCCTGCACGCCTAATACCAGCCAATCTCTATTGGGTTGCGGTTTAATATCATGTCGCCAGCCCATTTGCAGGTCCCAATATGGGGCAATCGCGCGGCTATAAAGCAATTGGATTTCTGCGGATTCAAACTCATCATCCACCCGCTCGCCTTCTGTTTTAAACCAGAATTTATCTAAGTCCTTACCGACCCAAGCCTGTGCATCCCACACCAGATCATTATCATCGCCAATATCGGTTTCTAACTGATCAATCTTAATCATTGTAAGCAAGGGATCATCGCCCATGCCTGCTGCGACCGCAGACATACCACACAACAATCCCAAGAAAAATATAATTGCTCGCATCAGACTACCCGCACTTCACGAAACATCGCAAACATATGAAAACGTAAATGACAATGATAAGCCCAGCGGCCGATATTATCTGCCGTCACCAAATAACTGATCTTCGATCCCGGTTGCACAATCACCGTATGCTTGCGTGGGATATTAGTGGTATCGCCTGTTTCTAATTCACTCCACACACCATGCAAATGCATAGGATGGTTCATCATTGTGTCATTGACCAAAGTAAAACGTACCCGCTCACCATACTTCAAGATGATAGGCTCCGCATCTGCATATTTCACCCCATTGATCGACCACATATACCGCATCATATTACCGGTTAAATGCAATTCAATTTCTCGAGTCGGTTCACGTGGGTCGCTCGTGGGATAGAGATTATGAATATCGGCATAGGTCAATACTTTTCGGCCATATCGTGTTTGATGATCTCGCAATCCAATACCCGGATCATCGATCTTATACATCGGGTTTTCCGCCCGCATATCTACATGAGCGCCAAATTCAGCTTCTTGATGCGTTATCGGTAATGCACTGCCATATCCTGCTAATCCTGTCCCCATGATAGGCGCTGACATATTCATATCATGGGCCATCTCGTGACCTTGATGGCCTGACATCTCCATATCCATTTTCATATCACCCATCATCATGCCATCATGCGCCATCCCCATATCCGCCATCGTAAGAATAGGCGCGGGATCTAAATCTGGCAATTCCGATTTCATATTGATATCGGGTGTCAATACACCATAAGCAAAACCGGTGCGATCAATCGCTTGTGCAAAGATGGTATGCGCCTGATCGGCTGCTGGCTCAACAATAACATCATATGTTTCCGCCACGCCAATCCGGAAATCATCCACGGTTACAGCTGCAACATTCTGCCCATCCGCAGCCACCACCGTCATCTTCACACCCGGAATGCGTACATCAAATAAGGTCATTGCCGCGGCATTGATAAACCGCAATCTGATTTTCTCGCCTTGCTTAAATAAACCGGTCCAACCTTGTGCTGGCGTTTGACCATTCATGAGGAAGGTATAGGTCATCCCCGTGACATCTGAAATATCGCGATCTGACATTCGCATCTGATTCCACATATCGCGTTCACGCATCGCCCGCGCCACGCCTTTTTCCTTTACATCCGCCCACACATCCCCAAATGTGCGTTCCTGCCGATTATAATAGTGGCTTTGTTTTTTTAGTTTGGCATAAACCGCCGCAGGATCTTCATCTGTCCAATCAGACAGCACAACCACATAATCCCGATCATATTCCACTGGATCGGGGGTTGCAGGATCGATCACAATCGCACCATATACTCCCGTCTGCTCTTGGTAGCCCGAATGGCTGTGATACCAGTATGTACCGCTTTGTTTGATATCAAACTGATATTCAAATGTGTCGCCCGATTGGATGCCTGCATAGCTAAGCCCGGGCACCCCATCCATCTCTGTTGGTAAGATCATGCCATGCCAATGAATGGAACTCTCTTCCGCCAAATGATTCGTCACCTTCAGCGTAACGCGCTCGCCTTCTTTCCAGCGCAAGATCGGTGCAGGGAGCGAACCATTTACCGTCGTTGCATGCCGAGTTTGACCCGTAAAATTAACCGCTTGATTACCAATATCTAATTGGAACTGCTTACCGCGCAATACCGGAACTGATTGGGCCTCCACCGTACCGCCCGCCCAAGTCGGCAAATTCGTTACCATCGCTAGCGACGATAGCCCCAATACAAACCGCCGGCGTGTTGTTTGATAGTGTAATAACTCTCTCTGTTTTACCATAGTCTAATTGCTCTCCCTACCTTATACTATGCTATGACAAGAATTTCTCCGAAACGTTACATAATATTAACAATGAGACCTTACATTAATGGCTAAAAAATCCCAACGAAATGGATTAATCATTATATTGCTCGCCGTGGCATACATGATCACTCAATATGCACCACAACTCGGCTTGAAATCTGGTCCCGGACACTCCATAACGACGATTCAGCAAGCCATAGATGCGCATCAAAGTGACCTCCAGGTTGAAATAACAGCACCTGTTATTAAAGTATTACGAGATGATACCCAAGGCAGCCGCCACCAACGCTTTCTCATCCAACTGCCCAGTAACGATACTATTCTCGTTGCGCATAATATTGATCTTGCCCCTCGAATCGATAAACTCAAAGAGGGTGTTTCCATATCTATATATGGCGAATATGAGTGGAATAAAAAAGGTGGGGTGATTCATTGGACGCATCGGGACCCTGCCAATCGCCATCCCCATGGCTGGATTAAATATCAGGGCAAAACATATCAATAAACAAGGTTAACGATATTGGCTTATCATATAATCAATCCCTGGTCGCATAATCTCCCGCCACGCCATTTCAATGTTGTCATCAAACTTGGGATCGGAAATTTTGGCTGCTTCGACCAGGCTATCTAACCATAAAGGGTATAAATGCGGGGCAATGTCTAAATCCTGCGCACTATGCTTTTTTGCAACATCAGATAATATATTTGCACTCTGGTTCGCAATCAACATATACGGTAACACCCGCCCGAGAATGATTTTTTGCTGGGCAATGCTCACACCCTGAAACTTATGCCCAGTTTCAGGCGATTGTCCGATAAAATAATTATAAAAGCGGTCTAAGAACCTGGGGTTATTTTGACACCGTTTAAATGAATCATTGAAGTGCTCATGTACGTTATTATCTTCCATCTATTCTCATCCTGAGCGAACCTCCTTTTCACACAAAGCATTCATCGTAAAAAGGCGAGTTACTATTTATGTTTTTTCATTATCAACAAACCTAAGATATCGCGGATTCTGAAAAATCGGCGCCGTTGAAAATACAGACCAAAATCTTTCTCTGCTGGCAAAGCATAATAGTTATTCTCTTCTTGATCAATAGAAAAAGTGTTTAATTTTTCATCCGCAATAATTTTTTTCACAATACGCCGAACCAACGCAGCGCCAATTACCGCTGTCATCATCAACACCGTTTCTTGTGTTGCCTTTTCTGTTAAATGAAAAGATCGACGTGCCAATATTGCACCGGTGTCTATCCCTTCATCAATCCAATGCACGGTTACGCCGCCCCGCT
>CAZRAY010000066.1:0-6752 GCA_964598235.1 uncultured Piscirickettsiaceae bacterium
ATTGGTGGAGATGGCGGGAATCGAACCCGCGTCCGCAAATCCTCCGCTTTCGGATCTACATGCTTATTTTGTCTATTATTTTAACTATCAGCTACCCGACAAGCAGGGAAAACAAATAGCGATCTTGAAAAGGTTTCAGTCTATCGGCATCAAGCATACCTCAAGCTTGTCTTATGAGAATCGACCCCTAAAATCTGAACGCATAAGCACGGCTTCAGTTAGGGGCTAGCAAGCCTAGGCTGCTAGAGAGTAGTTGTTATCGTTTGCAACTATATTTTGTCAGTCTGTTTTACGAGAAGAACCAACATACTCGACATGCACCTTAAGTTTTGTAACCCACGTCGAAGCCAGGTCATCCCCAAAAGTGTGCGTGATACGATTTTCACGACTTGTTATTACTCAGACATTATAAATGAGAGATTGTTTCGCTGCTAGGGTTGATTTTTAAAAGCATGGATCCCCGCCTAAAGATCGCGAGGATGACAAGTTTTTTGTTTCTAATAATTCTTGCTTTAGTAAGTGAGTATTTTCAGGAAATTTATAACACCGCCCTAGCGAAAAAGACGACACATGATATGGATTTTTACTTGTTGCGGAAAATCCTTGCCTTCTCTCTTGCCCAATCTTGATCTTTTGTGGTGGCGCGTTTATCTTGCTGTTGCTTGCCTTTCGCTAATGCAATCTCAAGCTTTGCGCGGCCTTTTTTCCAATATAGCGCCATGGGCACGATGGTATAGCCTTTACGATCAACTGCAGTAATTAAGCGATTAAGTTCTATGCGATTCAATAACAATTTCCGGCGCCGAATATTCACGGGATGCACATGTGTGGATGCTGAGAGCATCGGCGAAATATGCGCACCATGCAGCCATGCTTCACCTTGATGCATGACGATATAACTTTCTTGCAATTGCGCGCGTCCATCCCGCAGGCTTTTCACTTCCCACCCTTCTAACACCAACCCTGCTTCAAATTTATCTTCTATGAAGTAGTCATGCCGTGCTTTTCGATTTTGGGCGATAGAATTACTTGTATTGCCTTTCTTTTTATTTTTTCCTGCCATACGGCTATTATATCAGTCTAATAGCCGTGTGAGACTTGTAGATTGATACAATTTCGCACAAAATGGTGGTTCTAACGTTTAAATTAGGACAGATACATGCGACCCACAAAATCCATACACGGCCAATGGTCTTCTAACTGGGCCTTTATCCTGGCGGCAACCGGTGCTGCCGTTGGTTTGGGTAATATTTGGAAGTTTCCTTATATTACGGGTGAAAATGGCGGTGGTGCATTTGTTATCGTGTACCTAGTTTGTATTGCTGCCATTGGAATTCCCATTATGATGGCGGAAATCATGATTGGTCGCCGTGGCCGACAAAATCCTGTCGCCTCATTGCAAACGCTGGCCGCCGATGAAAATAAAAGTGGCCTGTGGCGCTTTCTAGGTTGGAGCGGTGTCCTTGCCGGATTCTTAATTCTATCCTATTACAGTGTGATCGCCGGCCAAGCGATGGCCTATGTACCGCGCACTTTTGGTGGTTTATTCACTGGGGTTACACCTGATGGTGCGCATAGTATTTATCAGGCTTTAACCAATGATCCCGAACGTCTATTAGCTTGGCATACCGTGTTTATGATTTGCACGATGGTTGTTGTCGCACGTGGTGTTAAAGGGGGATTGGAACGATCGGTACAATTTTTAATGCCCGCACTATTTGCTATTTTAGTGCTGCTCGTCGGCTATGCTGCGAGTACGGGTGAATATTTCTCTCAAGCAGTCCATTTCTTATTCAATCCTGATTTCAGTAAATTGTCTGGTGAAAGTGTCTTAATTGCAATGGGACATGCTTTCTTCACGCTAAGCCTAGGGATGGGCGCTATTATGATTTACGGATCTTATCTACCTAAAAAGGCCTCTATTCTAAAAGTATCTATTGCTATTTCCGTTGCAGATACCCTTGTGGCTTTGCTGGCTGGCTTGGCGATTTTCCCACTCGTATTCGCCAATGGACTAGAGATTGGTTCAGGCCCCGGGTTGATTTTTGAAACCTTGCCGATCGCCTTTGGCCATATGGATGGTGGCGCGTTTTTTGGTGGCATGTTCTTTTTGTTATTAGTGCTCGCGGCATGGAGCTCTGCAATTTCATTGGTTGAACCTGCGATCACATGGGTGATGGAAAATAAAGGGGTTAGCCGTGTGTATGCCTCTGTTACCCTCGGCTTTGTGACTTGGTTATTGGGCATGCTCACTATTTTCTCGTTCAATATCGGTGCGGAATGGAAATGGTTCGATAAAACATTTTTTGACTTGCTTGATTATGTTACGGCGAATATTATGCTGCCACTCGGCGGCTTATTAATTGCTATTTTTGCAGGCTGGATCATGCATCAACATGCCACAAAAGAAGAGCTGGGTATTAAATCAAATTCGGTATACCAGTTATGGCGTTTTTTAGTGCGGTGGGTGACCCCGATTGCGGTTATCATTGTATTTCTCAATGCCATCGGGCTGCTTAAGATGATCACAGGTTAATACGATTGACCATTATTAACCGTAATGCACTGGTAATGTATTCTCCTGCTCAAATGTATGCATTAGTCAATGACATTGTGGCTTATCCACAATTTTTACCTTGGTGTACAGCCAGTAAAATTCTGGACGCCTCAGATACTGAAATATCTGCAACACTAGATATCAAAAAAGGGGTGTTACAGCATCAATTTTCAACGCGCAATACACTGACGCCAGATACGTCTATTGATATGCAATTAATTGATGGTCCATTTAAACAGTTAGCAGGCCATTGGAATTTCGGTATGATAGGCGACAATCAAGGCTGCCGTGTGTCATTAGAAATGGATTTTGAATTCTCTAATCGTGTGTTAAGTGCAACGCTCAGCCCTATTTTTAGTCAAATTACGGGCTCGATGGTGGATGCCTTTTGTAAACGCGCAGCTGAGATTTATAACTGAAGAAATTTATGGATAATAAGCAAATTACGATTGAAGTGGCTTACGCCCTGCCGGAAAAGCAAACGATTATTGCAATTGAAGTCGCAGAAGGCACTACGGTGGCTGAAGCTATTCAACTCTCCAATATTATTGCTGAATTTCCTGATATTGATTTGGAAACGGCTAAAACGGGTGTGTTTGGCAAGATGGCCAAAGCCGATAAAGTGCTGCGCGATAAAGATCGGGTGGAAATCTATCGCAAGCTGATTGCGGATCCAAAAGAATCTCGTCGCCAACAAGCTGAAATGCAAAAACAAAAAGCGCTTGAGGCTGCTAAGGCAGGTTAGCTATCCCCTGCCCTCTAACAAAGCCATCTCTGCATCGGTGAAACCGGCCTGTTTACGCGCCTCGGTATGAAATGGGCCGCGTAATTCTCCATCAAAATAAGTTTCTAATAAATCTTTAAACGTCATAAACGGATCTAGATTACGTTGTTCGCAAAGATAATTGAACCAGCGGGTGCCAATCGTGACATGCCCAATTTCTTCTCGCAAAATAATTTCTAAAATCTCAACCGCACGATGATCGCCATGACCTGTTAACTTATTCATCATCGCAGGGGTCACATCTAATCCACGTGCTTCCAATACACGTGGCACTAATGCCATTCGCTTTAAAGGATCATCATGTGTTTTTTGCGCCATTTCCCATAAGCCATTATGGGCGGGAAAATCACCATAATCATAGCCGAGCGTTTGTAAGTGGGTGCGTAGTAACATAAAATGTTCCGCTTCTTCTGCTGCTACCTGCGCCCAATCGGCATAAAAGTCATCTGGCATATTGGCAAACCGTGCAACGGCATCCCATGCCAAATTAATGGCATTAAATTCAATATGGGTGATGGCATGAATGAGCGGCGCGGTGCCATGCACTTCGCTTTTCCGACGGCGCGGTAAATTCTTTGCTGCCACTAATGTGGGTCGTTCAGGATGGCCAGCAGTATCACTCAGTATGCGTTCTTTTTGGGTATCGAGCATTAACTCCCCCGCCCGCCATTGGCCAATAATATCCGCCGTCGCTGCCACTTTTTCAAGCGGATCAATTAAGCCATGGCACCATAGAGCAGCCTGACGTAATTCGCTTTGCTTATTCCTAATCATCTAATAAAATTGATCCAAGTTGGTGCAAATAATTTAGTTTCACTATATTATAGCGACAATGACCTTCAAGCACTTAGGAATATACCAAATGACATACCGCCTACTTTTAGCATTTTTTATTCTCTTTTTCGCACAAACTAGCATGGCAACCGAAACGCAGATCATGGTGCGTGCCAAAGCGGTGGATGCCAAATTTATTGGCAGTAGCGTGGGTGGGTTACGCGCTGTGGTCACCGATGCTGAAACCGGTGAAGTACTTGATTCGGGTTGGATTAATGGCGATACAGGCAGCACCGACACACTCATCAAAAATCCGATTGCTAGAGGCCAAGCGCTCACCGACGATAATACCGCAGGCTTTATCGCACATGTCGACATTACCAGCCCACGACTCTTAAAATTCACCGTAATGGGACCTTATGCTTATCGCCAATCATTGCAAGAAGCGAGCGTCACCTCATGGGTGATTCCTGGCAAGCATATTTTAGGCGACGGCATTATCTTAAATATGCCGGGCTTTATTATGGATACATGGACTAGCGTGCTTGAAGGCGGTATTGTTCAAATTTTTGCTAAGACAGCGATGCTCTGTGGCTGTAAAATTTCTCCTAATACCGAATGGCATCCAGATAATTTTGAATCAAAAGCCATCATTATGCGTGATAGTAAAAAAATCACTGAGATCACATTAGATTTTACGGGGCCTGTTGCTATTTTCTCGGGAAAAACAAAATTAGAACATCCAGGTCATTACAAAGTGATTACCTACATTTTTGATGCAAAAACAGGGAATGTCGGCGTGGATCGGACTATTTTTGAAATTCCAGAAGAAAAGGAAGTGGTTGCTGAAGAAGCTGAAGATGCGTCTGCAACAGAATAGGCTGTAACATTTACAACATTTAAACGTCTAAGACCCACTTATAACAAGGATTTCGGCGTATGCACACACCCTCACACAATTTCACTGGCGCAGGTCTAGGTTTACGCCGAAGTTTTATCGATGAACTCATGGCAATGGATAAACCCATTGCCGATTTTTACGAAGTCGCGCCTGAGAACTGGATGGAAATGGGCGGGGCTTTAGGGAAAAAATTTGCAGCTTTCGCTGAAAAAAACACGGTTATTTGTCATGGTTTATCGCTCTCTGTCGGCAGCCCCGCACCATTAGACGAACATTTCTTGTTTAAGCTCAAAAAGTTCCTCAATCAACACGATATTCAATGTTACAGCGAACATCTTAGCTATTGCAGTGATGAAGGGCATCTCTATGACCTTATGCCAATTCCCTTCACCTCAGAAGCAGTCACCCATGTCGCAAACCGCGTTCGTCGCGTACAAGAGATCCTAGAGCGTCCTTTAATACTCGAAAACGTCTCCTACTATGCTGCGCCAGGGCAGGAAATGTCTGAAATAGAATTCCTCAATGCCGTATTGGATGAAGCTGATTGTGAGCTTTTGCTTGATGTGAATAATATCTATGTGAATAGTATCAATCATAAATATAATGCAGACGCATTCCTGAAAGCCATTCCAAGCGAACGCATTGCCTATATCCACATTGCAGGGCATTATCAAGAAGCTGAAGATTTGCTGGTCGATACGCATGGTGCAGAAATAATTGACCCCGTATGGCAACTCCTACAAACAACCTATGCCGAATTTGGTTTGTTCCCAACACTATTAGAGCGCGATTTCAATATTCCAGAGATTGCTGACTTGAAAACAGAACTCGCTCAGGTCCAACAATATCAATCAGCCGCTGGGGGGAACACATATGTCCAATCAGCCTAATCGTATGGACTTCAGAGAGACGCAAACACAATTCGCCAATGCGATTCGTGATCCAGCCAATAATCCTATTCCTGGTGATATTGAAGCACGGCGGATGACGATCTACCAAGAGTTATTTTATAACAATATCCAAGGGTTTATTGCCAACGGTTTCCCTGTGCTTCGCAAACTAATGGACGATGAAAGCTGGCACCGTATGGTGCGTGATTTTATGATCAAACATAAAAGTAAAACGCCGCTATTCCATGAGATTGCCCGTGAATTTTTAAGCTATTTAGAGAATGAACGCGATACCCGCAATGACCCGCCTTTCTTCTATGAACTCGCCCACTATGAATGGGTAGAGCTTGCGCTCAGCGTATCAACTGAAGAGACGCCCACTGAAACGGCATTCTCAGATGATATTATGGCTGCTAATTTGCAAACCTCACCGCTTGCTTGGCTATTGCAATATCAATATCCAGTGCATCAAATATCACCTGGTTTTTTACCTGATAGCCCTGCCGATACACCTCTTCATTTATTGGTTTACCGCACAGAGGACGACTCTGTAACCTTCCTAGAGCTTAATCCCGTTAGCGCGAGACTATTTTCCCTAATGGGTGGCGGGTTAACCGGTCAAGCCGCAGCTGAACAAATCGCCAGTGAACTGCAACACCCTAATCCTGATGTTGTGAACACGGGTGCACAGGTCTTAATCAAAGAATGGCTTGCCCGCCGAATTATATTCTAGACATAAAAAAAGCCCGTCGATTGACGGGCTTTTTTTATTTTAAAATTGTAGTAATTTAAGAGTTAATGGTAAAAACGGGTGCTTTTTTTCAGCTAAGAATCATGTAGGATAAA
>CAZRAY010000067.1:0-2580 GCA_964598235.1 uncultured Piscirickettsiaceae bacterium
GCAATCCGTTTTTCCCATTGCTCACTGCCATCATATAAAGAAACCGATACCAACTTACCATTGGCATAACCTGCAATCACTTGCCCTTCCGCAATGACGGGTGCACTTGAGCCACGTAAGCTCAATAAAGGCACTTTACGCTGATAGCGCCACAAAATATTACCATTATTCACATCTAAACCAGTTAATTGACCATCTGCCGTTCGTACCACCGCAATGCCATCCGCTGATTTAGGCGGCGATAAAATCTCACCATTTATTTTTTGTTGCCAACGCACAATTCCTGTTGCTTGCTCCAGCGCAAACACATCACCTTCTTGACTACCGATCAACACGATATCATCGCTACCACCACCAGCACCACTGGCTAAATCCACATCCACATCGGCGCTCCAGGCAACCCGTCCCGTTTCCGCATTGAACGCCTTAATCCGACCTTTATAATCTGCGGCAATAACTAATTCACCCTGTAACCAGACTCGAAAATCAGCATAATCATCTTCCCCACCTTTGCCTCCATCTGCAGACCAGATAGTCTTCGGCGAAAACTCTGTCGTGAACGCAACCAATTCTTCGGGCGGCGCAACGACAACATCCTCTTTCAACCAACCAGACACCATGCCACAAGCAGACAGCATCAATCCCATCAAGCTAATCAAGAAAAATCGGGAAAGCTTAGCTCTCATTGGCAACCGCCACATTATCCAATTTTAATTGCAGGGCTGCTTTTCTGCCCGCATCTGCCGAATCTAATGCGGTTTGATAAGCCATATGTGCCTCTGTAAATTTTTCCTGTGCGGTATACACATCACCTCGCGCTTCCGCATATAAAGAAGAAAATGCGCTGCTTGTTGAAGCTTGTGTCAAGGCCAAAGCATCTTCAAAGGCAGATTCACTCGTCAATAACCGCGTTAATCGCAAACGTGCGATATCCACTTGCCCATCCAATGATGCATTATCAATAATCCATTGCAGATATGTTTTACTGCTCGCGATATCGTCGCTGACTACTTTCTGCTCTGCCAGCTTAAACGCCGCCAACGTCGCATAAGAGGATTCTGGAAATTCCGCCATCAAACGTTTTGTTTGTTCTTCCGCCATTGCGATATCATCCGTATCAGCCGCGGCCACAACAACTTGATAAGCTTTTGATGCTGCCACCTTCAATGTTTGTTGCTGTCCCTGCCAATACTTCATGCCACCGACAACCGCAAAACCCAATGCAACCCCCATAGCAACAGACATACCATTATTCCGCCACCACTGCTTTATCGCTTCGCCTTTTTCTTCATCAGAGGCATAAATATCCATTATGTATTCCTTAAATCAATCTATTATTTCAGTTCAATAGCCTATTATACGAAAAGCGACGCAAAACGCCTAAATAAATTTCATTATCAGCATGCCGCACCACAAAAGCCCATACAAAAAACTTACCGCACTAAAATAAAACAATCCTGCCAAATTATTTTCAATTTTGGTGCGTTTACGGCATAATCACAGGGCAATTTTCTTTTATCTGCTTTCATATAGGAACCTATTTATCGTGCAAAACTCCAATGATGTTTTATTTATCCTGCTCGGTGCCATCATGGTGCTCGCCATGCATGCTGGCTTCGCCTTTCTCGAAGTGGGCACCGTGCGCAAAAAAAACCAAGTCAATGCACTGGTCAAAATTATCGTTGATTTTGCGGTCTCCACGATTGCCTATTTCTTTATCGGCTATAGTATTGCCTATGGCCTTGGCTTCCTAGATGCCGCGCCAGAACTGATTGGCGGCAATGGCTATGATCTGGTCAAATTCTTTTTCTTACTCACCTTTGCGGCTGCGATTCCCGCCATCGTCTCGGGCGGGATTGCAGAACGCGCAGCATTCAATCCACAGTTAATTGCCACCTTCCTCATTGCCGGTTTTATTTATCCCTTCTTTGAAGGTATCAGTTGGAATGGCGCATTTGGTTTCCAAGCGTGGCTAGAAGGCCAATTTGGTGCAAAATTCCATGATTTCGCCGGGTCGATTGTTGTACACGCTGTCGGCGGCTGGATTGCGCTGGCTGCGGTATTACATCTTGGTCCACGCCATGGTCGTTATGATAAAAATGGCAATATTTCAGCGGCGCATCCACCTTCAAACATCCCCTTCCTCGCATTAGGTGCTTGGATATTATCGGTTGGTTGGTTCGGTTTTAATGTGATGTCAGCACAAACCATTGATGGCATCAGCGGATTAGTCGCCATCAACTCATTGATGGCGATGGTGGGCGGCATTTTAGCGGCGACATTGGTCGGTAAAAATGATCCTGGCTTTGTCCATAATGGCCCATTAGCCGGTCTCGTCGCTGTCTGTGCAGGTTCTGATGTGATGCACCCACTCGGCGCATTAGCAACTGGGCTTATTGCCGGTGGTCTATTCGTTTATACCTTCACCCTTTGCCAAAACAAATGGAAAATTGACGATGTATTAGGGGTATGGCCTTTACATGGTTTATGTGGCGTATGGGGCGGTATCGCAGCCGGTATCTTCGGCACAACAGCACTAGGTGGATTAGGTGGCGTCAGCATCCTATCTCAGCTCGCAGG
>CAZRAY010000067.1:2680-3752 GCA_964598235.1 uncultured Piscirickettsiaceae bacterium
CATGTTGCCGTGAAATTCGCAAATCATCTGATATCCCCATCCTGTTTTTATCTTCTCGAGATGATGAGATTGATCGCATTCTAGGCCTTGAACTCGGTGGTGATGATTATGTCACCAAACCTTTTAGCCCTCGTGAGTTAGTCGCTCGGATAAAGGCTATTCTCAAACGCAGTCAATCGATGCCCGTCTCAGATAAAACTCAAACACACTTGATCTCCTACGGTCGTCTCACCCTAGATACAGAGCAACATGCTGTTTGGTGGAATGATGAATCTGTCGCCTTAACAGCCACTGAGTTTTCTATGTTGGTGCAATTTCTAAAACATCCTAAACGGGTGTTTAGCCGAGATGTGATTATGAAAAACTCATATCAATTAAATATCCATGTTAGTGATCGCACAATTGATAGCCATATTCGACATATCCGACAAAAATTTGCCGATGTGGGTTGTGAATCAGTGATCGAAACGCAGCATAGCGTCGGCTACAAGCTCAGTTCATGCGAATAAACGCACACCCTCGACTCAAACGCTTATTTCGATTACGCACCATTTTAATGATCGTTATGCTTTCTGTATTGCTATTACCACTAAGCAGTGTGTACTTTTTCCGTTTCTATGAAAATGAACTCGTCCGTAAGACTGAACTCGCGCTAATCAGTCAGTCTGCTGTGTTCTCAGCAATGTATCGAGAACTTATTGGACATAATACCCTGCCCGAAGAAGGAGAATATAGTCCTGTCAGTCCCCAGCTGGATCTGTCTTCTCAGGCAATCTTACCGCGACGACCTGCGTCTCATCCCGCATCGAGCACCTTAACTAAATCAGTATTAAACCACCAAGCCAGCGCTAATATGAAAAACATATTACGCAATACCCAAGCGGTTACACTTGCTGGCATACGTATTCTCGACCAAAATGGAATTGTTATCGCAGGCCGAGATGAAGTAGGCAGGTCCCTGGCCCATGTTGATGAAATAAAACACGCCTTGGCCGGAAATTATACATCCGTTCTCCGAGAGCGCATTTCGGATCAGCCGCAACCCGCTATTGCATCCCTAAGCCGCGGAACA
>CAZRAY010000067.1:3852-6691 GCA_964598235.1 uncultured Piscirickettsiaceae bacterium
AACATTCTAAAGCACCTCTATACCATCAAAGAAAAAGTAATCTTACTCGGCTTACTTTTATTATCCCTGACAGCGCTGCTTACCTCCTTTTTATCCTCACGATTATCGCGCCCCATTCGTGAACTCATTAAACAAGCTAAAAAAATAACACAGGGTGAAATTGAGACAGTCAATGCTATCCAAAAACCAGGTAGCTATGAAGTGGCTGAACTTTCCAATAGCTTTGCCGAAATGTCACATACACTGCAAGCACGCACCCAATATATTCAAGAATTTGCCTCACATGTTTCACATGAATTTAAAACACCTTTAACATCGATGCAAGCCAGCTTAGAATTATTGCAAGAACATCTTGAAGAGATGCCTATAAACCAGCAAAAACAATTCCTCAATAATTTACAAGGCGACACGGAACGCTTAAAAAACTTAGTCAATCGCCTGCTGGAACAAGCCCGCGCAGACACACAACAATCCTCATCTGCCACCAGCAATTTGTTGCACACACTCAACAGCCTAAAACCGCACTATGCTGACAAAAAACTCCGCCTTAACTTTGATTCTGACTCAACTAATCATGTGCTGAACATCAGCACCGCCGCACTAGAAAGCATCCTCACCAATCTATTTGATAATAGCCTGCATCATGATGCGACAGAGATCACCCTGTCTGCAGCCCAACAACAGCAGCAACTAAAGCTCCGCATTCACGACAATGGGGCTGGTATCTCACCTGCCAATAAAAAACAGATCTTCACACCTTTTTTTACGACCCGCAGAGAAAATGGGGGTACTGGTCTAGGGCTTGGTATTATTGCCTCAACCCTGACGGCATGGGGAGGTACAATTCAGCTACAAGACACGGATATAGGCACATGCTTCAGCCTTCTGTTCAATTGTGCAGATTTTGAGTAGGTAATTGCACATAATCTCCTAAGTCACAACACAAAATAAACATAATGTATCGATAAACTGGGTGCTCCTTATTATTGAACTCAGGAGTACACATTATGGATATTATCTTCTCACTTATCGGTATATTATTCTTGCTAGCCATCTTGGCTGGCTTTGTATTTATCGCCATATTTATCGCAAGAAAAGTAGGGCTACTTGCTAAGTCTGCTATTAATGATATAGAAGCCGAGCAAGGCACCGTTAAAAGCTATTTAGCCGATCTCAAACATCTCAATAAATCACTTATTTTTCGATTCGGTATTATCAGCCTTCTTGTCGTGTTAATGAATAGCCCGCTTTCCATGGTGAGTCATGTTGTCGATGAACGAAATCAGCTTTATAGCGAGGTTTTATATGGCATTGCAAACACATGGGGACACACCCAAAAACTGCAAGGCCCCGCATTACTTATTCCGTATACAGAAAAATTCACCACTATAAAAATATTAACAGATAAAGATGGCAATGAACGCAAAGTGAATAACACCACATACGAACACCATACCGCTATTATCCTGCCAGAAGATCTAAAAATAGATGCCGACCTACTCAGCAAAACATTAAATCGTGGTATCTATGATGCCTTAGTTTATACCGCCGACTTAAGTGTCACGGGGTCATTCCAGCGGCCTGATATCGCCAGCTTATCCAACCACATTGACGAAATTCACTGGGATCGTGCTTGGCTCACATTGGGTATTTCAGATACACAAGCAATTAATAAGGTCTCCAGCTTAAACTGGGAAAGCAATCAACAAGGGATAACGAATATCGATTTTGAACCAGGCACTCGGATCGTTGATGCTATTCCAAGTGGTTTCCATGCGGCCATTGATTTGTCAGAGAAGGATATCTCTTTGGCGGATGTACGCTACACCTTCTCCCTCAATATTGATGTGAACGGTAGCCAAGGATTTTACTTTACCCCTTTTGGAAAAGTAACGGATGTTACTATCCGCTCTGATTGGCCACATCCTAGTTTTCAGGGTAATGTATTACCTAATCAACGCCAAGTGGAAGATAGCGGATTTAACGCCAACTGGTCAGTGCCTAATCTAGCGAGAAATTATCCTCAATTATGGACACTCTCAAAACAAAAATTCAACCTCGATGAGTTTAGTGCCGGCGTTAATTTATTTGAGTCTGTCTCGCTCTATTCTAAAATCACACGTGCCATCAAATATGGTTCACTCTTCTTTATTCTCACCTATATCACTTTTCTGATTTTTGAATTAGCAATTGGTAAACGGTTGCATATTGTTCAATATGGCATTATTGGCTTAGCGCTTTCCATGTTTTATTTAACGCTGCTTTCTATGGCGGAACATGCGGGGTTTTTCCGGGCTTATCTCAGTGCGGCTTCCCTGATTATTACCATGGTTAGCCTCTATGTATTTGCCGCTATTCGAAGCATAGGTAGCACAGCGATTATCGGCCTATTACTCTCAGGCTTATATTATATGCTCTATACCATGCTCAAATTAGAAGAACACGCCCTTCTATCGGGCACCGTACTCTTGCTCGTTGTCTTAGCCGTGATGATGTATTTAACACGAAACATTGGTAAAGAAAAAGCATAATCCTTTTCTCTCTCGCCCCCTAGAATAGATTCCCTGGAGTCTATTCTAGGGGGCTTTTTTATAGCTTAAAATATCCCCAGCTGAAGTTGTGCTGCCTCACTCATTTGGTCTTTTGTCCAAGCCGGTTCCCAAACTAATTCAACCTGCACTTTGCCCACATCAGGCACAGTAGAGACTTTGCTTTCTATCTCGCCTGGGAATGTTTGTGCCACAGGGCAACCAGGGGCCGTTAGGGTCATATTGATATCCACATCGCCTGCTTCATTTATTTCGATATCGTAGATCAAACCGAGTTCATAAATATTAAC
>CAZRAY010000068.1:0-4400 GCA_964598235.1 uncultured Piscirickettsiaceae bacterium
GTCTGTATATCTTGATTTTCGCATTGTAGAACCTCTATTCTTTAGTTTATAGAAATTCTACTTATTCGGTCACTTATTTTTGGGGAGGATTACCAGATATCCTCCACTACGTACTTATACTTAGAAAACTACGTACTCTTCTCTATAGACAGTCTGCTTCGGCCTCTGTACTATAATCTAATCACATAAATTTGTGATTTTGCTGCGTTGTTCTACTCAGTTTTTAACATTCTAAGAAAGGATGCCTTTCAATATTATTTAGTCCAACACAGGAAATAACTGAATCATCATCACATAACGATAAAAATTACTGGAGAGTATTAAGATGAAAATTAAAACAGCAAGTTTAATCGCAGCAACCGCCTTGAGCGTATTGGCAACTAATGTACAAGCGGCAGATTGCCCCGTTACCTACGATGAATTACACCTAGCTTTAGCGCATGCTTTAGATAGAACAAACGGGGGGTTAGATTTTGATATGTGGGCAACGGCTGTCGATCGTGATGGAATCGTATGTGCCGTTGCTAAAGCGGATGCGCTTGATGCTGGCACAGGCGTTGACCCATGGCCTGGTAGCCGTGTTATTTCTGCTCAAAAAGCGAATACAGCCAATGCATTCAGTAATGAACAATTATCACTTTCAACAGCGAATCTTTACTCAGCTGTTCAGCCAGGCGCATCTTTGTTCGGTTTACAATTTAGTAATCCTGTAGATCCTGCTGTTGCTTATGCGGGCGCTAGTGAAGGTAATAATGGGTTTGGTGCAGATCCTATGGTAGGCCACGCAATTGGTGGCGTAAATGTATTCGGCGGCGGTTTAGCGATCTATGACATGACTACGGGTGCTTTAGTCGGCGCTATCGGTGTCAGTGGTGATACATCATGTGCTGACCACAATGTTGCCTGGAGAACGCGTGCAAATCTAGGATTTGATTTTGGTCCAGGTGGTATTGATAACCAAGGTACAGACAATATGGTTTACCAAACCAACATCGGAACAGGCCTAGAAGCGGCATTTAACCATCCTGCATGTGGCTTTGGTGAAGAAGCCGTCAATGACGCAATCATGGCAGGTGGCTAAAAAAACAATATTCTCATTCACGCTTGATATGGGCAGTAATATGAAAATATTACTGCCCTTTTTTTATACCAAAATAAAAATACATATTAATATTTTGTATACACATATTAATGTTTGATATAATGACTTTTTCGCCTACGCTTATCATATATAGGCATTTATATAAGGAATTTATCATGGCTACAGCTACAGCCCGTCACCTACTCGTTGATTCAGAAGAAAAATGTCAGCAATTAAAAACTGAAATTGAAAATGGGGCAGATTTTGCCGATATCGCGCGTGCCAATTCATCTTGCCCTTCTAGTGCGCAAGGTGGCGATTTAGGTAGCTTTGGTCCAGGTCAAATGGTGCCTGAATTTGATACTGTTGTGTTCTCTGCACCAGTCAATACTGTACAAGGCCCTGTTAAAACACAATTTGGATATCACTTATTAGAAGTCACTAGCCGCCAAGATTAATTTAGGCGTCGTCTTTTTCGGTATGTCGGCGTTAAAAAAGAATCGTAAAATACTCATTTACAATTGTAAACTCCGTTTTTACGATTTTTTTTGCCTTGCCCTACCAAAAAATACTTAGCCTAATGTTTTTTCGTCTTTTTTGCTATGAATTATCGGCAAGGCGTACCAACGCTTTGCCGATAACGGCTGTTAATACACTTAAATCTGCTGGTGTAATAACAAACGGCGGCATAATATACATCAACTTGCCAAAAGGTCTCAGCCACACGCCATTATCAACAAAAAATGTGGGTAGCCATTGCATGGCTTCATCCTCTAATGGTTCGACTAATTCAACCACCCCAATCGCGCCTTTCACACGCACGTCTGCCACGCCTTCATAATCTTTATATAGCATCAGTTCGCTTATTAGCTGAGATTCAATATCCGCAACTTGCCGTTGCCAATTTGATTCCGCTAAGATCGCCAAATTCTCAGAAGCCACCGCACACGCTAATGGATTTGCCATATACGTTGGCCCATGCATCAATACCCCGCTGCCATCTGCCGCGATTCCCGCAACCACTTTTTCAGTGCATAAGGTGGCTGCTAATGTCATATACCCCCCCGTTAATGATTTTCCTAAGCATAAGATATCAGGACAAATATCAGCTTTCTCATAGGCAAACAAGGTGCCTGTCCGGCCAAAATTAGTGGCAATTTCATCTAGAATCAACAATACATCATATTGGTCACATAGCGTACGCACTTGCCGCAAATATTCAGGGCAGTAAAAATTCATCCCGCCGGTATTCTGTACCAAAGGCTCTAAAATAACGGCCGCTAATTCAACATGATGTTCACTGATTAGCTGACGAAATTCAGCAATGTCGCTATCTTGATAATCGGCATCTGTTCGACAAGTTGGCGAAGGCGCAAATAAATGTGTCGGCAATACCTGCTCAAACATCCCATGCATCCCATTAACGGGGTCGCACACCGCCATCGCGCCAAAGGTGTCGCCATGATAGCCGTTGCGTAACGTAAGTAAGCGTTGTTTCTTGGCTTTACCTTGGGCAAACCAATGCTGAATGGCCATCTTAATCGCCACTTCAACCGCAACCGATCCTGAATCAGAGAAGAACACGGCCTGCAAAGGTTCTGCTGTTATTTCAACTAGTTGCCGCGCTAGCTTAATGGCCGGTTGATGGGTTAACCCACCAAACATCACATGTGCCATGTTATCTAGCTGGGCGGTAATGGCCTGATTCAATCGTGGATGATTATAGCCATGAATTGTTGCCCACCAAGATGACATACCATCAATTATTTCTCGCCCATCCATCAACGTGAGTCGCACGCCATTAGCAGAGGAAACTTGATGGATCGGCAGATCAGATTTTAAGCTCGCGTAGGGGTGCCAGATATGATTGGCATCAAAGCTCAAATCGTCCATTATTTATAATACCTTTACACGAAAAGTATTTTTCGTCAGGACAAGGAAAAAATAATTGAAAAATTCGAGTTTACAGCTAGTAAATGAAGATTTTGAAATTATTTTTAACGCCGTACTGGCGGAAAAGAGGAATCGTGTCATGGTATTATTTGGTAACGCTAAAACTCTCACCACAACCACAAGACGACACCACATTCGGATTATTAAATTTAAAGCTTTGGTTCAAGCCTTGTTTCACGTAATCCAGCTCAATGCCGTCTAATAGCGCCAAACTATCTTCGTTTACGACAATTTTCACATTGCCTTGCTCAAACACTTGATCAGTGTCATTTAGCTCATCTGCAAAATCCAATGCATAGCGATAGCCCGAGCAACCGCTTTCTGTCACACACACACGCAAGCCAATACTATTTTCGCGCGTTGTCATCATCTCAGCAACGCGCTGGATGGCAGATTCAGTTAATGTAATCATCTTGTTCTCCTAAAGACCCACTCAATTAGTCTTTTTTATCTTCAACAGGTTCCGGATTCCCTTCCTCAAGCCCACAATCGCCTAATTTAGGCATAGGTTCATCTGAGATTTCGCCACCTAATTGATGAATCGTTGTGCACATCATCTCCATTCGCTTATCCATCTCGTGGATATGGGAGATCAAACCATGCATGGCAGTGACCACGGGATCTAAGGTTTCATCTGATGCGCCATAGGCATCAAATCCAACAGATTGTGCTAATTTCTGACGTTGCTTTTGATCTGCATCTAAATCACGACGAATAATCCGCCCAGGCACACCCACAACAGATTCTCCTGCGGCCACTTCTTTCGTTACCACGGCATTTGAGCCCACACGTGCGCCTTCATGAATGCAAATAGGCCCTAATACTTTTGCACCTGCGCCCACCACCACATTATTCTCTAATGTAGGATGTCGCTTACCTTCATTCCAAGAGGTGCCGCCCAGCGTGACGCCATGATACAAGGTGCAATCATCGCCTATTTCAGCGGTTTCGCCAATCACTACGCCCATACCGTGGTCGATAAAAAATCGGCGACCAATCACTGCCGCAGGATGGATCTCAATTCCTGTCATCCAACGGATAACCGTCGATAACCAACGTGCCAACCATTTCCAGTTTTTGCTCCATAGCCAATGACTAATGCGGTGCCATTGTATGGCTTGCACACCAGGATAGGTGGTGACAATCTCAAATACATTGCGCGCCGCAGGATCGCGATCAAACACGCATAGCACATCTTCTTTTATTCTTGCCCATACACTGTCTGTCATGTTTTATCGCCTCCCTCGTGTGCGCCGTTATGTTTTTCTGCCGCGCTTAAAATACCGCGTAAAATTTGTAATTCATTTTGATCTAAATCAGCGCGGTTAAATAAGCGCCGCAACCGTCGCATTAAATTGCGCGGCTT
>CAZRAY010000068.1:4500-6590 GCA_964598235.1 uncultured Piscirickettsiaceae bacterium
AAATGCCGCAACCTTGCGCTCATCGCATACACCTGATCGCAACCCACTAATGCACTCGCCAAATCACTATGTACGATACTCGCTGCCAACACATCATCTGCACCCGATGCGCGCGCCGTTGCCTCTGCACTCGGGTAATGCAACGGTTCGACTAAATGCAATTGCGTCACCCCCATCGTCTTCATTGCTCGCGCTGCCGCACCGATATTACCTGGATGTGTGGTGCCTACCAATACAAATCGAATGTTTTCAGACCATAGGTTGTTTGTCATGACATATCCCCAAACTGTTGATTTGTAATAAACATAGCATCACCATAACTAAAGAAACGGTATTTTTCTGCCACTGCATGTGCATAAGCCGCTAATATATTTTCCCGCCCTGCAAACGCAGAAACCAACATCAATAAGGTCGATTCCGACAAGTGAAAATTGGTCAGCATCGCATCAACGCTCTTAAACTGATAGCCTGGATAAATAAAAATATCCGTCTCGCCATCATAGGCCTGAATATCGCCCTCGCGTGATGCACTTTCTAAGGCGCGCACGCTAGTCGTCCCCACCGCAATCACCCGCCCACCACGCGCTCGCGTTGCCCTCACCTTATCGCATACCGCTTGCGACACCTGAATCCGTTCTGAATGCATTTGATGAGTGGTAATCTCATCCACCCGCACCGGCTGAAAGGTGCCCGCCCCTACATGCAACGTCACTTCAGCCATCTCAACGCCCATCGCCGCAATCTCAGCTAAAATCGCCTTATCAAAATGCAAGCCAGCGGTAGGCGCAGCCACCGCGCCCGTATGTTGTGCATAAACAGTCTGATAACGTGCCTTATCTTCATCGGCCACTTCCCTTTCTATATAAGGCGGCAAAGGCAAACGACCATATTGTTCCAAGGCCACGCTGATATTATCCACCTCAAAATTGAGTTCAAATAAAGCACCTTGCCTTCCAAGCACTTCCGCTGTCAATTTGTTTTCTAAATAAAGCTTACGACCAGTACCCGGTGATTTACTGCTACGTACATGCGCCAACACCCGCGTGTTATCCAACACCCGTTCTACCAACACCTCAATCTTGCCGCCCGTTTCTTTCTCACCTAATAAGCGCGCAGGGATCACCCGCGTATTATTAAACACCAGCAAATCATCAGGTCGTAATAAACTCGGGAAATCGATGAATTGCTTATCAGCGAGCACACCATCCTTGCCTGTAAGCGCTAATAGTCGACTAGCCGTACGCTGCGCTGCGGGAAATTGTGCGATCAGCTCAGGTGGGCAATCAAATTGGAAGTCTTGAAGTTTCATAATGCGCGAGATCATATCAAAATCCAGCTGTTATAGCTGGATTATCCCTGCAAAATAAAACCTTTCCGTACTATAATGGTCTCATCACTATATCCATAAATTGATTCAGGAGAACGACACATGCAACAAGATACAATCGTACGAGGTAGCGCCTCCGTTTTAGCCACCAATAAAGTGCTACGTAATACTTATAGTTTGCTCGCAATAACACTATTATTCAGTGCATTGATGGCAAAACTATCAATGATGTATCATTTCCCTCAACTGAACCCTTTTATGTTTCTGGGTATCTTCTTTGCGCTTTCCTATGTAACGCATAAATTAAGCAACAGCGGCTGGGGATTAGTTGCTGTATTTGCCTTAACTGGCTTCCTAGGGTTAACGCTAGGGCCTATGCTAAATTACTATCTCAGTTCCGCTAGCGGCACACAAACCGTAATGCAGGCGCTCGGTGGTACTGCGATTACATTCTTTGCCATTTCCGCTTATGCTATCAAAACTGAAAAAGATTTTAGCTTTTTGAGTGGCTTCATCGTTGTTGGTTTTGTAGTTGCCATTCTCGCGATGCTTGCAGCGTATTACTTAGAAATAACAGGTTTGTCGCTTGCAGTCTCTGTCTTGTTCATCGTCGTTTCATCTGCGCTTATCTTATATGAAACTAATCGCGTTGTGCGAGGTGGTGAAAAAAATTATATTCTTGCAACCGTTGGTCTCTACGTCGCGCTCTATAATATCTTTGTTAGCCTGACACATATCTTGGGTGTATTTGGTGATGACTAAG
>CAZRAY010000069.1:0-6532 GCA_964598235.1 uncultured Piscirickettsiaceae bacterium
TGGTGGCTTAACGTTCTACTTTGAAAGTCCCTTAAAAATGGGGGGATTACCGTTAGGCTGCGGGTTTCAGCGAGAAAAAAATACAAGATGAGATATAAGAGTTATAAATAAAAGGAGATCGTTGTTGAAAAAAATAGCCGTGCGGAGTTACCTTTCATTTGTATACGATATATTTAGGGAGAATATTAATCTCAGAGGGAGAGAGATTTAAGATGCCAAGCTTGCCTTTGTGAATTCTGCTGGGAAATAAGTGGAGTAATTAGAGGCAATAAAAAAGGCTTGAACCGAAGTTCAAGCCTTGTTCAATTTGGAGCCGATGATAGGACTCGAACCTACGACCCGCTGATTACAAATCAGCTGCTCTACCAACTGAGCCACATCGGCATTGAAGCGAGGAATTATACCGATGCGCACTAGGATATGCAATCGTTTTTTGTGGTTAATTGAAATCTAGTTGGCGCCAAGCTTCATAGAGGATAATAGCGGTCGCGTTAGAGAGGTTTAAGCTGCGGCTATTGGCTTGCATGGGGATGCGGATTTTATGGTCGTCTGTAAGCGAATTGAGCACATCAGCGGGTAGCCCCCGAGATTCGGGGCCAAAGAGAAAAATGTCTTGATCTGCATATTGTGGTGCATCATGGTGTTGCTGGGCTTTGGTGGTGCAGGCGAATAATCTTCTGTCGCCTTGCCAGTTGGTGAAGGTGGCAAAATCAGTGTGACGCTGAACATGAGCAAACTCGTGGTAATCTAATCCTGCACGGCGCAGGCGTTTATCATCTAGCTCGAAGCCGAGTGGTTCAATTAGGTGGAGCTGAGCCCCTGCATTGGCGCAGAGGCGAATGATGTTACCTGTGTTGGGTGGAATTTCGGGTTCGAATAGGGCAATGTGAAGCATATTGAATCGCGGTTACTTAGGCAGGCGAATTAATAGCTTTTGGCCCGGTTTAATCAATGTTCTCCCTAGATTGTTCCAGCGTTTGATGTCATTCACGGCAACCTGATAGTGGTGTGCGATGCCCCAGAGCGAATCGCCACTCTTCACTTTATGTTGCACTTGTTTAATCACAGCTTTATTGGCCGATTTTCCTTGCAGAATAACCAGTTTTTGCCCTGGACGCAGCGTTCGTTTTGTCGTTGCTTTATTCCATTGGGCGAGTTTATGCATATCTACACCATAGCGACGAGAAAGCGCCCACCAGCTATCGCCTTTTCGCACGGTGTGTGTGATTTTCCGGGTTTGTTGCTGATTACGATTGGCGGCGAGTTGGTGGTCGGCATTGGTTTGATAAGCCTTAGCCGACGCGGAAGGTGCAGGGAAGCGTAGGCTGTTTCCCGCTGTGAGGCGGTTGCGGATAATACTATTGTGTTGTTTGAGTAAATAGGTCGAGGTGTGTTGTTGCTGCGCAATGCGGCTAAGGGTATCGCCTGATTTGATGGTGTGATATTTCCAGTGTAAACGTTCGGGATTGAGTGCGAGTTGCTGTTGTAAGTTGGCGCTCTTCTCGAGTGGCAATAATAGAGTGTGCGGCCCTGTTGGTGGCGTAGACCAACGGTTATAACCCGAATTGAGTTGGTAGAGATCTTTTAAGCTAATATCTGCATATTGGGCGGCGAGCGCGAGGTCAATCTGGCTACCGGCATCGGTAATGCCAAGATAGGGCTGGTTCGCGATGGGATAGAGTGATAAACCATAGTTTTCAGGTTGCGATACAAGGTATGAGATGGCCAATAGTTTGGGTACATAGGCACGTGTTTCTCGGGGGAGGTCGAGCGACCAGAAATCGGTAGGTTTGCCCGCACGGCGGTTTTTCTTAACGGCACGGCCAACGGTGCCTTCTCCTGCATTATAGGCGGCGAGCGCACGTAGCCAATCGCCGTCAAATAGTTGGTGGAGTTTTTGCAAATAGCCCAGCGCGGCATTGGTGGCTGCAATGACATCTCGTCGGCCGTCATACCATTCATTTTGTGGCAGACCATAATATTTGCCAGAGGAGGGAATAAATTGCCATAAACCAGAGGCGGCGCTACGGGAATAAGCAAAAGGTTGGAAGCCGCTTTCGATCACCGGCAAGAGGGCAATCTCAAGCGGCATATTACGGGCTTCAGCTTGTTCGACGATGTAGTGTAAATAGGGTGAGGCGCGCTCGGAAACACGGTATACATAGTCGGGGTGGCGGGTGAACCAATCAAGCTGACTGAGTGCGCCTTCGGGCAGGCCATTTCCTGTAAATTGGAAGCCATTGCGGATCCGTTGCCAAAGATCGATTGGCGCGATAGCGTCGGCAGGATGATAAGTCGCCTGTGTTCGTGGTGAGACCGTGGGTGAGCCGTTATACGTTGTGCCTGTGCTGGGCTGGTGTTGGGGAAGGGAAGAGGTTGCGGCAGTTTCAACGGGCGCTGGGGTGGCGGGGCCGAATCCACGGCAACCAGTGAGGGTGAATAGTGTAAATAGGAGAATAAAAAGGGGTAAATTAATTCGCATGGGAAGCATTATAAAGTAAAATGAGCGGGAGGCTTTTAGTAATTTCCATCGTGATAGAAACGGAGACAATGTGGCGACAATTAAGGGACAGATAGCAAAAATGGCAGTAGCGCTAGGTGCTGCGGGCCAGGCGCAGTATGAAATGGTGTTGGGTGATGCGCGGTTGGCAATGCAGCCCTTAATTGGCCAAGCAATCAGGTTAAGCCATGCGGGCGAAATTAACTGTTTATACTGCGATCGGCGCATCAAAAAAAGTTATAGTGGCGGATTTTGTTTTCCGTGCTCACAAAAGTTGCCACAGTGTGATCTCTGCATTATGAAGCCGGAAACATGCCATTATGCAGCGGGCACCTGTCGAGACCCTAAATGGGGAGAAGCACATTGCTTGCAAGATCATATTGTTTACCTTGCCAATAGCTCGGGATTAAAAGTAGGAATTACACGCGCTACCCAAGTGCCTACCCGCTGGATTGATCAGGGCGCGACGGCAGCCTTACCGATTTTTAGCGTGGCAGAACGTTATCAATCAGGGGTGATAGAAATGATTTTTAAAGCCCATGTAGCGGATCGCACCGATTGGCGGAAAATGCTCAAAGGTGTGCCCGTGGCATATGATTTACGAATCGAGCGGGATCGTTTGATGGCATTGTGTCAGGATGAGATTACAGCGGCACAAAATCGATTTGGAGAGAGTGCCATTGTTGCTTTGGATGAATCCGTGGTGAATATTGATTATCCGGTGGAGACATATCCCAGCAAAGTGACATCATTAAATTTTGATAAAACACCTGATATTTCGGGTGTGTTGCAGGGGATTAAAGGGCAGTATTTATTACTGGATACAGGCGTGTTGAATATTCGTAAATTCAGTGGTTATCAAATTGAGGTAAATACGGATGTATAAATTATTACGCAAGTTGATGTTTCTACTCAATGCGGAACATGCACACTATTTGGGTTTGGAAGGGATTAAATGGCTGCATAAATTGACCTTAAGCCGTTTTTTATATCCGCCAATAGTAAGTGTTCCTGTACAGGTGATGGGGTTAGAGTTTCCAAATATGGTGGGCCTTGCTGCAGGTTTAGATAAAAATGGTGATTATATAGAAGGCCTAGGTGCACTAGGCTTTGGGTTTGTTGAGGTCGGTACGGTGACGCGTCTTCCTCAAGCAGGCAATGCAAAACCTCGCTTATTTCGCTTGCCCGAGGCAGAAGGGATCATCAACCGAATGGGCTTTAATAACTTAGGTGTTGATCACTTAGTGGCGCAGGTAAAGACTGCCAATACAACCGCTTTAATTGGTATTAACATCGGTAAGAATAAACTGACACCCGTGGAAAGAACGATTGAAGATTATGTGTTTTGTTTGCGAAAAGTATATGCCGAAGCAGATTATGTCACGATTAATATTTCATCACCTAACACGCCAGGCTTGCGAGATCTCCAATTTGGCGAGCCATTAAAAACACTCTTACGAGGATTAAAATCAGAACAAGCCAGCTTGGCTGAAAAGCATCAGAGATATGTACCCATGGCGGTGAAAGTGGCGCCCGATTTAACGCAAGCGGAGGTGTTAGAACTCGCCGCAGCCTTTGCTGAATTTAAAATTGATGGCGTGATTGCAACGAATACGACAGCAGCACGAACCGGCGTTGAGAATTTGCCGCATGGCAATGAAGCAGGCGGCTTAAGTGGCCGACCTGTATTTGCATGTTCAACTGATATTGTGAGGCAATTTCATAAAGCATTGCCAGAGAATATCCCTATTATTGCCGCTGGCGGCATACTATCTGGCAAAGATGCCCAAGAAAAATTAGATGCTGGCGCAAGCTTAGTGCAGATTTATAGTGGGCTTATTTATCAGGGGCCCAGGTTGATAAAAGAGATTATTAGAGAGATAGGCTGAAGGTTGGTGCGATAAGCAAGCAACATATTTTTGGTGTTAAGCCTGATTTTATTAGACCTTGGATGCGTTTTTGTATAGGTATATAAAACAATGCCACGGCTATTAAGTTAAGAATAACCGTGGCATTGAAACAGAGCGTTTTTAGTTAAAAAACATCAATCATCTCAAATTTTTGTGTTGCAGAATTCCACTCAAATAATAAATCATACGTTACCCCATCGAGCACGGCATTATTCATACGGAATCGTTTTAGGAATGTGGTGGAATCTCCGGGTTCAGGTCTGATAAAGCTAACGCCACTTAAATTAATGGGTGCGAGCGGGCCAATAAAGGCGCTATCGAGGGCGGCGACAAAAAAGGAATTAGTTTGTTCGGCAATTTGCCCGAGACCATCAAAAACGCGTACTTCCATTGTATGGCCTCCTGGGCTTAAATTAGAAAAGCCATATGCCATTGAAAACCCTGATTGATCAGAGTTTGGAAAAGTTGAATGTACATCACCCACTAAGGGACGGGAGCCGCCATGCGGAATGGCGCCAAGCAGCACACCATCAACATACAAATCAATCCGCGTGACAGCCGTGTCGCTTACAACCCAGCCCCGTACATTGGCAATGCCATTGCTGGTGCGACCATCAATGGGTTCTTCAAAGTTGAGAATAGGCGCGCGGGCGGCAGGTGGCGTCAATGGCGTAATCACAACATCTAGGCGAACATTATCAAAATCAACTTCTAGATCAGGTGAATCAGCAGGAGTATACCCTGCGGGGATCTGATTAAGATTGACTAAGCGAATTCCTAATACTTGCCCTAACAAAGCAGGATTTGAATCTGTATTAAAGGAGAGAGTCGACGTTCTAAATCCTGCTTCAGGAATAATAAGCGTATTGTTATCGGACGCTATAACATTGCCGCCGGCAAGCAATTCTATACGATATCCCGGGAATCCATCTAGATTAAAAAATGATCCACTTTGCGCGATATCGGAAGCAACATTTCCAACGTCAACACGGAGGGTGTATTGTGCATTTTCTTGCAACGTATCACTAAGGTTTTGAATATAACCATATGCCCCTTGCCCAAATTGGCTACTGCCAAAAAGCAAGGCGACTCGATTACCTTCTGGCGCTGTTGAATTAAAAAAAACACTGCCATTTGGCAATAATGTCCCTAATAGAACGCCTGAACCGCTCGTAATATTATTGGGGTCATGCGTCATCCAGCCAGCAGGCAACCCGAAAGTAAATTCATTGGATTGCGATTGGCCTGAAATATCTTCAAACCCTGCATTTATAATTGTAATTGGCCCGGCTTGGGATAGATTCATCCAGCCTAAGGAAAGGAATATGATTGAGAGCGTTTTTTGAATGTTCACTTAATTACCTCGGATTAAATTGAAAATAACGAAGGTCGAAGGATAGAGATGTTAGCGTACTTTATCTTTATGTAGAGAAGTAAACTTGCAGGGAGCCTCATCTTTCAAGTATAGGTGAATTCAAGTTAGAAGTGCAACAGCTGTCTAGGTTTAGCACATCTAGGACTTGTTAGGGCACCATTGATATTAGCTTGAAATTGGATGGTATGATTGCAACCAATACTACGGCAGCACGAATAGGCGTTGAGAACTTGCCGCATGGCAATGAAGCGGGCGGCTTAAGTGGCCGACCTGTGTTTGCAAATTCAACCGAGATTGTGAGGCAATTTCATAAAGCATTGGCGGAGAGTATTCCTATTATTGCTGCTGGCGGCATACTATCTGGCAAATATGCACAAGAAAAATTAGATGCGGGTGGAGTTTAGTGCAGATTTATAGCGGTTTGATCTATCAGGGGGCAGGGTTGATCAAAGAGATGGGCTGAACGTTGAATTGCCTGACTTGCAATGTCAATATAGGACGATGCCACGGTTATTTGAAAATACCCGTGGTGTTGCGCTGCAAGAAGGACTTTTATCAGTTAATCAATCTCAATCATCTCAAATTTCTGAGTTGCAGAATTCCATTCAAACAATAAATCGTAAGCCACCCCATCGAGCACGGCGTTATTTATGCGGAATCGTTTTAGGATTGTGGTGGAATCTCCAGGTTCGGGTTTGATAAAGCTCACGCCACTTAAATTAACAGGTGCGAGCGGGCCAATAAAGG
>CAZRAY010000070.1:0-6477 GCA_964598235.1 uncultured Piscirickettsiaceae bacterium
GGGCGGACCCCATTTCAAGGTCGCAGCGCCTTCTCGTGGTATGGCTTTGTTGTAACGCATGAACAGGAATAGGCGGTAAAACGCTGCAATGACGAGCGCCCCAAGCCATGAGAGCAAGATAGTATGTTTTTGCACAGGCCATAACATCACAACGACTAGGCCAGCAGTGAGTACACTTGCGTATATTGCGGTGAAGGATTGTTTGTAAAGTAGACGCAATTTTTCTGCGCGGACTAAGAGCGCCGTGTTTTCGTTGGTACCTACTTGCATGTTTTGACTACTCAAAGGTCCCTCCCACCCATTAAGTATGTGAAGATCAAACCTGATTAAGGATTATCCTCTTATGGCTATATCATAGCATAAGTGCGTGAAATTATTTCTTCAAGTTTTGGCGTACAAAGTCCAAATGCGCTTGTGTATCGATACCATGCCCAGGGTCAATATCAGCACGTGTTAGGTGGATCCGTTTGCCGTGATAAAGCGCACGGAGCTGTTCTAAAGATTCCAGCTTTTCTATTTCGCAAGCGGGTAAATCAGCATAACTCTTTAAAAAATGACAGCGATAGCCATACAGTCCAATATGCCGATAGTGTGGAATCGTGGCGGGGAGCTTGTGTGGGGCATCTTCGGTAGAAAAATGGTTACGTAGCCAAGGGATCGGTGCGCGGCTGAAATAGAGAGCATAACCTTGCGCATCGATAATGACTTTGACCGCATTGGAATCAAATACATCTGCAGGATCGTCAATTTCTCGATAAAGGGTAGCAATGTCAGCAGCAGGATGATGGTCTAAATCTTGTGCCACTTGGTTAATTAAGCTGGCAGGCAAACAAGGCTCATCGCCTTGCACGTTGATAATAATGTCGTCGTTATCAAACCCATGATGCGCGACAACTTCGGCAATACGATCAGTGCCAGAGAGATGGTCATCTCGGGTCATGCAGACTTCGGCACCAAATTGTTGGGCAGCATCTTGAATACGCGCATCATCGGTGGCGATAATAATGCTATCAGCAAGGCTTTCACAGGCCCGCTCATAAACATGTTGAATCATGGGTTTCCCAGCGATATCAACCAGTGGTTTGCCTGGTAAGCGGCTAGAAGCATAACGCGCGGGGATGACAATTTTAAATGACATTATTTGATATCTTCATTATCAGCAAGTGGTCGGGCTTCATCTGCGAGCATCACAGGGATATCATCTTGGATCGGGTAGGCAAGGCGGCAAGGCAGGCAGATAAGCTCTTTTGATGCAGCTCGGTGGTGTACGCTGCTTTTGCAGATAGGGCAGGCGAGGATGGCAAGCAATGTTTTATCCATTGGGTGATTCCTTTTTATTGAATGATTTGATTTGTCGCATCAGCTGATTGCTAAAGTCAGCATCAAGTTGTGCCGTAACAGGTAAAAACCACATATTGTTTGAGGCGAATGATTGACATTTTACCGCATCTTTTTCAGTCATGATAATGGGATGATTATCGAGCAGTTTAAAATCACTGTGTTGATAGGGATAGTGATCGGGAAACGGGTGAGCGTTTACGATCAGTTTGTGTTCGCGAAGCTGCTGAAAAAAACGTTCAGGATGCCCGATACCTGCAATGGCATGAATGGTTTGGCCAGCGAAATCAGAGAGCTTTTGGCGGCGTGTTGGGTCAGCAAGGTTAATAAGTGCATCGGCATGGAGCTGCATATGATGTGCATGGGGGTGATTGCCCCCATTTAAAACAAGAAAATTAATGCTTTTAAGGCGCGATAGAGGCTCTCTTAGTGGCCCGACAGGGAGACAGTGTTGATTACCAAATTGCCGCACACCATCAACGATAACAATTTCAAGGTCACGTTTTAAAGCAGTGTGTTGTAAGCCATCATCGGCAATGATGATGTCACAACTTGTGGTGTCCAACAACATTTCACCCGCGACCACCCGCTGTGGAAAAATGACAACTGGGCAGGCAGTACGTTGTGCGAGTAATACAGGTTCATCACCCAATTCGGATGGATTGCTGCTTGCCGTGACTAATTGTGGTGTATCAAATGTTTTCCCACCATAACCGCGGCTGATAATGCCGGGTGTGTAGCCGGCTTCTATTAGCTGTTGCGCAAGCCAAATAACAAAAGGCGTCTTACCTGTGCCACCAACGGTAAGGTTACCGACAATAATAACGGGTACGGAAAGTTGATGTTGCTTAAAATATCCGAAGTGGTAGGCTTGTCGGCGCAGCCAAATAATAATACGGTAGCTGGCAGAAAGTGGTGTAAATAACCAACGAATGGGGTGGCGTTGATACCACTGCTGCGTTAGCCAATTAGCCAATCTGCTCATGGCTTATACAGATGAATCTTGAAATTGTAGACGATATAATTCTGCATAATGGTTCTTTTTAGCGAGTAATTCATCATGGGTACCGGATTCCACTATCTGGCCATTATGGATCACAATAATGCAATCTGCTTTTTCAATCGTTGATAGACGATGTGCAATCACCAGTGTTGTGCGTTCTTGCATCAAATTATCAAGCGCAGCCTGAATATGACGCTCTGATTTGCTATCAAGAGAGGCGGTAGCTTCATCAAGAATAAGGATCGGTGTATTACGCAACAGCGCACGGGCAATAGCAATACGCTGCCGCTGGCCACCTGAT
This sequence comes from uncultured Piscirickettsiaceae bacterium, assembly GCA_964598235.1. Taxonomy (GTDB): domain Bacteria; phylum Pseudomonadota; class Gammaproteobacteria; order Nitrosococcales; family Methylophagaceae; genus UBA652. The sequence goes on from CAZRAY010000070.1 coordinate 2,643, forward strand.
AATAAGAGACCATTTTCACCAATAATGGTATCTAGGCCTTGCGGTAACGCTTGGATAAACTCCCAAGCATAAGCTGCTTGTGCTGCAGAGATGATTGCTTCATCAGAGAGGTGATTATCCATACCATAAGCAATATTATTACGAATGCTGTCATTGAATAAAATCACCTGTTGATTCACCAGTGAAATATGTTGGCGTAGTTCTTTGAGCGGGAGATCATTAATGTTAATACCATCGAGACTGATTGTGCCAGCGCTCGGTTGATAAAACCGTGGTAATAAACTGACTAAGGTGGATTTTCCACTACCAGAATGGCCAACGAAAGCAATCGTTTGGCCTGGCTTTGCGTGGAATGAGACATCAGTCAGCACATTCCCTTTTGCTTCATCATATATAAAGCTGATGTTCTCGTAGCGAATGTCGCCCTTGGCGTGCGGTAATGTGTGGGTGCCGGTATCTAATTCAGACTGTTCATCGAGCAAGGTGAAGATACTTTGTGCTGCTGCGATACCGCGTTGTAAGCCGGAATTTATTTTGGTGAGTCGCTTAATCGGGGTGAGCAACATAAACATCGCAGTAATAAAGGAGATGAATGTGCCTACGGTGATGTGCTCCAGCATTTCAGGGCGAGTAGCAAAATAAATCACCGCCGCCAAGCCAAGCACAGAGATCAACTCAATGATCGGCTGACTGGTTGCATCAGTGGCGATCATTTTCATCATTTGTTGGCGATTTCGTTGGTTAATTTGTTCAAATCGGTTTTCTTCATAGTGCTGGCTACCAAAGACTTTTACTTCACGGTGTCCTTTAATAATTTCACTACTGATATGACCGACATCCCCCACAGATTGTTGAATGTTTTTACTCAGGCGACGGAAACGATAGCTGATTTTATAGACTAAAAAGGCAGTTAAGGGTGCCGTGATTAAGATAATCAGAGACAATTTCCCATTGAGATAAAACATCCAAGCCAACAAGCCAAGAATGGTTAAGCTATCTCGGATGAGCACAAGAATCGCTCGTGTGGTGGCATTCGCGACTTGTTCAACATCATAAATTAATTTTGCCATCAGTTGGCCTGACGTATTGTGGTCATAATAAGGTGTTGGGAGGCTGATCAGGTTTTGGAACATTTCAGCACGTATGTTTTTGACAACATTGCGAGAGATCCAACCGAGACCATAGGTGGTTAAAAAACTAGCAATACCACGTAGTAAAAAAATAGCAATTAGCACGATGGGCATGAGCTTGATAATATTGGGGTCGCGATCGACAAAGCTGCCGTCCATCAAGGGTTTCATCATCGCGGCTAAGCTTGTTTCTGTTGCCGCTGAGACAAGCATGGCAATGACGGAAGCGGCAAAGACCAACCAGTAAGGCTTTACATAACCAAGCAGGCGTTGATAAATTTGTGCAGGGCTTAGAGGGGAGGCGTTAGATTCCATTAGCGTGGTTGTATCTCGGCCTCGCTGGTTTGACGTGTTGCTAATGTGAGTCGCGTGTATCCCAGCTGTTGCGCGGTATCCATTGCGGTAACAATCAATTGGTATTCTGCCTCAGCATCTGCGCTGATAATAATATGAGGATCGGGGTTATTCTGGGCTAATTGCTTGAGTACTTCAGCTAACCTTGTTGCATCTTTGGCATTAACAATGGTGTCACCAAGCGAAAAGTGACCTTGGCTGCTAATAATAATATCAATCGCTTCATCAACTTGTTCTATCTGTTGTCCTGTTGCCTCGGGCAAATCTACTTTCAATGAGCTTTCACGGATAAAGCTGGTGGAGACCATAAAAAAGAGCAATAATAAAAACACCACATCGATCATCGGGGTGAGATTAACATCGGGTTCCTCTGGACGCGGTGGAGAAAGCCGCATTAGGTTTTTTCCGTCTCTGGTTCATAAGAACGACCACTATGCAGAATATCAATCAATTTAATGGCTTGTTCTTCCATATCAACAACAAGAAAGCTGATTTTGCCGCGGAAATAACGATAGAAAATAATGCTAGGGATCGCCACTAATAAGCCGGCCGCAGTGGTGAGCAGCGCTTCTGAGATACCGCCAGCCAAGGTTTCGGGGTTCCCTACGCCTTCAGTGGTAATCACGGCAAATACTTTAATCATACCGATAACGGTACCGAGCAAGCCGAGTAGCGGGGCGATAGCGGCGATAGTGCCGAGTGTGGTTAGGTTGCGTTCTAATACCACCGTAACATGGCGACCGACATCTTCAATACTTTCACGTGTAATATCGCGGGAGGCATCGCGATTTACTAAACCAGCAGCGAGTATACGACCCAATTGGGAATTTTCTTGGAGGTCTTTAATACGTTTTTTATCAACTTGATTAAACTTCAACCATTGCCAGATTTGGGTGACTAATTCGGGTGGGGAAATCCGTTTTGTTTGAAGGACAAGAAAACGTTCAACCACAATCGTAATGGATAGGATAGAACATAGGATAAGTGGCCACATGATCCAACCACCTGCTTTAAATAGCTCTAGCATAATGTTAAGTCTCTTTTTAAACCCGTAAGATAAAGCAATATGATACGTGAAAACGGATGCTTATAGTGCGTTCAGGGGAAGATTTTTTATTTTGTGAGACTGGCAAAAAGTGCAGGCAACTTTTCTGGCAGTTTGTTAACGTTGTCGATCACCATATATTGATTGCCAAATATTTCTCGCACATAGTTATCGGCATTTGGATCTAAGCTAATGCAATAGCTATAAATGTTGTCTTGATTTAGTTCTTGTACTGCTTTATGTGTGTCTTGAATCAATAATGTGTCATCATCCACATCAATATCCGCGGGTTCACCATCGGTAAGAATTAATAATAATTTTTTATCTGCTTTTTGGGCTGAGAGATAATGTGCGGCATGGCGCATGGCACCGCCCATCCGTGTTGAATAACTGGCTTTAAGACCGGCAATACGCCCTTTAACATCATCATTCCATTGTTCGCTAAAGCCTTTGACATGATGATATCGCACATCATGACGAGTGTTAGAGTGAAAACCTGCGATGGCAAATTTATCACCGAGTTGTTCGATAGACCATGACAATAACGACACTGACTCTTGGCAGAGCTCTAAAATAGTTTGCGTAGCCCCTTGTGGAATGTCATTCGCGGATTCTGATAAATCAAGCAATAACATCACGGCAATATCGCGCCCATCATGTTGGTGGCTCATATTGATACGGGTATCAGGTTGGCTACCGCTTTTTAGATCGATAAGAGAGCGAATAGCGACATCAAGGTCGAGTTCCGAACCTTCTTCTTGATAACGAATACGCACATAATTTTGAGGCTTTAATAATTCTAGAATCTGCTTCATACGCTTGAGTATCGCGCTGTGTTTTTCTAGCAATTTATCAATATCTACGGGATTGCCTGCTGGGTGTAATGCTTCATACACACTCACCCAATCTGGGCGATAACTTTGTGAGTTGTAATCCCATTCTGGATAATGGCGCGGCGGCAATCCTTGGTGCTCTTCTTCAGTTTCAGCTTGGCGTGGCTCTTCAAAGCTTTCTTCTTCATCACCATTTTCGATGAACTGCCACATGTGGCGGTTATCATCTCGATAATCAATAACCGTGTTATCGAAAAAGACATTAGGTAATTGATCACTTTGAACGCGTGTTCTGGCAACATAGGACAAAGCGATGCTGGCTATTTCTTTGGTGCTTGACTCACTAGTTTTCATTATCGTAAAGAAACGATCAGCAAATTCAAGTAAGTCAGGATCGGTATAACCGTGATCAGGATCAAGCAAGGCAAGTGATAACATGGCTAAGCGATGACGAAGGCAGGATTGTGTTTCTG
>CAZRAY010000071.1:0-6396 GCA_964598235.1 uncultured Piscirickettsiaceae bacterium
CCCACCAAATTTGACGCGAGATACACCAATCTTGAATGCCATCCATCCAGTTATAGAAGGTTTTATCCCAGTTACCGGGGACAAATTTAATTTTACCTGTTTGTACGGCTTTCACCGCAGGTTCTGCGAGCGCATCGGCTTTCACATACCATTGGTCGGTTAATAAAGGCTCAATAATCGCACCAGAGCGATCGCCGCGTGGCACCATTAAGGTGTGGTCTTTAATGCTATCCAATAAACCAAGAGCATCTAAATCTGCCACAATGGCTTTACGCGCATCAAACCGATCTAATCCACGATATTTTTCAGGCGCTTCATCATTGATCGCGGCATTGATAGTGAGGATATTATATTTTGGTAAATTATGGCGCTGGCCCATTTCTGCATCATTAAAATCATGCGCAGGGGTGATTTTAACGCAACCCGTGCCAAATTCAGGATCGACATAGGTATCTGCAATAATCGGGATTTCACGGCCGACTAAGGGCAGGGTAATGGTTTGGCCAATCAGATGTTGATAGCGTTCATCATCAGGGTGCACGGCCACCGCGCTATCGCCCAGCATGGTTTCAGGGCGCGTTGTTGCCACCGTTAGATGACCACTGCCATCGGTGAGCGGATAACGGAAATGCCACATATGGCCCGCTTCTTCTTCTGATAACACTTCGATATCAGACACCGCCGTGTGGAGCACAGGATCCCAGTTAACGAGGCGCTTGCCGCGATAAATCAAGCCTTCTTTATGCAGCTTAACAAATACATTTTTAACGGCTTCTGATAAACCATCATCCATGGTGAAGCGTTCGCGAGACCAATCTAGCGATGAGCCAAGGCGACGGAGTTGACGGGTGATATTGCCGCCTGATTCTTCTTTCCATTCTAGAACACGCTCAAGAAAGGCTTCGCGGCCTAAATCATGGCGAGTTTTGCCTTCGGCATTGAGTTGGCGTTCCACCACCATTTGCGTGGCGATACCGGCATGATCTGTGCCCGGTTGCCATAAGGTATTATCACCCTTCATGCGGTGATAGCGGGTGAGGATATCCATAATGGTGTTGTTAAACCCATGGCCCATATGGAGATTGCCCGTGACATTGGGTGGGGGCAACATGATAGCGAAAGGCGTACCTTCGCCAGATGGCTTGAATTCGCCATTCTGTTCCCAAGTTTGGTACCAATTTTGTTCGATTTCGTCAGGGCTGTAGGTTTTTTCCATGGTGTCTGATTTGCTTTTATTTAGGTGTTTAAAAGGACGTTATTATAGCTTATGGGTTTCTAATGCGTAACCGTGTTGTTGGTAATAACGGTAACGCTCTCGGCCAGCGAGTTTGACTGTTTCATCATCATTAAGCAGTTCGGCGACCCGGTTAAATTGACTAAAAAAGCCGGGTTGATTATTGCTGAGATTGATCAGAAGATCCATTAAACGAGGCGGGTGGTTATCGTGGCCGATGAGGATTTTGCTATCTGTATTGTTGCCTGAATTGATTTCATGCGGCACAAAGCTATCCGCCCGAAAAGACCAGAGCAAGGCATCTAATTCAGCGCTCGCTTCAGCATGATCAGTGTGGATATATACTTGATGGCCTTGTTTCCATGCTTTTTCCGCTAATCGGCAGGCAAATATTTGCCGACTTTGGGTTTGCTGATCAGCCAGAATATAGAAACTAACTCGGGTCATTAAATTCGATTCAATAGGAATTGCACGAGTAAAGGTACAGGGCGACCGGTTGCGCCTTTATCTTTACCGCCTGATTTCCATGCGGTGCCCGCAATATCAAGATGTGCCCAGTTCATATCTTCGGTGAATCTTGATAAGAAACAAGCAGCGGTAATACTACCGGCGCCTTTGCCACCGATATTGCCCATGTCGGCAAAATTGCTATCTAACTGGGGTTGATATTCATCCCAAATAGGCAACTGCCATGCTTTATCATTACTATCTGTGCTGGCTGCTAGGATTTCATCGGCGATATCTTGGTTATTGGCCATTAAGCCCGTTGTTTGATGACCTAAGGCAACGATGATGGCACCCGTTAATGTGGCAATATCAATAATCGCAGCAGGTTCAAAGCGTTCGCTATAAGTAAGCGCATCGCAGAGAATTAAGCGGCCTTCAGCATCGGTATTGAGAATTTCAATCGTTTTACCTGCCATGCTGGTGACGACATCACCGGGTTTATTGGCATCGCCATCAGGCAGGTTTTCTGAACTGGGGATAACGCCAATCACATTAATAGGCAAATCTAAATCAGCACAAGCGGAAAGGGCTCCAAACACGCTAGCAGAGCCACACATATCATATTTCATTTCATCCATGCCGGGCGCAGGTTTGATTGAGATGCCACCGGCATCAAACGTGAGCCCCTTACCAACGAAGACGACAGGCTTTTCATCGCCAGCGCCTTGATAGTTCATGATGATGAATTTAGCTGGCTCACGACTACCACGAGAGACGGACAGTAAAGAATGCATACCGAGCTCTGCCATATCGGCTTCTTCAAGGATGGTGGTGTTTATTTTGCTATGTTTATTCCCTAATTCAACGGCTTGGCTGGCGAGATAAGTCGGGGTGCAAACATTGCCAGGCAAATCACCTAAATTGCGGGCGAGCGCCATACCATTGGCAATCGCTTCGCCTTGTTGGGCTGCCTGTTCTAATACTGCTTTATCTGCGCTGCTCTCTGTGAGCAAGGTAAGCATTTTAATGGTGGGTGCGGTGCCTTTGCTGCTTTTTGTTTGGGTGTAGCGATAAAATGAATTTTCGGTGGTGGCGACGATTTGACGCGTTTTCCATGCCAACGAACGGTTGTTGACCTCAATATCGGCCAGTGTGGTGATCGCATTATCGGCACCGCTATTATTTAGTGCTTTAATGGTGGCGGTGATAAGGGTGTCGAATTGGCGCTCGGTGGTGTCACCTTGTTTGCCACAGCCTACGAGTAATAAGCGTTTGCTTGCTAAGTTATCAAGTTCATGCAGGATCAGCGTACTACCGGCTTTGCCATCAATATCACCTTGATTGAGCATGCGACGGATAATACCGCCAATTTGCTCATCAAGCGCTTCGGCTGTCGGGCTCATTCTCCCTTTTTCAAACAGGGCGACGACAAGGCAATCGCTTTTGTCTATGTTTAATGCTGATTGGCTAATAAGGTATTGCATGGTTTATCCTATATTAAATAATATGATGGTAATATGTGTTGTTAGGGCGTTCGTTGCCTTAAGTACAATACATTCTAACTAAGACCGAGTAATAATGCCTAAACTTCGACCTTCGATGCGATTTTTATCTACGATTGACCGCTATGTCTTACGTGAGTTTGCGCTGAATTTATTGGCGATATTGAGTATTTTATGGTTGATTTATATTGCCACTCGATTCGCGCGCTATTTAGCGGATGCAGCGGTGGGCAATTTACCCAATGATGTTATTTTCACCTTATTGGGCTATAGCTCATTAGGTGCTTTGACATTATTACTACCGTTAAGTGCTTTTTTAGCGGTGATGATGGTGTTGGGCCGGATGAATGTTGATAATGAGCTGGTGGTGATGTCAGCTTGTGGCTTGGGAACAAAAACACGGATCAAACAAATTTTATTTTTCTCTGGTGGTGTTGCCATTATCGTTGGTCTTTTGGCGTTGTGGGTGGTGCCCGATGTATTGTCGGATAGAAAAGGATTGGAACGACAAGCTAAATTAGCCGCAGATACAACCGGGCTTGTTGCCGGTAGCTTTAAAGAAAGCCGAAATGGGAAATGGGTGTTTTACACAGAAAGTTTATCGAATGATTCCCCGCCGAAAATGGAGGGCGTTTTTATTCAAATAAAACGTGAACCGCCTTTGACCCTGCGGGCTGCGCGCGGCTATTTTCAGATTAATTCAGAGACGCAGGATCGTTATTTGATCTTAGAAGATGGGCATCGCTATGAGGGTGAGGCAGGCACAGCCACTTTTTCGATTGCTGCCTTTGGCCAACATCAAATGTTGCTAGAGAAAGGGGGCGAAAAAAAATCGCATGAACGACATAGAACCTTATCAACGATGAATTTATGGCAACGTGGGGATGTGGAATCAATGGCAGAATTACAATGGCGCGTTTCGGCTATTGTGATGACAGTAGTGTTAGGTTTATTAGCCATTGCATTGGCACAAACAGGACCGCGTAGTGGCCGCTATGCCGGTTTTTTCTCGGCGATCTTGGTCTACATTATTTATAGCAATTTATTAGGGGTAACACGTGCGTGGGTGGCAAAAGAGGCAATGGCGCCCTGGTTAGGTTTGATATGGGTACACATATTAATGTTGCTATTGCTCTATGGTTTGCTTTCTTGGCCGAGGTGGCAAGCACAACGTGTGCGTCGCCAACTAAAATCGATACAAGGCACGCCATAATGCGATTGTTAACACGTTATATCGCAGGCACCATTTTAGCGAGTACGGCATTGGTATTAGCCGTCTTATTAGCGTTATATACGTTTATTGATTTTGTAACGGAGTTAGAAGATTTTGGCAAAGGGCGTTATGGCTTGCTTGAGATTGCTCAGTATCTTGCGCTATCGATGCCAAAGCGGATTTATGAATTGCTGCCGATTGCAGCATTATTAGGCAGTGTTTTAGGATTGGGTAACCTTGCAAGCCAAAGTGAGCTAGTGGTGATGCGTGCTGCAGGTTTATCTGTTGGGAAAATTAGTCGTGCCGTGTTATTGGTGTCGATTGCGTTATTTTTCCTAGCGCTGTTTGTAGGTGAAGTGGTGCGGCCGGCAGCGGAGAAAAAAGCGCGTACTTTTCAAACGCAAATACAAACCGGTGCGCTGGCGGAAGCACCGGTGAATAATGGTTTTTGGACGCGTGATGGCAATAACTTTAATCATATTGAACAAATCCTGCCAGATGGTCGGTTTGCAGGCGTATCGGTTTATGAATTCGATGCACAGCAACGTTTACGCGTTGCTTCAACGGCAAAGCAGGCTATTTATGATGATGGACATTGGACTTTAGAGCAGGTTCAACAAAGTCAGCTTGACGAGGCGGGCGTCAAGATAACATCAACTGAACAGCAACAATGGCAATCGACATTGAATCCGAGTGTATTGAATGTGGTTGCTGTTCCGCCAGAATATTTACCCGTGTGGGGGTTGTTAGAATATATTCAATATCTTGAACTTAATCAGCAAGCAACCGCACGTTATGAACTGGCTTTTTGGAGCAAATTGATGATGCCACTGAGTGCGGCAGTGATGGTTTTTATTGCGGTGCCCTTTATTTTTGGTCCATTGCGATCGAGCCCGATTGGTGGGCGTGTTTTAGCAGGGGCGTTAGTAGGTATTGGTTTCCATTTGTTTAATCAAATGTTCCAGCATATGGGCTTAGTTTTTGGCTTCTGGCCTTTTGTGAGTGCGGCATTACCGACGTTTATCTTCGCAGGATTAGGCTGGTATCTTATGCGGCGTGTGCATTAAGCCACCTTTAACGAATACGGAACATAAAAAAAGCGCGCCAGGAAACTGGCGCGCTTTTTTAGAAAACCTGTAAAACTATTTTTTCAATAGATCACGAATTTCAGTTAACAATACTTCTTCTTTAGGCGGTGCAGAAGGTGCTTCTTCTTCTTTCTTTTTCGCATTGTTAATGGCTTTAACAACCATAAAGATAGCTGCTGCGATGATGATGAAGTCAAACATCGTTTGTATAAATGCACCATAGTTAATGGTTACTGCAGCCGTTTCGCCCACTGCTTCTTTGAGTGTGTATGCTAAATCTGTAAAATTAACACCGCCAACCAATGTGCCTATAATTGGCATAATGATATCACCCACAAAAGAAGCCACAATTTTACCAAACGCAGCACCAATCACGACACCGACGGCCATATCGACCACATTACCTTTAATAGCAAAATCTTTAAATTCTGACAGCATACCCATAGTGTTTTCCTTTTTATAGTTAGATTTAATTACGGTGTCTATTTCGTCACCGGTTCACAGTATCGCATAAAGTGCAAAAATAAGGAATATATTAAGGGGTGGGTGTGCACAAACTGCGACTAGACAAAAAGGAGGAAAACTAGCCACACAGCGCCTAGACAAGGAGGGGACTAGTACGCTGACTCTCTTTGTTTATGCGCACCCACCGAAACGGATACTAAAAAGCTCTTACTCATCATAACGCAAAAAAACATTTTGCATTTGCGAAAAATAAAAAAAAGGACCTGTAACAATGTTACAAGTCCTTTTGATATGGCGTCCCCAAGGGGGTTCGAACCCCTGTTACCGCCGTGAAAGGGCAGTGTCCTAGGCCTCTAGACGATGGGGACCTAAAACTATTTGTTTCGATTTACTGGTGGAGCTAGACGGGATCGAACCGTCGACCTCTTCACTGCCAGCGAAGCGCTC
>CAZRAY010000072.1:0-6324 GCA_964598235.1 uncultured Piscirickettsiaceae bacterium
TGGTGGAGCTAGACGGGATCGAACCGTCGACCTCTTCACTGCCAGCGAAGCGCTCTCCCAGCTGAGCTATAGCCCCTCGAAGGAAGTCGCACACTATATTGATTATCGTCAGGCATGTCAACCGATTTATTTTTAAGGGGTGGGCTTGTTAGCGGTGACGATGGGAAAGTTGAGTGATATTACTGCAATTTGCATATTTGTAAAACAACGTAAGCTATTTATTTCTAAGTGTTATCTTATGGATTTACTGGTGTTTTAATTATTATATGATTGAAGTTCAGCGTAGGCTATGCGATAAATAGGCTTTGATATACGTATTTATGGCATCATTCTGGTGTGTGTGGCAAATGATAAAGGGTGGTTATGCGACTAAAAATAGGGCTGGGTTGGCTATTAATGTGGATGAGTGTCAGTGTGCACGCAGAAACATTATGGGGGCTTTGTGCGCAACCAGACCTTGGTTTTTTACCTTATTCCGAATCTAACACGGTAGAAACACCGTTAGATGTAACGGCAGATGAAGTGGTTTTGGAACGCGAGGATATCTCCGTTTTCACAGGCAACGTTGAATTGGTGCAGAACAATCAGATCTTAACGGCTGATCGCGCAACGTATAATGAATCAACGGGTGATGTGGTTGCTGAGGGGGATGTGCGATTACGGGACCGCGATGTGGTATTGGAAGCGGATAAGGGAAGCTGGTCGCTAAGGGCCGATGGTGGGAGTTTAGATAATGTCACTTATTTTATGCGTGAAACTCATGGTCGCGGCAAAGCAGAACATGTTGATCGAGAAGGAGATCGCCGAACGGATTTGAGCGATGCAACGTATACAACTTGCCCGGAAGGCAGCAATGGCTGGCAATTGCGAGCAGACAATGTGGATTTGAACCATGTGTCTGCCGTCGGTGTGGCGAAAAATGTTGTCTTACGTGTGGGCGGCTTCCCCATTTTATATACGCCTTATCTCAGCTTCCCATTAAATGATGAACGTAAATCAGGATTATTAGTGCCTTCAATTGGCAGTTCAAATAAAACCGGTTTTGATTTGAGCACACCTTATTATTGGAATATTGCACCCGATAAAGATGCGACGATTACACCGCGCTGGATGTCAGATCGTGGTTTGATGCTACAAGGCCAATTTCGGTATTTATTTAGTCGAAATCAAGGGCAATTGGATACGGCTTATCTGGCCAGTGATAATGGTTCCTCCAATAGCGAACAGGTGAATAACTATGAGGATGAAGATAGAAAGCAATTTTCATGGCAGCATGATGGCCGTTTTGCCTCACGCTGGTATAGCCATGTTGATTATAACTATGTGTCAGACGATGATTATTTAGAAGATTTTGGTAATAATTTGAGCCTGGCGAGCACAACACATTTAGATAGACAGCTGTTGATGGGATATTCAGGTGAACATTGGAGCTTGAGTGGGCAGTTGCAAGGCTATCAAACATTAACCGATGTGGCGGCTCCTTACCAACGTTTACCACAGTTTGTTTTACGAGGCCATTACCCCAAACAGGCGATGGGTTTAAGCTATGATTTACGTGCAGAATATGTTGATTTTGATCATGATGAGCAAGTTACGGGGCAACGGTTTGATGTTGAACCTGCAATTAGTTTGCCACTCACTTCGGCATCAGGCTATATCACCCCTCGGATTGCATTACGCCATACGCGATATGAGCTAGATGATCTTGGTTTAGGAGGCTTAACTTCAGATCAAAAGTCACCCACACGGACGTTACCGATCTTGAGTGTGGACAGCGGTTTGTTTTTTGAACGAGATATGGCGTGGGCAGGCCGACGCTTTATTCAAACGCTAGAACCGCGTGCATATTATCTTTATATCCCACATAGAGACCAAAGTGATATTCCTTTATTTGATACTAGCGAACGTACCTTTAACATGGGGCAACTGTTTACCCATAATCGATTTGTGGGGGGGGACAGAATCGGGGATGCGAATCAATTATCTATTGGTGTCACAACACGGTTTATTGATCAAACGGATGGTAGAGAAAGATTACGTATTAGTGCGGGACAAATCCGACATTTTGAAAGTCGGGAAGTCAATTTAGTAGGCGATGCGATTAATCCTGATTCAGATTCGGATATGGTGGTTGAAGTGGCGGCGGCAATTGCAAAAGAATGGACATTTCGTGGTGAAGTGCAATGGGATCCAACGGGTGGCAGTGGTGCAAATTTAGAAACGATGCAATTGCGCTATCGAGGTGATAATGGGCGACTATTGAATTTATCGCATCGTTATCGTCGAGATGATTTGGAGCAGATAGATGCGTCAGTGAGTTTACCGATCAACGAAAATTGGCGGTTTATTGGTCGATGGTATCATTCTCTACAAGACAATCGGACGCTTGAGGCTTTGGCAGGTATCGAATATGAAAGCTGTTGCTGGGCAACGCGTTTTGTAGTGCGTGATTACATTAATGATGCCAGTGAGAAAGAACGTAATTTGGCTTTCTTTGTTCAGCTAGAGCTAAAAGGCTTGGGTGATATCGGGAATAGGGCGGATGATATTTTGCGTAAAAGCGTTTTGGGCTATGGGCTAGATTAAGTTTTATCGAAAATAATGGGTAGGTCGTCTAATTCCTGTGGGTTAGGGAACAGATTGTTTGTATAATGTCTTGTTTAAAGAATTTAAGTGTTGGATGAATTATGTTTAGAATCGTACTATGTGCGTTAATGTTGAGCTGTGCAGTCACTTCGTGGGCGAGATCGTTAGACCGGATTGTGGCGGTAGTGAATGAGGATGTGGTGTTAGAAAGTGAACTGATGGCTGCAGAAAATACCTTTAGGCAACAGTTAGAACAAAGTGGCCGCTCTGGAATGCCAGAGGATGTGATACGTAAGCAGTTGTTAGAACGTGCTATTTTGCAGCATTTACAATTACAAGAAGCCACACGTGCAGGTATTAAGGTGAACGATGAAAATGTCAATGCAGCGTTGAAGCGTGTGGCAGATCAAAATGGATTAAGCTTACGTGAGTTTCGTGATGTATTAGCAGAAGATGGGTTTAATTTTGCTGAATTTCGAGAGTCGATTAGAGAAGAAATGATCGTTAGCCAATTACGAAAGCGCGAAGTGGAAGATAAGGTGATTGTATCCAAACGGGAAGTGGATAATTTTATTGCGACACAAGCAGTGCAAAGTGGTAATGCTGAAGAGACTTATCATATTCATCATATTTTGATTGCATTGCCAGATGAGCCCACAACGGAAGAAGTACAAGCAGCACAAGAACAAGCCTCAGAAGTCCGCGTTGCATTGAAAGCAGGCGAGAATTTTGAAGAATTGGCAGTGAGACATTCTGGAGGCGAGAAGGCGTTAGAAGGAGGGGATATTGGTTGGCGGAAACAAGACCAATTACCCAGTTTATTTATGGAAATCGTGCCGAATTTAACACTGAATGAGATCAGCGAACCTATTCGAAGCGGTGCGGGGATTCATTTATTAAAAGTAAGTGATAAAAGAACGGAAGAATCGCATTTGGTGAAACAGACATTGGTGAGCCATATATTGGTTAAATCAGATCAGGCAACATCGGGCGAGGATGCGAAGGCGCGGCTTGAAAAATTACAAGAGCGTATTATTAATGGCGATGATTTTGCAGAGATAGCACGTGCACATTCGGATGACCCAGGTTCTGCAATTGAAGGTGGCAGCCTAGGTTGGACAAGCCCTGGTGTAATGGTGCCAGAATTTGAAGAAGTCATGAATGTAATGGCTATTGATGAGATAAGCGATGTGTTTGAGAGCCGTTTTGGTTGGCATTTATTGAAAGTGTTTGATCGTCGGGAAGAAAATATGGCGACAGAATTTAAACGTGCGCAGGCGAGACAACAAATTCATAAGCGTAAAGTGGCTGAAGAATTAGAAAGTTGGTTGCGTCAAATGCGAGATGAGGCTTATGTCGAGTATCGTAACCATTGATCGATTGTCCCCGGATAGCTATCACAGCGGGTGAGCCTGCAGGTATTGGTCCTGAACTGTGTGTACAACTCGCACAAATACCGCAAACAGCTGAGCTCATTGTTATTGCCGATCCTGATTTATTAACACAATGTGCGCTTACGTTAGGATTACCGCTCAAGCTGATATTAGCTGATTTTGAACGCGTGCCAACGCCAGCACCGATAGGAACGCTATATTACTTACCCAGTAAGCTTGCTACATCAGTAGTAGCAGGGGAATTAAATGTCGATAACGCACCTTATGTCCTGGAGAGTTTAGAACATGCTTTGAAGGGCTGCTTATCGGGCCAATTTGATGCGATGGTGACAGCGCCTGTACACAAAGGCGTGATCAATGACGCGGGTTTTGCGTTTACGGGGCATACTGAGTTTTTAGCAGAGGGTGCGGATATTGAAAAGGTCGTGATGATGTTAGCGACACCCGATTTAAGAGTGGCTTTAGTGACAACACATTTGCCGCTTAAGGCGGTGAGTGATGCGATTACAAAAGATGAAGTGAGACATACGATTAATATCCTAAATGCTGCATTGCAACAGCAATTTGGTATCAAGCGGCCCCGTATTGCAGTCTGTGGCTTAAACCCACATGCAGGTGAAGCGGGACATTTGGGACGAGAAGAGATTGAGGTGATCAGCCCTGTGCTTGCGGATGCGCAACAACGGGGTATTGATGTGACGGGGCCTTGGCCCGCGGATACAATTTTTGTGAACAGTCGTTTAGCAGATTATGATGCGGTATTAGCGATGTATCATGATCAAGGTTTGCCCGTGTTGAAACACCATGGTTTTGGTGCAGCAGTTAATATTACCCTAGGCTTGCCTTTCATTCGGACGTCTGTTGACCATGGTACAGCCTTGGATTTGGCAGGCACAGGACGGGCAGATATAGGTAGTTTACAAGCAGCGGTATCACAAGCTATAACGATGATTAATAGTCACGCTGAGGTATGAATGTCGAATAAATTTAATCCTTACCCAAAGGCACGTAAACGGTTCGGACAAAACTTTTTGCATGACCAAGGGGTGATTGGCGATATTATCACCACTTTTTCACCTCAGATGGATGAACAGTTGGTAGAAATCGGTCCAGGGCGCGGGGCATTAACGGGACTCCTATTGGCGGCTGGTAATAGCTTAGACGTGATTGAATTAGATCGCGATTTGATCCCGTTATTACGTATTCAATTTGCCACAAAAAATCATCTTCGGATCCATGAAGCAGATGCACTAACATTTGATTATCGGCAGTTACAATCCTATCCAAATAGGCAGTTGCGGATTATTGGAAATCTGCCTTACAATATTACGACACCCTTACTTTTTCATTTGTTATCACAAGCGGATTGTATTCAAGACATGTGTTTTATGTTGCAAAAGGAAGTGGTGGCACGGATGTGTGCGAAGCCGGGCAGTAAAATATATGGTAAATTGAGTATTATGGTGCAATACCAATGTGAGGCTGAGTATGTTTTTACAGTACCGCCCACGGCTTTTGAGCCGCAACCTAAAGTAGATTCTGCGATTATTTATTTGCGTCCTCGACTATTTTCGCCACAGGTACCCTTGCAGGCATTGAATGAATTGGTTTCCCAGGCATTTTCACAGCGGCGAAAAACCATTGCAAACACCTTGAAAAGCAAGCTGACAGAAGCGCAATTATTTGCGGAAGACATTGATCCAAAGCAGCGTCCAGAAACAATTTCACCGTCTCAATACGTTAATCTTACTCGTCGTTGGATCGCAGAAAGAGCCTAAGTTTACGGCGCTAAACCATTCATCTATATCAGTTTTAATTTTGCTTGACAGATGCATTAAATGGGTCTCTAAAAATGACACCAAAATAAAGCGATAGATCTGCTTGACAGCTTGTTTTGGCTCCAGTTATATTGGCTCCCTCTTCGAAGTAAAACACGTGTTTACGGATGAAGTGTAGAGAGAATAATTCCACATAATTTTATTAGGTTAACCGAGGAATAATATAATGAATAAATCTGAATTGATTGATGCGATTGCAGCCTCAGCGGACATTTCAAAATCAAAAGCAGCAGCAGCCTTAGATGGTATGACTTCTGCAGTAACGGGCGCATTAAGCAGTGGCGACCAAGTAACATTAGTAGGGTTTGGTACTTTTTCAGTACGCGACCGTGCAGCACGCACAGGCCGTAACCCACGTACAGGTGCTGAAATCCAAATTAAAGCATCAAAAATTCCTGCGTTTAAAGCTGGTAAAGCACTTAAAGATGCTGTAAACTAGTCTGGTTAGTTTGATGGGTGTTTAGCTCAGCTGGGAGAGCATCGCCCTTACAAGGCGAGGGTCGGGG
>CAZRAY010000073.1:0-6315 GCA_964598235.1 uncultured Piscirickettsiaceae bacterium
ATGGCGGAGAAGGAGGGATTCTAATTAGCATTCAAGTCATTGTAAAGTAAAATATAGTTATTTATTAGCATGTTATGTACCGTCATAGATACCGTCATATTATATATGTGATTTCAGATTAAATAATCCAAGGTTCTTAATCGCCTATGGTTATCGTTCATCACTTATCAATGTAAAAATAATTATCAAAAAGTTCAAGATCAAACTCATCAAGCGCATTTATTTTACAATCACCCTTCACAAAAGACCAAAATTAATAAATAATTCCAAGTTTTTTCTTTTCGCAAACGTCTCAATAACTAAAGACTATAGTATGAATAGATTTTGATGACATATTTAGACTAAATAAAAGAAAAAGGAAAAAATGGGCAGCAGGGTACTGAGTGCATTGGAGCAGGGTAAAAAGCATCGATCCAAAGCTGTCCTGACCGCTTTGGATCGCAAACTCAGATACCCGCCTAGTATTATGCCCACAACATTCACTGAGTAGTTATGATCAGTAAATGGGGGCATCTAATGGCCAATATCCATAGTCTCCCCATCCATCTCAAAGAACGGCGTTTTAAGTGCTATGAGTAAACCTACCCAGAACTGCAAGCAAAGCGATACAAGAGGCATGGGAACCGACACTGTTCTTAGCAGAACTGTGTGAGGTCGAAACCAGCCATCGTTACGAGAACAGACTGAAACGGTTATGGCGTACAAAGTACGATGATGGATTCGCTCCTGCATGTAATATCTGAATACTCATGCCTTATTCCGTAATCCAGTCAACAAACAAAAATGATACCAATTAAAAATAATTCTGTCGCGAAGGTGACAAGGCTCATATCTGCATCAAAACCACAAGAATTTTCTATCAGTATCTATTGTTGTGCGAGAACGGCATTAGGTTCCTTCATGTAGGTATTAATCGACCCGAAAGTATTTTCATACTATGATGAGGCATGACTAGATCAGAAGCCGAAATCAAAAAAGAAAAAAGTAGTTGAAGCAATCATCCTTCGTAAGGAATCAGCCAGCGTAGTTGTTCGTGTCTATAACCTTTAGCTAAGAAATATCTTCAATTGGTTAGCACGTTATCGCAGCGTAGGTTGGTAAGTCCTCAACGATAAAAGTAACGGATGTTTAACTTTTTTCTCAAGGTTTGTTCCTTATTATGTTTAGGTTGCTAAATACAACAACACGGCCTGAGGAAGTCTGTCCAGCAATATCTATCCTGTAATCGCGTATTCCAGCAGAGATGAGCCATGCTTCTTCAATGCTTCTAAATAGGTCGATATTATAAATCGCCCTCAAGGTGCTTTAAATAGTCCAGAAACTGGGTTAGTTTTGCGGGCATCCATTGCCGACTGGGATAAACCGCATAGATGTTAAAGGTAGGGAAAATACAATCTGTCAGCACAGCTATGAGGTCATCGGTCTTGATCTCATCGGCAACGACAAACTTTGGCAGAATGGCAATACCGATGCCAGACAAAGCGGCTTCTTTCGTACTCAATATATCATTGACTTTAAATCGCCCCCTTGGTGCTATTTGATGTGGGGTATTGCTTTGGGTTATGGGTAAAGCATTGGGAATAGCTGATGTGAACTCAATGAAATCATAGTCTTTTATTTGCTCTACCGTATCAGGCTTGCCATGATCTTTGATAAAGGCAGGGGAACATACTAGGCAAATTTCACTGCTCACAATGTTTCTGGCGACTAAATTGGAGTCTATCAATGAATCTTTACTGACGCGTAATGCCACGTCGAACTGTTCCTTGATCAAATCGACGTTACGATAACCTAATACGAATTCGATTTCGATTTTAGGGTTGGCTCGCATAAACGGCTGGATTAGTTTTCGGATCAAGTAATCGCCAAACTCATGGGGGGCTGCCACACGCAGTAGACCGACAGCTTCACTGCCTAGCGTGGTGGTAAAGTGTTCTGCTTCTTGTGCAGTTTCAATAATGTGTTGGCAATAGCGATAATAACCTGCACCTGCTTCTGTCAGCGTGACGGAGCGGGTGCTTCTGTTGAGCAGTCGCACACCGAGATGCGCTTCCAGTTGAGAGAGTTTGTTGCTGACAGTGGATTTATTCATATTCAATGCGTGAGCAGCTTTGGTAAAGCTTTGGTTTTCTGCAATTTTTGCGAAGATAACCAGACGGTTAAGATCCATTGATTGATCCCTATTGAGCTTGTGTTGTTGATATATGAAAACAGTGTGTTGATTATTCTCTATATTATCAATTTATCAGAAACATGCAATACTAGTTGTCTAGTACGAGCAGTAGTAGCCTTGTCAAAGGAGTCGATCATGAAAGGAACGGTTATGAGTTGTGAGGATGTAACGGAGTTATTCATTTCTTCCTTGTTATGTGGTCTGGTCAATGCTGATCTTTTACAAGGCAAACCATGATTAGATTCCTCGTTTCTGCATGTTTACTCATGGGCTTATCTGCGTGTAGTACCCTGACACCCCCATCAAATTATCCAGTGTCGGAAGAGATTCGACAACTCGATAAAGCTCCTGTGCTTGGTAAAGACGACCGATCCGATGAGTTGTCTCTGGTATTAACCTTTTCAGGAGGTGGTACGCGAGCAGCCGCTTTTTCTTATGGTGTACTGAAAGCACTGCACGAAATTAAACCTGCATCGCTACAGGGGAAAAATTTACTCGGAGAAGTCGATGTTATCTCATCCGTATCCGGAGGGAGTTTTACCGCTGCCTATTACGGCTTGTATGGCAACAAAATATTCACCGATTACGAGCGAGATTTTCTAAAAAGGCAGGTGCAATCCAATTTAATTAAGTATTGGCTATTGAATCCTCGAAACTGGATTCGCCTTACGCCAGCGGCATTCAATCGTAGTGATCTTGCCGCAGAATATTATACCAACACAATCTTTGGTCGTAAGACATTTGCTGATTTGCTGCCACACAGCCCACTGATCATTATTAATGCTACAGATTTAGGCACAGGTACGGGGATATCCTTCACCTATGATGATTTTCGCTGGATATGTTCGGACATAGAGAGGTTTCCAATAGGCAGAGCAGTTGCGGCCTCGTCGGCAGTACCTGTCGTTTTTTCGCCTATCGCGGTAAAAAACTTTGGAGGAACTTGTAAACCCTATGTCTACCAAAAGACGAAACTGCGCTCTGCAGCATCACGCATTGATGTGCAAGCATTTGGTCTACGCAAGTATAAAGATGCTTCTCGCTACCGTTATCTGCATCTCGTTGATGGTGGTGTTGCGGATAATCTTGGTGTGCGCTCCTTGTTACGTGCGGTTTCCGAGCAAGATAACAATATATGGAAGATGCTGAAAGCCTATGATTTACACACAACAAAGAAAATGGCTTTTGTGGTTGTGAATGCGGCCGACTCTATATTACCCACTATTCCCAAGCAGCGTAAGGAGCCTGGCATAGTCGATACTCTGGGTGCATTTACCACCATTCAATCTACCCGATACAATGAAGACACTTTGGATTTACTTCAAAGTTTGTTTCCCATCTGGCAGAAACAAGTTCGAGAAGGACGTTGCGCAGAAACTCAAATGAAAGATTGTGGCGATATAAAATTTTATCTAGCAGAACTAAATTTTAATCAATTGCCAAAGAAAAGCCGAGACGAACTTGCCCTGTTAGCGACCTCTTTGCAGTTACCAGCAGAGAGTGTCGATAAGCTCATTGAAACGGGTAAAACATTATTAAGACAGTCTCCAGAGTTCAAGGCTTTGTTGTCGGACTTAGGCGAAGGAATAAGATATTAAATAATAGGGAGGTTAATGTTTTGATTTCTCATACTACCAACAGAGGAACAACACCTCATCATCAACCATTAGGAGATACAATGAAATTTTTAGATAACTTTCAAGACCACGCTTATGCCCTGTTTCGAATAGTCAGTGGCTTTTTATTTTTTTGGCACGGCACTCAGAAATTCTTCAACTATCCCATTGAGTACCCATACGGACCTCTCAACCCCATATCAATGGCAGCAGGAGCGATTGAGTTAGTGGCTGGCGTATTAATAGTAATTGGCTTGTTTACCAGACCCGCCGCGTTTATCGCCAGTGGAATGATGGCAGTCGGCTACTGGATGGGACATGGAACACAGAGCTTTTTCCCTATTGCTAATGGTGGAGAGCTTGCTGTTTTATATTGTTTTGGTTTCCTATTGATTGCCGCATATGGGTCAGGTATTTGGAGTCTGGACAATAAAATAAATGATAGTAAGTAATTTTTAATAGCTATATAAACCATTAATACAAAAAGGAAAAATATAATGAGTAAATCAATTGTTGCCGATAATAAACCGACCAAAGTAATACTTACGAAAGGAGAAGAATATTATTTCTGTACCTGTGGTCGTTCCACAAACCAGCCATTTTGTGATGGCTCACATGAAGGCACCTCATTCATACCACAGACTTTCACCGCAGAACAGGATGGTGATGCTTATTTATGTGTTTGCAAGCAAACAGGGAGTTCCCCTTTTTGTGATGGTACGCACCAGAAACTGACTGACGATGATATTGGTAAAGAGTATTCGTAGTTCTCAGAGGCAACTATTTTTTTACATTTAATAATGCATAGAGACTTTTGTATGAAATCAAATCAACACAGGAGAAACTAATATGAAGCTACTAATAACTGGTGCTACTGGAAACACAGGCAGTGAAGTTGTAAAGCAACTCACTGAACAAGGAACTCCATGTAGTGCATTAGTAACAGATAAGAAAAAAATGGACGTTGTTGCTGGTGTCAATTGGGTTGAAGGCAATTACACAGATGTCGACTCTCTTATCGCGGCTTTTAAAGAAATAGAAGGAATATATGTTGCTATGCCAGCACATCCAGATAACGAGCTATGGATGAATAATATTCTTGAGGCAGCAAAAGAAACAGGTGTAAAACAGGTGGTAAAGTTATCAGTCATGGGGGCAAATTCAGATGCTAGTTCAGAGATTGTTCGAGTACATGCGAAAACGGATAATTTGATTAAAGAGTCCGGCATTAAGTACACACTGTTGCAGCCAAACCCATTTTATCAAAATACATTTAGTTCAAAGCACACCATTAAAGAAAACAATGCTATTTATATGTCTCTCGGTGATTCAAAGTTAAGTTTTATTGACATTAGAGACATCGCAGCAGTAGCCATTGAATCACTAACAGAATCTGATTATGAGAATAAGGTATACAAATTATCAGGTCCGGAAACACTTGATTATTATGATGTTGCAGAAATATTAAGCCGCTCTATTGGAAAAGAGGTTACCTACTATCCTATAACTGATGAAGCAATGAAGTCAGGAATGTTAGAAGCTGGTGTCCCTGAATGGGGTGCAGATAAGTTGTCTGAGATATTTAGCTGGTTTGCCAAAGAGGGGGATGGCTCAGTGACGCATGATGTTGAAATTGTGCTTGGGCGCAAGCCATATAGCTTTGAAAAATTTGCAAGTGATTACAAAGCGATGTTTCAATAATCATAAACAAGAAAAATGTACTCGAATATTCTCTTCTTATCAAATTAACAAAATGGATAAGTATGCCTGTTTATATTGATCCGTGCTTAATGATACACCATCCAACTTAGGAGATTCTTATGAAATATTATTCTTTATTCGTGATGTTATTTTTGGCATCACTCCCAACCTTTGCTGATGATAGTCTTAAAGCTAAGAGTATTGTTTTTAATGAGATGGCTTGGAAAGAACTTGCCGCTGGGATTACAATCACGCCACTATGGAAAGACGAAAAAACAAGAGATACTGGATTTTTAATGAAGGTTATTCCTGACTTTAAAGGAGTTGCTCATGGGCATAATAATGCATATCAAGGCGTTACTGTTCAAGGCACCTGGGTGCATATTATCACTGATGGTACTAAATATACCTTGCCAAAAGGTTCATTTGCGCATCAGCCAGCAAAAGCAATCCATTCAGATAACTGCATTAGCGACATTCCATGCATAATATTGATCCATATGGACGGTGATTATGATTTTTTTCCAGCAAAAAAATAAATGAAAAACCAAGTAGGATATTATAGAAAGCCTGATTCTTAAAAAAATTATAGAGAGTGGGTTGCAAGCAATTAGATTGATGAGTGATGTAGAAGCAGAGAAACCAACTATAAATGTTAATTGGACGTGTAAAAACCAACTGTTTTTGTTGGTATGTAGATAGCTCAGGGCTGTTCAATGCTACAAGTTCATCACTGAAAAGCAGTATTATTCTATGGAAGCGATGCTTTAGCTTCGCCTAAAAGCTTGATAATAACCACTTAGGCGAGCCTAAAGGCTCACTTCC
>CAZRAY010000074.1:0-6052 GCA_964598235.1 uncultured Piscirickettsiaceae bacterium
TGGTGGCTTAACGTTCTACTTTGAAAGTCCCTTAAAAATGGGGGGATTACCGTTACAACACTTAGAAGTGATTATTTTTGTAGAATACTTGTTTTCAAGAAGCTTGCTGATTACAATGAACCCTGAATTA
Organism: uncultured Piscirickettsiaceae bacterium; assembly: GCA_964598235.1. GTDB lineage: Bacteria > Pseudomonadota > Gammaproteobacteria > Nitrosococcales > Methylophagaceae > UBA652. The sequence goes on from CAZRAY010000074.1 coordinate 131, forward strand.
AAATAGGAAAATTTAAGTCATGAAATGGCGAAACCGCAGAGCAAGCAGTAATATTGATGATAGACGGGGTACACGAATAGGCCGAACGGCTAAGCGTGGCGGCTTATTAACGGTAGTGGTTGCATTGGCGGCGATGTATTTTGGTGTGGATGTGCAAACTGCGTTGAAATTAACGAGTGGATTGGGAGGCGGAGGGCAGCAGCAGACAGCAACCTATACGCCATCGGCTGCTGAGAATGAATTAGCAGGGTTTATCAGTGTTGTGTTGGCTGATACGGAAGATGTTTGGAATCGTATTTTCCAACAAAATGGTCAGCGTTATCAAGAACCAGAGATGGTGATGTTTACGGGTAGGGTGCAGTCAGCATGTGGCTCTGCAGAAGCAGCAATGGGGCCATTTTATTGCCCTGCTGATAAGAAGGTATATATCGATTTATCTTTCTATAATGACTTGAAAAAACGTCATGGCGCACCAGGCGATTTTGCCCAAGCTTATGTTATTGCGCATGAGGTGGCCCACCATATCCAGAATTTGATGGGGATTTCTGATCAAGTGCACCAAGCACAACGGCGGATGAGTAAAGCCGATGGCAATGCGATGTCGGTGAAGCTAGAATTACAGGCAGATTGTTTGGCGGGTGTGTGGGCGAATCATACACAGCAGGCGAAACAGATCTTAGAACGTGGCGACATTGAAGAAGCGCTTAATGCCGCCAGTGCAATCGGGGATGATCGTTTGCAAAAACAAGCAACCGGACAAATTCGGCCAGAGGCTTTCACGCATGGCTCTTCAAAGCAGCGTGTTTATTGGTTTAGCCGAGGATTTGAACTAGGCAGCATGGATCAATGTGATACGTTTTCCAGTAGATAGTCACTTATAGCTTCGTTACTAACGTGTGTTCCATAAACTGGATATTATCACCAGCCATGATTTTACGGCGTCGGCGGGTTTCAACTTCGCCATTAACTTGCACCAAACCATCGTCAATAGCTCGTTTGGCCTCGGCACCACTGGAAACTAATCCTTCAAATTTGAGGATTTTATAAAGTTCGGTCGGTTCTTTTGTGAGTGTTATTTCTTGCATTAGGCTTCCTGTTTCTCAGTGTGTTTAACGGCATCCCAGCAGGCATCCATTTTAGCTAAGGTACTATTTTCCAGCGACAATCCTTGTTGGATCAGACAGTGTTCCATTTGGATAAACCGGCGTTGGAATTTGGCATTGCCCGCTTTAAGCGCCTCGTCGGGATCAATATTGAGCCTACGAGCAAGGCTGGTGCAGACATAAATCAAATCACCTATTTCATCTGCTAATCGGGCATGGTTATCTGGAATGGCAATTTCAACTTCCACTTCCGCCAATTCTTCGCGTACTTTGTCAATCACACCTGATACCTCAGGCCAATCGAAACCGACACAGGCGGCCATGGTTTGGATTGCCGCGGCATAATTGAGCGTCGGTAAGGTTGTATCAATAGCATCAATTAGTGCGATGGCAGTGGGCTCAGACATTGTTTGGGATCCTAATCTTTTCGGGTGAATTTAATAATATGGCGGCGATCGCGTTTATTAGGTCGACCCGTATGGTGACGATAGCCGAGTGGTTGATCTTTTATTTGTTGGTGTAGGTGTGCGCGTTTTTCAATACTTTCCTCGCTTTCTTGGTAGAGCAATTGCGCTTCGCTTGCAGGGCGGCGTTGCTTGGCTAATCCTAATATCGTAATGTGAAATTCATAGGGGACTTTAGATAACGTCAGTTTGTCATCTGATTTAATCGTGCGGCTCGGTTTACAGCGCTGTCCATTAAGGTGCACTTTACCACCATTTACGGCTTCTACCGCTAAGCTGCGTGTTTTGTAAAATCGCGCGGCCCAAAGCCATTTATCGAGTCGTTGGTTTTGCTTGTCTTCTTGTGATTGTCCTTTTCCCATGGCCAATAGTGTATCAAAATAAAAAAACGATGTGAGTATGATAAAATATCGCCTTTTTACAAACATGGGTTTTAACATGGCTTTTAAGCATATTACGGTACCGCAGCAGGGCGACATGATTCAGGTGAATGATGATTTTTCGCTTGCTGTTCCAAACATGCCGATCATCCCTTTTATTGAAGGTGATGGTATTGGTGCAGACATTACGGGCCCAATGCAGCAAGTCATTGATGCGGCGGTTGAAAAGGCCTATGGTGGCGATAAAAAAATCGCGTGGATGGAAGTGTATGCGGGTGAGAAAGCCGTTGAAACGTATGGTGAAGGTGCGTTTTTACCAGAAGAAACATTTACTGCGCTTCGAGATTATTCCGTATCCATTAAAGGCCCGTTGATGACACCAGTAGGCGGTGGCATGCGCTCGCTGAATGTGGCTTTGCGTCAAACCTTAGATTTATATGTTTGCCAACGCCCTGTGCGTTATTACCCAGGCACGCCCAGCCCCGTAAAAGCACCTGAAAAAATTGATATGGTGATTTTCCGTGAGAATTCAGAAGATATTTATGCGGGCATTGAATGGCCAGCTGAAAGTGCGGAAGTAAATAAGTTGATTGCCTTTTTGCAAGATGAAATGGGTGTTACTAAAATTCGTTTCCCAGCAACATCAGGCATTGGGATTAAGCCAGTATCACGAGATGGCACAGAACGTTTAGTGCGAAAAGCATTACAATATGCCATTGATAACGATCGTGATTCTGTCACCATCGTACACAAAGGCAATATCATGAAGTTCACCGAAGGGGCCTTTAAACAATGGGGCTATGATATTGCGGTAAAAGAGTTTGCTGCGGCGCCAGTAGATGGTGGCCCATGGCATGCATTTGCCAATCCAAACACAGGCAAACAAATCATCGTAAAAGATTGTATCGCTGATGCATTCTTACAAGAAATATTATTGCACCCAACAGCATATGATGTGGTGGCAACCTTAAACTTGAATGGTGATTATGTATCGGATGCGCTAGCGGCCCAAGTGGGTGGCATTGGTATTTCACCTGGCGCGAATCTATCTGATTCAATCGCCATGTTTGAAGCAACACACGGCACAGCGCCAGCCTTAGCAGGTAAGAATATGGCTAATCCTTCTTCATTGGTATTATCAGCAGAAATGATGTTGCGACATATGAATTGGGATGAGGCGGCAGATTTAGTTATAAAAGGGGTGTCGGGTGCCATTGCAGCATCGCAAGTCACCTGTGACCTAGCAGAAATGGTAGGTGTAGAAGCATTAAGCTGTAGCGATTATGCTGCGGCCGTTATTCGTAAAATGTAAGGAAATAGCATGAAAATCGCAGAAAATTCAGTCGTTAAAATTGATTACACACTCACTGACAATGATGGCAAAGTCATCGATAGTTCAAAAGACGCAGACCCATTAACCTATCTTCAAGGTGCGGGTAATATCATTCCTGGCTTAGAAGAGGCCCTATTAGGCAAAGAAACAGGTGATGAGGTCACGGCCAGTATTGAGCCTGAAAAAGCCTATGGTGAACGTGTTGAAGAAATGAGCCAACAGGTGCCGCGTGAGTTATTTGCAGGTATCGATAATATCGAACCGGGCATGCAATTCCAATCAGAAACAGATGAAGGTCCCGTGATGGTAACCGTTGTTGAAGTGGCAGATGATACGGTTACTGTGGATGGCAACCATCCGTTAGCAGGTGTGCACCTTAATTTTGCGGTTACCGTGCGTGATGTGCGTGAAGCGACTGCGGAAGAGATTGAACATGGTCATGTTCATGGCGAAGGCGGTCACCACCACTAAAAAATATCGTTACAAATTGTCTTTTTGTCCGATTGCGGCGTTGGATGCATGTCTCCGCTCCTCATGTATTAAACATACACTGCGGTGCTCGACAAGCATCCGCCTTGCATTCGAACAAAAATCCTAATTTGGAACAACATTTTTTGGTTTGGCTAAGGCAAAAATCTCTCTCTGTGGAAACATTTTTGGATTCAGGCAGGGTAATAGGATTTAAGGTGGCTCTTCTAGTAAGACATTGCTGCTAGGTTCGCCATTCCCGTGCATACGGGAATCCAGGGTCTGAAAATGAAGAATAAATTTAACAAAAAATATTAGGATAATAGAACAACACATGACGCTCCAGCAGTTAAATAAGGATTTTGGTATTGCCGGTGCGCTTGAATTTATTTCGGGCGCAGGTGAATTGCCGATGATTAAAATTGAGACGCCATTAGCAACTGCATTGGTTTCTTTGCATGGGGCGCAAGTGTTGTCATTTCAGCCTCAATCGGCAGAGCGTGATTTTCTATTTCTGAGTGAAAAAGCGAATTATCAACAAGGCAAAGCCATTCGAGGGGGGATCCCCATCTGTTGGCCTTGGTTTAGTCGTGCAAAACCACGTCCGCAATTACCGAATCATGGCTTTGCGCGCACTGCAATGTGGCGGATCACCGAAACATCGCGAATTGATGATGTTATTCAATTGCAATTAAGCTTGCAGGATAATGCTGAAACCCACGAGATGTGGCCTCATGGCTTTAATCTGACGCTTGAGATTACGATTAGTGATCAATTAGAGTTAAGCCTCACAACTGAAAATACGGGCTCAGAACCCTTCCAATTTTCACAAGCGATGCATACTTATTTTGCAGTTGGGGATATCGAACAGGTTTCTGTAATGGGCTTAGAAGAGGTCAATTATATTGATACGGTCGCAGGTGCGAATACAGAACACAAACAAACCAGTGTGATTCAAATAGCTGAAGAAGTGGATAGAGTTTATACCAATTTCTCAGGTGACATGCAGTTACAAGATAAGGCATTAAACCGTGGGATTAATATTGCATCATCAGGCAGTCAAACAACGGTTGTATGGAATCCATGGCAAGCGCTGTCGATGAAGATGCAAGATTTAAATGATGATGCCTATCAGCGGTTTATTTGTGTAGAAACCGTGAACACAGGTGACAATGTGATTACGCTAGCGCCAACGGAACGCCACAATATGACAGCAACCTACCGTCTAGCCGATCGATAAAGACAAAATACGGCTGATCTGAGCATTGCTAAGACCGGATTCATCACGCCAAAGATTAAAAGCCTGTTGCACTAATTTTAAATCTCGCTTGCTATTGGGTGCACCGGAAATAACACCCGCATTGATTAATGCCGCAATGCCATCACGCACCAATACAAAGCCATCCTTACCCACAAAGCGCAGAAAATACGAACAGGTTTGCTTGCCGAGTCTTGAACCGTTTTTATGCAACACATCCAGTAAGCCAATAAAATCATCATCAGGCCATTCAGCAATTAAATTACCAAAAGATCCATGCGTTTCGGTGAAGGCTAAAATCATCGCGGCATTTTGTGGCACAGTGTTAATCTTTTGTTCATTACGAATAATACGGGTATCTTGATAGAGCGCTTCAAGATCTTCAGGGCTGGTCATATTGCACCGCGCCACATTAAATTGCCAAAAAGCAGTTTCAAAGCCTGCCCACTTATAATCAATCACCTTCCAATAAAATCCTGCCTTAAATATCGCCCTCGTCATTTCCGCCAAATAACGATCATCGCTTATTGCAGCGAGTTCAGCAGCGGTTTTGATGCCGGTAGGTAGCAGGTCGGTGAGGGCCGCTTCGCCGCCTTTTCGGTCGAGTGCACGTTGGTAGATGGTTGAGAATTTTTGCATAATGGTTATTAATGGTCAGATAAGTAAGAGGATTAATTTACGATTAAAATGTCGGATGACACTATCATTTATCCGATCTACGGTGCTAATGGCAACTTCTCCGGCTACTAGTAAGGGGCAACTTTTTGCGCATGGAAAAAATGATATTTATGGTGGCTCGCTGGAAGCTATTGTGATGTGTTTTTTGCATATTTATATTTACGTCTATTGCCAGCTTTTATACTAATAATACGACCTTCTTTCATTAGAATTCCAAGCACACTGTACGTTAAGTAAT
>CAZRAY010000075.1:0-6038 GCA_964598235.1 uncultured Piscirickettsiaceae bacterium
TCCGGTGCTCTACCAACTGAGCTAACGGCCCAAACCAAGAGGCGAAATAATACGCTATTTTAGAAAAATGGCAAGCCTTATCAATAAAAACATTGGTGACCACTGATAATGCTTACCTCTAGATATTGTGTCTTTAAATTTTATTTAGCTTGGTAGCGCGTCGGATCATCCATACCCGCCTGCTGAAAACCCTGCTGCCGAAAGCGACAGGAATCACATTGCCCGCAAGCTCGTCCATCTAAATCTGCTTGATAGCAGGAAATAGTTTGGCTGTAGTCTACGCCTAATACGATACCTTGTTTAATGATCTCAGATTTTGTTAGCGCTATCAGTGGCGTATGGATATGGAGATATTGGCCTTCTACACCTGCTTTGGTGGCGAGATTGGCGAGTTTTTCAAATGCACTAATATATTCTGGCCGGCAATCTGGGTAACCCGAATAATCGACGGCATTCACTCCGACAAATATGGCATGGGCTTGTAAGACTTCTGCCCAGCCGAGTGCGATGGATAAAAACACGGTATTTCTGGCGGGTACATAAGTAACCGGAATGCCGGCTTCATGATGATCGGGTACAGCTATGGCATCATCGGTGAGTGCCGATCCGCCAATGCTGCGGAGGTCTATTTTGATGACTTTATGTTCAATAGCGCCCATTTGGGCTGATAACGCTTTGGCGGCAACCAGCTCGGCATCATGCCGTTGGCCATAATCAAAACTTAGGGTGTAACATTCAAAGCCTTGCTGTTTGGCGATAGCGAGAGTTGTGACGGAATCTAAACCGCCAGAGAGTAAAATAACTGCCCGTTTCATCGGCCTTGCTCCGCACCCCAGAGGTATTTATGGAGTTGCACTTGCATACGCACGGGTAATCTATCGGCTAATATCCAGTCGGCTAATATCTCAGGCGCTAATTCACCATGAATGGGAGAGAAGAGAATGTCGGCTTTATTGGCTAAGTCGTGTGTGTCTAACATGGTTTTTGACCAATCATAATCAGCTTGATCGCTGATAACAAATTTAACTTGGTCTTGTGATTTGAGTAATGCGATATTGCTGTATTTATTCTTATCCACTTCACCTGAGGCGGGTGTTTTAAGATCCATCACACAGACGACACGCGGATCGACTTTGGCAATATCGATTGCGCCACTGGTTTCTAATGACACTTCCGCCTCTTCAAAGCGATCACAAAGTGCTGTGAGTAAATCATGGCATGTCGCTTGGGCGAGGGGTTCACCGCCGGTAACCGTAATGTATCGTGGTTCGTAGCCGGCAACTTGTTCAACAATATCGGCCACGTCCATTTTCTCGCCTCCTTGAAAGGCATAGCTGGTATCACAATAGACGCAACGTAGCGGACAACCTGTTAAACGCACAAAAACGGTGGGTTGCCCCACCGTTCGTGATTCCCCTTGCAGAGAATAAAAGATTTCTGTAATGCGGCATTGCGCCATATTGTTTACCTATCGCGCGTTATTGCCCAATGCTATCCATCTTACCCTGTGCCAACCTTGCTGCTGAGGTGCCCGGATATTGTTGGATCACTTTGGTCAACGTTGCTTTTGCCGCATCGGTATTGCCTTGTGCTTGTTGGCTAAAGCCGAGCTTTAAGGTGGCATCCGCCACTTTATTGCTGGTTGGAAAAAGATCAATAACCGTTTGAAAGGCAACTGCGGCTTTATCAAAATCGTTCAACACATACTGCGCTTCACCCTGCCAATAATAGGCATTTGGCAAATAGCTGCTTTGTGGATATTGCGCTGGAAAAGCCGTTAATGCTGCTGCTGCGGTTTTATATTCACCATTGCGTAGCGTTTGCAATGCGGCTTGATATGCCGCTTCGCCATCACCTTGTTCTCCTGCGACAGTTGTCGTAGGCACGGCTGGTGTCGTGGCTGGCGATTCTAGCGGTGTCGCTGGGCTTGTCGTGTTTTCACCGGTACCTGCATTGGGGAATACTGGTGCTGTTGGTTCTGTGGGGGGTGCTGCAATCACAACAGGCGGCGGTAAATTAGGCGGCTTCTTATTTTCTTCTACGGTGAGCCGGCTATCCAATTCAGCATATAGCTCTTTCTCGCGGCGTTGCATCAATTCTAATTGATAGCGTAAATTTTCATTTTCACCATTGAGTCGTTGAATTTCGCCTTCTAACTGATCAAGCCGAGTCATGATCGAAATTAGCCCACGTCCCTGCATCATGGTTTCCAGCTTACTCACGCGCTCCATAAGCACCTTGTCTTTTGCCACTGCCGATAACGGCAGCAGCATAACAATCAATAATAGGCTTAGTTGACGTTTCATTGGTTTTAGCCACCTACATAGAATATTTCAACACGACGATTCTGCTGCCATGCAGATTCTGAATGGCCGTCTATTGCAGGGCGTTCTTCACCAAAGCTGGTTGCTTGGAATTGGCTAATTGTCGCACCTTGCACCATGAGAATTTGGCGCACTGCTTGTGCACGACGCTCGCCTAAAGCCAGATTATATTCACGCGAACCACGTTCATCTGTATGCCCTTCCAAGCGCACGGTAACATTAGGGTGCGTTGCTAAATAAGCCGCATGTGCATCCAACGTCACTTCATCTTCAGCCCGTACAACATTACTATTCAATTCAAAATAAATCACGCGATTTGATAGTGGGCTATTGGGATCGCTTAAGGCATCATCGGTATAGGTATCACCGTCACCCGCAATCACGGTTGTTGTGCCATCATCATAAATACTTTCACCATTGAGATCGCCGTCACCAATTCCAGTTGTGGTTTGGCCGCTATGATCTTCCACGCCTACATCGGCCCCATCTTGCACATCACCGGTTGTACTACAGGCCGAGAGCCACACTGTCATCATTAAAACTAAAATTAACTGCATATATTTCATTATCATTTCCTTTAAAAAGTAATATTTATTTCCTAAATGGTGACCAAGCAGGTTCGCGTACAGCTTGCCCTTGCCCACCAAATCTGCGATGAATTTCACCATCAACAGATACGGTTGCTAAAATTCCTCTCCCCTGTTCCTCGGTAGCATACAGGATTGTTTGCCCATTTGGGGCAAAACTGGGTGCTTCATCTCGAATTGAATCGGTTACCACTTGCACCACGCCTGTTGCTAAATCTTGTACGGCGACTGAAAACCCACCGCCACCACCTTGTATCATGGCCATTTTACTGCCATCCGGCGATATATCTGGCGATGCATTGTAGGCACCTTCATAAGTGATGCGAGATGCCTTCCCACCCTCTGCCGATACCCGATAAATCTGTGGCCGACCACCCCGATCGGAGGTAAAAATTAATTCTTGGCCACTCGGTAACCAGACGGGTTCGGTATCAATTGCTCGCGGATTATGGGTGATCCGTGCTAATTTTCCGGTTGCCAAGGTCAATACATAAATTTCAGGGTTACCCGCTTTGGATAAAGACACGGCCAATCGCGACCCATCTGGCGACCAGCTCGGTGCGCTATTTATCCCTTTAAAAGCAGCAACGGATTGACGTTGCCCTGTCCGCATTTCCTGCACAAAAATTTCTGGATGGCGATTTTCAAAGGAAACATAAGCCAAACGACTGCCATCCGGCGACCAGCTCGGCGATAAAATGGGTTGCTTTGATTTGAGAATAACGCGTGGATTTTCACCATCTGCATCCGCCACCTGTAAGGCATAGCGCTTATCAATACTACTGCCCGTGACGGATACAAAGGCAAGACGTGTTGAAAAAACACCCTGTTCTCCTGTCAGTGCCTCATACACTAAATCAGAAATTTGGTGTGCTAAACGACGCAGACCGGTAGCGGGTACTTTATAACGCTTCCCCACTAATTGTTCTGCTTTATACACATCAAACAACTGAAATTGCACTTCATAATAATTACCGTCAACAGGCGCCACCTTACCAATCAGCAAGCCTTCCGAACGCAATAACCGCCAGTCTTTAAAATTCACATCTGCTTTTTCATGCGGTTGGGCAATCAAATCTCGATCGGCCAAGGGTATAAAACGACCACTGGTCTCTAAATCATTCCGCACAATGGCCGAAATATCTTCTGGCGCATTTGATCCGCCACCAAACGGTACCACCGCAATCGGCAGGGCAGATTCTGTGCCCCCTGTAATATCGATCACCAAATCCGCCTGTGCTTGCCACGGTATGATAAGGAGTAAAAATATTAAGCTACGCCATTGTTTCATTATTATCCTTCCTCTTTTTACTTAGGTTTAAAATTAAACGTAAAGTTTCTGAATTCTGCCGCCGCTTTGGGATCTGCAGGCAATGGGAACGGCGCTGCTTTATGCACTGCTGCCACCGCCGACCGATCAAAAATCGCATTGCCACTGCTCTTCACAACCGTGGCTTGTTGCACATCACCATTCGATAAAATGGCTACTTTTAATGTACACGCCAAACCGGCATCCATATTGGCAGGTCGATTCCAATAACGTCGAACACGCTGCTGAATTCTTGCACTATACGTATTCACCTCTCCTTTGATTCGCGCTGCTTCTGCTGCTTGTTGTTCCGCTGCAATGCTTTGCTGCATCATTTGTTCTGCCAAGGCTGCTTCAGATGCAGCAATCGCTTTTTGCCGCTCAATTTCTGCTTGACGCTGTTTTTCTTCTGCCGCTTTACGCGCCGCTTCGGCCTTGCGTTGTTTTGCTTCTTCAGCCTTACGCGCTTCGGCAGCTTTACGTTGCTTTTCTTCTTCTGCCTTACGTGACTCTGCTGCTTTTTGCTGTTTCTGCTCTTCGGCTTTGCGCGCGTCTTCCGCCTTACGCTGTTTCTCTTCTTCTACCTTGCGCGCGTCTTCTGCCGCTTTTTGTTTTGCCGCCACCGCTTCAAGGCGTTTTGCTTCTTCTAGTTTGCGCGCTTCCGTCTCTTGATGTGCTTTCTCAGTCGCCACTTTCCGGGCCTCTTCAGCCTTAAGCTGTTTTTCCTCTGCCACTTTACGATTTGCTTCTAGCTGTTTAATTTTTTCTTGTTCAGCGGCTGCTCGCTCTGCAGCCACTTGTTTGTCTTTTTCCGCCTGCACCACCGCAGCTTGCCTATCTTGCTCCAATTGCTGCAAACGTTGTTTCTCTGCTTCTGCCTGCTTCTGTGTTTCTGCCAGCTGTTCATCCACTTGCTGTTGCCGCGCTTGTTCTGCTTCGCGCGCCGCATCTTCCATCTCTTGTAAACGCGCCATTTCTGCCAACACAGCGGCCTCATCCACCACCGTTGCTTGCACAATATTCACCTCTTCTGAAGACGCATTTGCCAAGGGTGTCGGATGATGATTATTGAAACTAAAAATACTGATGCCTGCAGCGACCAAGAAGAATAAAAGGGTATAAATACCTGCGCGAATATTGAGGGATCGTTGATTGTTCATTGTGTTACTGCGTTGCTCTCAATCGGTTGTGTAATTAAGCCCACACTTGGCGCGCCTGCTTTTTGTAATAAGGCCATCACCGTAATCACCTTGCCATAGCTCACTGCTGTATCCCCTTTGACCATGATCGGTGTTTTAGGGTTGCGACGAATCACTGCGCCCACTTTAGCCAGCATCGTTTCCGCTGAAACAGGCTGATCTTGATTGTCACCAATGGCCACATAAAACAGACCTTCCGCATCAACAGAAACAACCAGCGGTTCTTTATTCTCTTCTGGCGTAACAGGCTCAGCGCTTGCCTGCGGTAGATCAACTTGTACGCCTTGTGTTAATAACGGCGCAGTGATCATGAAGATAATCATTAACACCAGCATCACATCAATGTATGGCACCACATTAATTTCCGCCATGGGTTTATTTCGACTACGCTTTTGATAAGAAGCCATCTCTAAAACATCCGCCGCTTATTGACGTTGTAAAATAGAAGAAAATTCTTCTGAAAAAGTATCATATCGGTTAATTAACCGTTCCACTTCATGCGAATATCGGTTATAGGCCACCACGGCAGGAATCGCTGCCACCAAACCCATTGCTGTCGCAATCAACGCCTCAGCGATCCCAGGTGCCACCATTGCCAACGTGGCTTGCTGCACTTGAC
>CAZRAY010000076.1:0-5700 GCA_964598235.1 uncultured Piscirickettsiaceae bacterium
CCGCTCTATTTTTACGCTTATAAAGTAGGTGCATGGCTATTGCAGGTGCCGGTGGGTGCTTATACTTTTGAGATGACATGGGAATGGTTCCAAACAGATTTATTGCAAATTTGGCAACCTTTCTTATTGGGTTGTGTTGTGTGTGGCATTATTGCCGCATCGCTTGGTGTGTTATTTGTCCGTTTTATCTGGCGGTTGATGGTGATTCGTAGTTGGTTGGCGCGGCGGAAAAAGCGGGGTTAATTTTCTAGAATATTCACGGCACATTTATTTTCAATATTTTTAAGGAACAAGTTAAATTCACTAGAACGGTTGAAGTTACGAAGTTTTTCCTTAATATCAGAATTTAAGTGCTTGCAAACTGAGTCTTTGTGAAAGTCTAAATTCCATTCTAGAATGCCGTGAGCTTCGATATTGCCACTTAAAAGCGTTAAAAGTAGGCTAAGTGCTTTTTCCTGTTCTTCTGGTTCATTGGACAATAAAAAATTGGCGATAGCTAACCTTTCACCAAATTGAACACTGTATGTGAACGTTTCTAGGTAGGACTTTTCTTTAGTGTAATTGACAAAGTAAATCGCGAAAAAGCCGCAAGAGATAAGCAAGATTATTAGAAGAGTTAAATATATTGATGGTTTGGTCATAAAATATTATTTTTATCAAAGCTATTTGTCTACTTGAAAAGAACCATCTCGTAAGGTCAGCACCTTATCCATCCGATTTGCCAAGCTAATGTCATGTGTGACGATAACCAATGCAGTGTCTAAATTTGCATTCAATTCCAACATTAAATCAAATACTTGTTCAGCTGTATGGTGATCGAGGTTACCCGTCGGCTCATCTGCAAGCAAGCAGGCGGGGTTCGTAATCAACGCACGGGCAATCGCGGCGCGTTGGCGTTCGCCACCTGAAAGTTCAGATGGCTTATGTTTAAGACGATGGCCTAAACCCACTTTTTCTAATAATACCGCGGCTTGTTCTATTGCCGATTTAGGTTTTGTACCGCCGATGATTAAGGGCAGGGCTACATTTTCTAGCGCACTTAATTCTGGTAAGAGATGGTGGAATTGATATACAAAACCTAATGTTTTATTCCGCATTTTGCTGGCGGCTGAGACCGATAGCGTACTGATATCTTGGCCTTGGATATGCACGGAACCACGCGTTGGTGTATCTAGGCCACCTAATAAGTGCAGCAGGGTGCTTTTACCCGAGCCAGAACTGCCGACAATAGCTAGGCGGTCACCTGAATTAATCGTGAGGCTAATATCGTTTAATACTTGTGTATCTAGCGCGCCGTCAACAAAGCGTTTGTCAATGTTTTCACATTGGATCACTGCCGTTTTAGTCATAACGCAAGGCCTCCGCAGGGCGGGTTTGCGCTGCGCGCCAAGCAGGGTAGAGCGTGGCAATCATGGTGAGTACAAAGGCGGTGATGCCGATGGTCACGACATCGGATAGATGTAAGTCAGATGGGAATTGGTCGATGAGATACACATCAGGCGGAAAGAATTGATACCCCGTTAATCCTTCCACCGCGGAGATGATGGTATCGAAATTAAGCGCGAGTAAAACCCCACCAATAACACCCATAATGGTGCCAATAAACCCAATAATGGTACCTTGCACGATAAACACACCCATAATACCGCGTGGCGTCATACCAAGCGTACGTAAAATAGCAATATCAGCTTGTTTATCAGTAACAACCATAATTAACGTGGAAACAATATTAAATGCAGCAACGGCGACGATCAGCAATAAAATAATAAACATGACTTTCTTTTCCATTTTTAACGCACGGAAAAAGTTGGCGTATTTATAAGTCCAATCAAAGCCGCGATAAGCGGCCGGTAAATCAGCCATCAGCTCGCGCGTGACGCGTGGGGCATCATTCACATCATCAAACATCAATCGCAAACCAGAGACATTACCGGGCGACAATTTGAATAGTTTTGCCGCATCATGCATATGCATGATCGCTAGGCCACTATCATATTCATTTGAGCCAATTTCAAAGGTGCCGATAACATTTAGACGTTTAAGGCGAGGCACCACACCAGCGGGAGTGGGTGATAGATGCGGCGTGATCAAGGTGATTTTATCGCCAGCAATAACGCCCATTGAACGTGCCAAATCGTTGCCGAGTATCACGTTAAAACTTTTTGGCTTAAGTGCATTGATATCGCCCGTCACGATTTTCTCACGAATCGTTGAGACGTTATCTTCAAGATTGGGATCAATGCCGCGAACTAGCGAACCTTTCACACGGCTACCCTGGCTAAACATGCCTTGCCCTTCAACAAAAGGCGCGCTACCCACTAACTCAGGATGCTTCTGCACTTGTTTTTCTAATGTTTGCCAATTGCTCAATGTGCCGCTAGCACCCGTGATAATGGAATGGGCAGACATGCTCAAAGTACGATTTGTCAGCTCTTTTTCAAAGCCATTCATCACCGATAAAACCGCAATCAATGCCATCACACCCAAGGCAACGCCCAGCATGGAAGATAGCGAAATAAACGAGATAAAATGATTGCGCCGTTTGGCTCGCGTATACCGCAGGCCAATAAAGGCGCTTAAAGGATTGAACATGGTTTACGGTTTAACGAGGATTAATAACACGGGTGCCTGATTCAGCGCCTAGCAGTAAAACATCTGCACCGCGCATCGCAAATAGACCATTGGTGACCACACCAACCAAGTTATTTAATTTACGCTCTAGATCCATTGGCTCCATAATATCCCAGCCGTGTACATCTAAAATCACATTGCTGTTATCTGTAATAAAGCCTTCACGGTAAACAGGTTGACCGCCCATTTTCACGATTTCACGGGCAATATAGCTGCGCGACATCGGCACCACTTCAACCGGAAGCGGGAAAGCCCCCAACACATCAACAAACTTACTTTCATCTGCAATACACACGAATTTATCACTTGCCGCCGCAATGATTTTTTCACGCGTTAACGCACCACCGCCGCCTTTGATTAGGCTTAAATCCGCATTCGCTTCATCTGCTCCATCAACATACACGGCAACTTTGCTCACTGAATTTAGATCAAACACCTCAATACCATGCGCTTCTAAACGCTTAGTCGACACGATAGAGCTAGAAACCGCGCCTTCAATACGATTTTTAATCGTTGCCAAGGCATCAATGAAATGGTTAACGGTTGAACCTGTCCCCACACCGACGATGCCGTCAGTAATATATTCGAGCGCAGCATGGGCGGCTTGTTTCTTCATTTCATCAGCAGTCATGGTTTTATCCTTCTGTAATGGTTTCATTTGATATAAACTTCCATTATAGAGCAAGCGGTCTTGATAAATAAGAGTTGAGTGAAAAATAAGCAGAATGTTAACGGAATATCGTCAAAAAATTGATAATGCACGTGTTTACGATGTCGCCATCAAAACACCACTGGATGCCATGCCGCAGCTTTCCGCGCGGCTGGGAAACGCATTGCTGCTTAAGCGAGAAGATTTACAACCTGTATTTTCGTTTAAATTGCGCGGTGCCTATAACCGTATGTGTCAGCTCACAGAAGCAGAACGTCGAGCCGGAGTGGTGGCCGCTTCTGCAGGGAATCATGCGCAAGGTGTCGCGCTATCGGCGCAGAAACTAGGGATTGATGCCTTAATTGTGATGCCAATCACCACGCCGCAGATTAAAGTTGATGCCGTGACGCGCTTAGGTGCGGAAGTGGTGTTAGTCGGGAATGGCTATGATGAAGCCTGCACCAAAGCATTAACGATTGCCGAAAATGAAGGCTTTATCTTTATCCATCCCTATGATGATCCCGATGTGATTGCAGGGCAGGGCACGATTGGCAAAGAAATTTTAGAACAACATCCTGAATCACTAGACTATATCTTTGTGCCAGTCGGTGGCGGTGGTTTAATTTCGGGTGTGGCCGCGTATGTGAAAGCCCTGCGGCCTGAGATTAAAATTATTGGTGTTGAATCAGATGATAGTGCCAGTTTGCAGGTGGCGTTAGCTGCCGGTGAGCGGATTGCATTGAGCCAAGTGGGCGCCTTTGCTGATGGCACAGCGGTTAAACAAGTGGGGATTGAACCGTTTCGGATTGCGCAAGAAACCGTGGATGATGTGATCACCGTCAGCAGTGATGAGTTGTGTGCTGCGATTATGACGATTTTTGAAGATACCCGTGCCATTGCAGAGCCTTCAGGGGCCTTAGCAGTGGCAGGTGCCGCCAAATATTGCACAAAAAACCAGCTGAAAGACAAAACCATTGTCGCGATTAACAGTGGCGCTAATATCAATTTTGATCGCCTTCGCCATGTCGCAGAGCGGGCAGAGATTGGTGGGCGCAAAGAAGTGTTATTCGCTACGACTATTGCTGAAGAGCCAGGCAGCTTCCAACAATTTTGTGAACTGCTATCCGAACGGAATATCACGGAATTTAACTATCGCTATGCCGATGATGGCACAGCGCATGTGTTTGTCGGCGTACGGATCACCGGTGGCGATATAGAACGCATCGCCTTGTTAGCCAGTCTAGATGCCGCAGATTATCAATCAGTCGATTTAACCGATAACCGCATTGCTCGAAATCATGTGCGTTATATGGTCGGTGGCCATGCGCCACAGGTCAACAATGAGCAACTCTATAACTTTACCTTCCCAGAGCGCCCCGGTGCCTTATTGCGCTTCCTAACGCGTATTGGCAGCCGCTGGAATATCAGTTTATTTCATTATCGCAATCATGGTTCAGCCTATGGACGGGTATTGGTGGGTGTGCAAGTCAGTGAGATAGAGATGACTGCATTTCAAAGCTTCTTAAGTGAACTAGGCTACCCCTATGAACGAGAAACCGAGAATCCGGCTTATCAGTTGTTTTTGAAGTAGGTATAGCGCTTATAACAAATTAAAGGGTAGCGACCCTTTAATTCTGATTCCGGCCTTGCGTGTGCAAAGTAAAAAAGCCACGATATGAATACCGTGGCTTTTTTATGTCTAAAATGAAATAGGATTTAGTTTAAAGAAATATTTTCTTTCGCAATCCATTTTCCATTAGCACTCAAACATGCGTTCAAATCTTCATTTGCAATGTTCTCATTGCGTTTGACGATCACTTGATAATTAATACAAGGTTGAAATTCGAAGCCAAAATTTTCACCCACAACGATATCGTAATGTGTCGCTGTGTTTTCGTTATACCAGCCTACACTTGAACCTGTTGTACGAGAGTATAAAGCGATTTGAATTTTGTTTAAATCCATTGCCGTCATTGCTATTTCAGAGCCTGCAAGTAAAGCGTTAACATTTAACTGTATTAGCATTAGCTGATAATGCAGTAGCGAATAAAGCAAAAAGTACTGTTTTTTTCATGGTCATGCATCCTTTTGAATAAATAATATGTTGTACAGTGAGTATTCTACGGAAGCAGCATAAAAATAGAACGAGCGGAAACTCCTAATTAACAAGGAGTTTTATCCTAGGATAAACGGAGACTATTCCCACGGACACTATGAGTGGGATAGGGTGGACAATATAATATAATTAGGTGTGGAAGGTGGTTTCCCGTTCTATCCAGCTAGCCTTCCAGTAAATTAAATCAAGTTCGATATGCTTGATTTTTAGTACAGATGATACTGTTTTTGCCAAAGTCGTTTTACCACTACGGTAATCCCCCCATTTTTAAGGGACTTTCAAAGTAGAACGTTAAGCCACCATA
>CAZRAY010000077.1:0-5684 GCA_964598235.1 uncultured Piscirickettsiaceae bacterium
TCCAGGCCATGATCAGCGTTATGCGATTGATGCGAGCAAAATAGATAAAACATTAGGCTGGCAACCACAGGAAACTTTTGCCACAGGTTTGCGTCAGACTGTGCAGTGGTATTTGGATAATGTGGATTGGTGTGCGCAGGTATTAGATGGCAGCTACCAGACACAACGATTAGGCTTAAAAGGCGATAATAATGGATAAACGGAAAGGGATTATTTTGGCAGGCGGTTCGGGTACGCGTCTTTATCCCTTGACCAAGCCAATTTGTAAGCAGTTATTACCCGTTTATGACAAACCGATGATTTATTATCCACTATCGACGCTGATGCTAGCTGGAATGCGTGATATTTGTATTATTTCCACGCCACAAGATACGCCGCGACTAGAAATGTTGCTCGGTAATGGGCATCAATGGGGGATTAATCTAACGTATGTGGTGCAAGCAGAGCCGGCTGGAATTGCGCAAGCTTTTCCTTTAACCCGCGATTTTATTGGCAACGATCCGAGTGCTTTAATTTTAGGTGATAATTTATTTTATGGCCATGAAATGGATAAGATGATGATTGATGCGAGTGCGCGCGATACTGGCGCCACTGTGTTTGCTTATCATGTCAACAACCCAAAAGAGTATGGCGTAGTCGAATTTGATGATGTAGGTAAGGCGATTAGCTTAGCGGAAAAACCGGCTGAACCTAAATCTAACTATGCTGTAACGGGGCTTTATTTTTATGATAATCAGGTGTTGGATATTGCAGATAATTTGCAGCCTTCAGCACGCGGTGAATTAGAAATAACGGATGTGAATCAGCATTATCTTGCACTCGAACAATTGGAAGTAGATGTGATGGGGCGCGGCATGATTTGGCTGGATACGGGCACCCATGATGCCTTGTTAGAAGCAGGTACCTTAGTGCAAGATATTGAACGTCGACAAGGCCTGAAAATACTCTGTCCAGAAGAAGTGGCTTACCGAAGCGGCTATATTGATGCGGCGGAATTAGAAGCCTTAGCAGCGCCTTTATTAAAAAGTGGTTATGGGGCCTATTTAATGCAGATCTTAACGGACAAAGTGTATTAAAATGGCAGCATGAAAATTATTGATACCGCGATTGCGGATGTGAAAATATTAGAGCCACGAGTATTTGGTGATACGCGTGGTTTTTTTATGGAAAGTTATAACCAAAAAACCTTGCGTGCGTTGATAGGTCAAGATGTGAACTTTGTGCAGGATAACCATTCGCGTTCATCGCAAAATATTTTGCGGGGCCTGCATTATCAGATCCAGCAACCGCAAGATAAATTAGTGCGGGTCGTGGCGGGTGAAGTATTTGATGTGGCAGTAGATTTACGTCGCAGTTCGGCGACATTTGGTCAATGGGTCGGTGCGATCTTGTCTGCTGAGAATCAACATCAGCTATGGGTGCCTGCTGGGTTTGCTCATGGCTTTGTCGTATTGAGTGAAACCGCGGATTTTGTGTATAAAACAACAGATTATTATGCGCCTGAGCATGAGCGTTGCTTACGCTGGGATGATCCTACTGTGGGCATTGATTGGCCACATGAAGGTGCAGCCTTATTATCAGATAAAGATAAATTAGGCTTAGATCTCGCAGATGTGGATACCTTTGCTTAATGCGAATTTTACTAAGTGGTGCAAATGGACAAGTAGGCTGGGAATGCCAACGCCACTTTGCAGCTTTGGGCGAGATTATTGCTTTAGATCGTCAGCAACTTGATTTAGAAAACATTCCTGAACTCCGTAATACAATTCAACAATTTAAGCCCGGCTTAATCGTCAATGCCGCTGCATATACTGCGGTAGATAAAGCAGAAAATGAGCCTGAACGAGCCATGATGATCAATGCATTGGCACCTGCTGCAATGGCAGAAGAAGCCGTGAAGCTTAATATTCCACTCATTCATTATTCAACGGATTATGTGTTTGATGGCGAAGCCCAACAACCTTGGCGAGAACAAGATACGCCTAATCCTCAAAATGTCTATGGCAAAACGAAGCTAGCCGGTGAGTTAGCAATTGCAGAAACAGGTGTAGCACATCTTATTTTGAGAACCAGCTGGGTAGTGGGCGCAAGAGGCCATAACTTTTTACTCACGATGAGGCGATTGGCAACAGAGCGCGATAAGGTGTCTGTTGTAAACGATCAATTTGGTGCGCCAACATGGAGTGCTGATTTAGCCGATATCACCGCAAAAATCATCGCACAGGGAATTGACCAAATTGCAGATAAATCAGGTGTCTATCATCTCACATCAGCAGGCGAGACAAGTTGGCATGGTGTTGCAGCCGTTATTTTTGAGGCATTAAAACGGCAAGGCGAGCAGGTTGCTACGCTAACCGCTATCCCAAGTAGTGAATATCCCATGCCAGCAGTGCGGCCAGTTTATTCTTGTTTGAATAATGACAAGTTGAAAGCAGCATTTAATGTTGAAATTGGACATTGGGAAGAACGTATACAGAAGCTAATGCAAGAATTAGATTAAAGGCTACAAAAAATATAGCCAGTTAAAACTACTTTATATATTTCAAGAAAACCAGACCGTTTACGAGTCCTCCTAGACTACCAGCCAGAGCTAACCATAGAAAACCTTGTAGTGTTTCTACGTTGAAAAACACAGTGGAAGCAATGCTTAGATATAAACCACCTAATGCTATTGCACCAACTAGGATGAGTTTTTTACTTAGTACGTTATATTTTTTTGCAATGAGGTATGAGGGTAGCCCTAAAATAAATGTAGGGACACTAGATACTAACGCTGAAAAGTAACTATACATTGCGCCTGCATATATGAATCCAATCCAACCGTTATCATATTTTCCATAACTAATGAGTTCCGAAACTAGGAGAATGAAGCCACCTGTTACATATAGAACGAATACCAAGAGAGGTATGAATAATGATGACATCGCAATTGCTTTGAATATTTTCATTCCGCTAAAATCCCTGCAGCTGATCCATCCAATTAGGCAACCAGAGTGCTATTTTAGGAAAGGCGATCAGCAATCCCAATACCAAAACTTGAATTGCCACAAATGGCATAATCCCTTTGTAGATAGATTGTAATTTGAGCGAGGGTGGGGCGCTGGCTTTGAGATAGAATAAGGAAAAGCCAAACGGGGGTGTGAGAAATGAAGTTTGTAGGTTAATCGCGATAAGCAAAGCGAACCACAGTGGGTCGATGCCGAGATGAATGGCAACCGGTGCAATAATCGGTACCACGATAAAACAAATCTCAATGAAATCTAAAAAGAAACCGAGAATAAAAATCATCAGCATGCTGAGTAATAAGAATGTCCATTTTCCACCGGGCAAGCTATTAAAGAATTCTAAAATTAAATTGTCACCGCCCATGCCGCGGAATACCAAACCAAAGGCGGTCGCGCCGATTAAGATTAGGAATACCATGCTGGTTAAGCGGGTTGTTTGTTGCATGGCTTGTTGTAATTTATCTAGGCTTAATCGGCGGTGGCCGAGTGCCAGCAGCATTGCACCAAGCGCGCCTACAGCGGCCGATTCTGTCGGAGAGGCGATACCAAAGAAAATAGAACCCAATACAGCTAATACCAACGTTAGTGGCGGTAATAGGCTTTTAATTACTTTGCGTGCAAGCTGATTATCTTGCACCATCGGAATCGCAGGCGCCATCTCAGGATGTCGCCATGCGATAAATGCAATATAAGCGATATAGGCGCTCACTAATAACAAACCTGGCACCGCAGCGGCCACAAACAGCTGACCAACGGGCACCCCAATCACATCGCCTAATAAAATCAAGATAATGCTTGGGGGAATAATTTGCCCTAGGGTGCCTGAGGCTGCAATGGTGCCGCTGGCGAGGCTAGGGGAATAATTGTGTTTCAGCATGGCAGGCAGAGCGATAACCGCCATGGTGACCACAGACGCACCGACCACGCCAGTTGTCGCCGCTAATAACGCGCCGACTAAGACTACTGAAATCGCCAAACCACCTCGGATGCGGCCAAATAGCTGCCCCATGGTTTCCAGCAAATCTTCTGCCAAGCCTGATTTTTCTAGAATCACCCCCATGAATACAAACAAAGGCACTGCCAACAAAGTGAAATTGGTCATAATGCCCCAAATTCGTAGGGGTAATAGATTGAAGAAATCTAAGCCAAGGAAAATACTACCAAAGGCTAATGCCACCGCGCCTAATGTAAAGGCAACAGGGAATCCTGCCAATAGCAAAATGAACAATACGGCGAACATCACAATGGCCCAGATTTCCATTAATCTGTTCCTTTCAGCGCAAGGGCATGTCGTAAGGTATTCGCGATTCCTTGCAATATCAGCAAGGCAAAGCCCACTAAAATGCTGCCTTTTAAGATAAAGCGATAGGGCAAGCCACCAGGATCGGGTGAGGCTTCTTTATAAAAGTAGGCATTCTCAATAAAAGGCCAGCTGGTGATGAGGATTAAAATGCAAAAGGGGAGTAATAAGAAAAGTCCACCCAATAGATTCACCCAATGGCGTTGCCGATCAGAAACAAAGCGACTATTGAGCAATACATCGACGCGCACATGCTCATCGTGTTTCAGTGTATAGGCTGCGCCGAGGAGAAAAATGAGCGCGAATAAATGCCATTCTAATTCCTGCAAGGCAATCGAACCTTGGTGGAAAAAATAACGCATGGCCACGTCATAACAAACCAATAAGACTAAGGCTAATACCAACCAAGCGGTGAGTTTACCTGTCCACTCGATAAAGCTATCAATCGCCTGAATAAAACGGTTTATGCCATTCACCACGGAGCTTTCATCTACCATGGAGCCTTTATTTACCATGGTACGGGTGCATCACTAAAATCAAAATCAGGAATGGGATCGCGTTTGCCTTCTAGATTTTTAAAATCAAATAAGTCGCCATCCGCCATTTGCGAAGGCGAGATGTTTTGTAAGCTCCGAAAAATGTTTTCCACCCGCCCAGGTTGTTCTTTATCCCATATTTGCAACATCTGCTTGATATTCTGGCGTTGCATATTGGGTTGTGAGCCACAGAGATTACACGGGATGATCGGAAATTCACGAATTTCTGCATAGCGTTCGATATCGGATTCTTTTGTGTAGGCCAATGGGCGAATTAGGATGTTTTGCTTGTCATCGCTGAGTAGCTTAGGGGGCATCGCTTTAATCTTGCTGCCGAAAAACATATTAAGAAATAGCGTTTCGATAATATCATCGCGATGATGGCCTAACGCAATCTTAGTCACCCCATTATCGCGTGCAAAGCCATAAAGTGCGCCGCGACGTAGGCGAGAGCAGATCCCACAGGTTGTTTTGCCTTCAGGCACGCGCGCTTGCACTTGGCTATAGGTATCTTCTTCAATAATATGAAAAGGCACGCCCAGTTCGGATAAATAATTAGGCAAAATATCTTCAGGGAAACCGGGTTGTTTTTGGTCGAGATTCACTGCGAGAATATCGAAATTAATTGGCGCATGTTCTTTGAGATGCAGCAAGATATCGAGCAGGGTATAGCTGTCTTTGCCACCCGAGAGACACACCATAATTTTATCGCCATCTTGGATCATATCGTAATCCGCAATCGCTTGGCCAACCGTGCGGCGCAGACGCTTGCGGAGCTTGTTGTATTCGTAGATGTCTTTTTGGGCTGTCATAAGCGGGCTATTATAACGGAATAGACGGTTG
>CAZRAY010000078.1:0-3158 GCA_964598235.1 uncultured Piscirickettsiaceae bacterium
GGCAGCGATATTGTGATGATTTTTGATGAATGCACGCCTTATCCTGCAGATGAACTGACGGCAGCCGAATCGATGCGTTTATCGTTGCGCTGGGCATTGCGAAGTAAGCAAGCGCATGGCGATAATCCGAATGCATTATTTGGCATTGTGCAAGGTGGCATGCATGAATCATTGCGCACGGAATCATTGCAAGGCTTAACCGACATTGGCTTTGATGGTTATGCGATTGGCGGCTTATCTGTGGGCGAGCCGAAAGAAGACATGCTACGGATCTTGAATCATTTAGCCACACAGATGCCAACAGATAAGCCCCGTTATTTGATGGGGGTTGGCAAACCAGAAGATTTGGTGGAAGCCGTGTCGCTGGGAATTGATATGTTCGATTGCGTGATGCCGACGCGAAATGCTCGCAATGGCCATTTATTTGTGCATTCGGGTGTGGTTAAGATCCGCAATAGTCGTTATAAAACGGATACGGGCCCGTTGGACCCAATGTGCGATTGTTATACCTGCAAAAACTATAGTAGAGCTTATCTACATCATTTAGATAAAACAGGCGAAATGCTCGGGCCAAGACTCAATACAATTCACAATCTATATTATTATCAAACGGTGATGACAGGTTTGCGAACCGCTATTGAGAACGGGCAGTTAATGCAGTATAAAAAAGAATTTTATGCCTTACGGGCAAGCTAACGATATAATAGCGCGCTAGAATAATTATTTTTGGAGAATGGACATGTTAGATTTTTTGATTTCGCCGGCAATGGCTGCAGGAGAGCAAGGCGCTCCTGGCATAATGGATTTTGCTTTTCCCGTTATTTTATTGGCATTGTTTTATTTTATGTTGATCCGGCCACAATCAAAACGCGCGAAAGCACATCGTGAATTGGTGGCTGCATTGGCCATTGGCGATGAAATCGTAACCGATGGTGGCATGATGGGTAAAATTATTGGGATTGGTGAGAATTCAGTTGCGGTAGAGTTTGCCGAAAATATGATTGTTAAAATGCGTCGTGAATCAATTTCTTCCGTTATGCCAAAAGGGACGTTGAAACAGCTTTAAGTAACCCCATATAGTTAAAGTATATGTACCGCAGGCAATGCTTTTTTAGCATTGCCTGCTTTAATTTTTAAATTGAGAAAAATATGAATCATTATCCAATGTGGAAAAATTTATTGGTATTAGTTGTGCTGTTAGTCGGTTTTATTTTTGCGATGCCCAATATATTCCCAACAGATTTCGCAGTGCAATTATCTTCATCAGGCCGTGGTGGTACGGTAGATTTGGCTTTGGCGACTAAAGTGGAAGATAGCTTAAAAACAGCGGGTTTGGAATATCGCCGTGTTGAATTGGAGCAAGGTCGCTTAATGATTCGCTTCGCAGATGATGAAACGCAATTAAAAGCACAAACATTGCTTGATAAGACTTTGAGTGAGGATTATGTGGTTGCCTTAAATTTGGCGGCAGACACGCCTGCATGGCTAAAAGGATTAGGTGCGGAACCGATGAATTTAGGTTTAGATTTGCGGGGGGGCGTGCATTTTTTAATGGAAGTGGATATGGTGGCCGCTGAGAAAAAAGCTTTGAATGGTTATGGTAGTGATTTACGTACATTATTACGCGGCGAGAAAATTCGATACAAAAAAATCAATGTCGATACGAACGGCTTATCGGTTGTTTTTAAAGATGCCACAACGCGCGATGCCGCGATGACTTTGATTGACAATACATCACAATATAATGCATTGGTGCTGGCAATAGATGAAGCAGCAAGCGTACCGACATTAGGTATGAAACTGACAGAAGTGAGCATCAGAGAAACGCGTAACTTGGCATTACAACAAAATATTACAACCTTACGAAATCGAATTAATGAATTGGGTGTTGCCGAGCCAACCGTGCAACAGCAAGGTGATAGTCGGATTGTGGTGCAATTGCCAGGTGTGCAAGACACGGCGCGCGCCAAAGAAATATTGGGTGCAACAGCCACCTTAGAATTCCGATTGGTGGATTTTGAACATGATGTAGCGGATGCATTGAATGGCCGCGTGCCCGCAGGTGCAGAGCTATATAAGCAGCGTGGCGGTGGACATGTGTTGTTGAAAAAACGGGTCATGTTAACGGGTGATCATGTTACGAATGCCGCCTCTACCTTAGATTCGCAAAATGGCAGCCCGACTGTATCGGTTACCTTGGATGGTAAGGGCGCACGTAAATTTAGCGATGTGACGGGTAAAAATATTAACAAACCAATGGCAGTGGTATTTATCGAGTCGAAGAGTGAGCAACGCAAAATTGATGGAGAGATAGTGCGGACACGTCGCCAAGTCTCAGAAGTTATCAGTGTGGCAACGATTCGGGATCAGTTAGGGAAGAACTTCCAAATCACAGGGCTGGATTCCACCACTGAAGCACGGGATTTAGCCTTATTACTCCGTGCAGGCGCTTTGGCCGCACCAATGGATATTGTGGAAGAGCGTACCGTTGGTCCAAGCTTAGGGAAAGAGAATATTGCGAAAGGCTTTAGATCAGTGATGATCGGCTTTGCATTTGTGTTGGTCTTTATGGTGGTGTGGTATCGCGTATTTGGCATGGTGGCGAATTTGGCCTTGGCAGCGAACTTGGTGCTGGTGGTGGCTTTATTGTCGATGTTACAAGCCACGTTGACTTTACCAGGGATCGCTGGGATTGTATTGACGGTGGGGATGGCAGTGGATGCCAATGTATTGATCTTTGAACGGATCCGAGAGGAGCTGCGGATAGGGAATAGTCCACAGGCAAGCATTAATGCAGGTTATAACAAAGCCTTTTCGACCATTGCCGATGCGAATATTACAACGCTAATCGCGGCGGTCGTCCTCTTTGGGTTCGGTACGGGTACGATTAAAGGTTTTGCCGTGACCTTATCACTGGGTATTTTGACCTCGATGTTTACAGCCATTATTGGCACGCGTGCACTGGTCAACTTCATTTATGGCAAGAAAAACAGACCTGAATTGTCTATTTAAGCATTACTCTATTTTTAGGATCTAAAGATGCAAATTTTTAAAGAACAAAGTAATTTTGATTTCGTTGGTAAGCGTAAAATTGCAGCCATTTTGTCAATAATATTGATTACGGTATCGATATTTTCAATCGTCACGCGTGGCTTAAA
>CAZRAY010000078.1:3258-5523 GCA_964598235.1 uncultured Piscirickettsiaceae bacterium
GGGTATTCCTTGAATGATACGATTGTGGTGTTTGATCGGGTGCGCGAAACCTTTTTGAAAATGCGTAAAGGTTCTTCTGAGGAAATCATAAATCAAGCATTGAATGATACGTTGAGCCGTACCGTGATCACCTCATTAACCACTTTATTGGTAGTGTTGTCGTTATTTGTTTTTGGTGGAGAAGTCATTCATTCATTCTCAATTGCTTTATTACTCGGCATTATCGTGGGTACGTATTCATCCATCTATATTGCGAGCTCTGCTGTATTGGCAATGGGCGTGAGCAAGTCTGATTTATTACCGCCAGTGCGTGGTGAAGGTGAACCAGAGATTGCTGAGGATGGTGCGCAAGTCTAGTACACTTAACGGATACAAAAAATGATAAGCGTGATGTCCTTTTATAGGTGTCACGCTTTTTTATGGGATAAGCACCAAGAAGGCATGTGAAAAAAGATAAAAACGATTGGTGATGTTTTCCTGTCTTAAATAAGGAATTTCCTGATTTGTTATGTGGGGAAACGGTGTAAAGTGTTACTTTAAGTTGAAATGGCGTGAAAGGATAAAAAATGAAAATAATGAAGTATGGCATGATGGCGGTGTTACTCATCGCTGCCCAATCTGCATGGGCACATGCTTTGCATGTCAAAATACACTATATTGGTCCTACGGAAGGCACAGTATGGCTAGGGGTGCTGCAGGGATTGGATGAAGCCAATCTACAAGGTGAGTTCTTAGGGCAAGAATATCAACTGGTCCCTATTTCACTGGCAGAAGCTGCAACGGCACATATAGATACGGCAATTTTAATCGCGGGTACGGCAGAAGATATCGTATCGCTTGCCTCGCTGCCACATTTAGCAGAAGTGGCGGTTATCAATGTTCAATCTAAGGCAAATAGTGTGCGTGAAGCTTGTATGCCTAATTTATTAAGCACAGCGGTTAGCGATAGAATGCAAGCAGATGCATTAGCACAATGGTTGGCGAAAGAATCAGAATCTAAAGCACAAGCACAGGGTTGGCATAAAACCTTTAGAAAATTTGCCGCAAGTCAGTTGAATTCTCGATTTAAAAAGGCGCAAGGCACTGATATGGACGATGATGCTTGGGCAGGTTGGGCGGCGATTAAGATCCTATCTGATACGGTAGCGCGGCTTAATGATGGTGAAGCGAGCGTTGTTTTGCCTTATCTTCGTAATGAGCTCGCTTTTGATGGCCAAAAAGGGTCAGGCAGTTCATTCCGCGAAACGGGGCAATTACGCCAGCTGGTATTGCTGGTTGAAGATGGTAAAATTGTGGCAGAAGCACCCATCAGAGGAACGAAAGGTGGATTGGATAGCCTAGGCTTGGTAACGTGCAAATAAAATTCAAGATAACTTAAGGTAACAAGGGAAATAACATGAAAAAAGCAACATTCAAATTCTTACTAGCAGGGATTGCAGCAACGCTGTTAGTAACCGGCTGTTCTAAAGAAGAAGATTCGGAGACAGCGGTATCTAGTGAAGCCGCAGTAGAGAACCATGAAGGTGGCCCAACCTATCGCCTATTTGTGACCAATGAAAAAGGGAATAGTGTTAGCGTGATTGATTCGCGAACAGGCGAAGTGGAAACGACCTTAGAAATTGGTGATCGCCCACGGGGAATTGGTTTATCGCCGGATCATAAAACACTCTATGTGGCGTTGAGTGAAGAAAATGCAATTGCGATGGTCGATGTGGTGACTTTAGAATTGAAAGGGAAGTTAAAAGCAGGTGAAGATCCTGAAACCTTTGCAGTGCACCCGAACGGCAATATCTATTTATCGAATGAAGATGATGCAAAAGCAACGGTATTAAACCCAACAACAGGTAAAATTGAAGCGGAAATCCGGGTAGGTTTAGAGCCTGAAGGTGTGGCCGTATCGCCAGATGGTGCGATTGCATTAGTGACCAGTGAATCAACCAATATGGTGCATGTGATTGATACGGCGCAAGCTAAAGTGATTGCCAATATTTTAGTGGCAGCCCGCCCACGTGGTTTAGCGTTTAACAGTGATGGTAGTCGCGCCTATGTGAGTAGTGAGATTGGTAATGAGATTGCGATTATTGATATGGCGACACATAAACTAGTGAAGCAAGCAGCGCTAGATTTACCAAAATCAAAACCAATGGCAATTAAAATTAGCCCAGATGATAAAACGCTTTATTTGACGACGGGTCGTGCATCAAAAGTGGCCATTTTAGATGCGGATACGCTTGAGCTACAAGGCACAGTGGATGTGGGTAAGCG
>CAZRAY010000079.1:0-5422 GCA_964598235.1 uncultured Piscirickettsiaceae bacterium
AACGCCTCAGCGATCCCAGGTGCCACCATTGCCAACGTGGCTTGCTGCACTTGACCCAAGGCACGAAATGTATTCATGATGCCGATAACCGTGCCAAACAAACCAATATATGGGCTAATCGATCCTGCTGTTGCTAAAAAGGAAAGCGAATTTTCAAGCCGATCGATTTCACGTGCCAACGAAACCCGCATGACGCGTTGCGCGCCTTCCAACACGTCCATCGACGCGCGAGGCGATTCATGCTTACGCAATCGCACAAATTCCTTAAAGCCCGCTTGGAAAATACCGCCCATGCCTTGATTGCTATCAGGCTGTTTGCTGAGTTCCTCATACAAAATATGCAATTCTTTACCCGACCAGAATTGATCTTCAAATTGATTTGCCGCTTTTTTGACTGCACGCAATTCTATATATTTTCGGAAAATTAAAAATGCGGTGACAATGATAATCAGCACCAAAATTCCCATGACAATTTGTACGACTGGACTGGCTTCTAAAATCAAACCCAGAAAAGATAAATCAGTGTTCACGCACTATCTCCTGCAATAATATTTTGGGTATCGACTTTGGCCGAAACCGATTACTCTCCAAACAAGCAATTTTGACCGCTGCAGCACACAACAGTTCATCATTTCGTATAATTTTTTGTTCAAACTCTATTCGTGCGCCAGCTGCTTCAATTATTTCTGATTGAACGTGAAGTAAATCATTAAATTTTGCAGGCCGATGAAATTGGATCTGCACTGAGTGTACGGCAAAAATACATTGATGTTCAGTGATTAATTCATCTTGTTCAAAACCTAACGATCGCAACCACTCCGTTCTCGCCCGCTCCATAAAATTTAAATATTGAGAATGGTACACGACGCCGCCGCTATCCGTATCCTCATAATAGACCCTAACCGGCCATTCAAACCCACTCATAAATCTAGCGCTGCGGTCGTCGTAACCGGCGTTAAATTAAAATGCCGCCAAGCCAATTCAGTTGCCACCCGGCCGCGCGGCGTCCGCATAATAAACCCTTCTTGAATTAAATAAGGCTCCAACACATCTTCAATGGTACCGCGCTCCTCACCAATGGCAGCTGCCAGATTTTCAACCCCCACAGGGCCCCCACTAAACTTCTCAATAATCGCCAATAATAATTTGCGATCTAGCATATCAAAGCCGTTTAAATCAATTGCCAATAAATCTAATGCTTTCTTCGCAATCTCTTCAGAAATATTGCCATCCGATTTCACTTCGGCATAATCTCGTACCCGTCGCAACAAGCGATTGGCGATCCGCGGTGTGCCGCGAGAGCGGCGCGCAATTTCTGCCGCACCGTTGATATCTAATGTCACCCCTAAAATGCGTGCGCTACGCTGTACAATCGTGCTCAAGTCCACGGCATTATAAAATTCTAGTCTCTGTACAATGCCAAAGCGATCTCGCAAGGGTGACGTTAATGCCCCTGCACGTGTTGTTGCACCCACCAGCGTAAACGGCTCTAACTCGAGCTTGATAGAGCGCGCTGCTGGCCCTTCGCCCACCATAATGTCCAGTTGATAATCTTCCATCGCAGGATAAAGCACTTCTTCCACCACTGGGCTTAAACGGTGAATTTCGTCAATAAAAAGCACGTCATTTGGTTCAAGGTTAGTCAGTAGTGCGGCTAAATCACCCGGTCGTTCTAATACTGGCCCCGATGTTTGCCTCAAACCCACACCCATTTCATTGGCAATAATATGCGCTAAGGTGGTTTTGCCTAATCCAGGTGGGCCGAAGATTAAAGTATGATCTAGCGCCTCTTGCCGATTGCGCGCGGCAGAAATAAATAAATCCATTTGCTCACACACTGCCGGCTGACCGATATAATCCGCCAAATTAACCGGGCGAATCGCGCGATCATGCCGATCCTCGTGCCCCATGTCCGCCCCACTGGTAATGCGTTCTTCTTCCATCGATTATGAGCTCTGTAAGGCTTGTCGGATCAGTTCTTCTGTCGACAAATCATGTTCTCGAATGCCACGGATCATTTTATCAGCTTCTGCTGGTTTATAACCCAGAGAAACCAATGCAATCGCCGCTTCTTCTTTTGCCCCCGCCAGCATCGCTGCTTCAGACGTGGCGGGTTTTAACCCCATTTCACCACTAACTTCTTTCAAACGATCGCGCATTTCAACAATCAACCGATCGGCTGTTTTTTTACCCACACCCGGCAAACGGGTCAAACTCGCCGCATCGCCTTCTTGCACACTGCGTGCAAAATCATCCACATCGCTACCTGATAAAATCGTTAACGCTAACTTGGCGCCGACACCATTCACTTTTAATAAACTTCGGAATAATAATCGCTCGCGAGTGGTTGAAAAACCATAAAGCAACTGGGCATCTTCACGCACGATTAAATGGGTAAACAGCGCCACTTCTTCATTGAGTGCGGGCAAGTTGATAAAGGTCGACATCGGCGCCGCCACCTCATAACCTACACCTTGCACATCCAGCACCAAGTCTGGTGCTTTTTTTTCTAGGATAATGCCGCGTAATCTGCCAATCATAAATTTTCCACCACTTTATGCCACCCTAATGATTTAAGAAATGAACCATATCTCATGCCTTTATACCTTTTCCAAAGACTTGGGTTTAAATACGCGAGAGGACTGTTAGATTTTTTGATGATAGCGTCGCGAAGCCATTCCAAATCAAACCCTGTCCATACCCCACCAGGAAGCACTCTGAGATTGTCTGACACCGCCGGCGCAACCTCATAAATACAAATTTGCCATATTTCTTCTTCTGTATAAAATGAAGCCTTCAATATTTCCGAAATAGCATCATAATCAGTCTTTTGCAATTCATTATCTAACCAAAATTCAGAAAGCGCACTCCACACGGGCAGTCGTTTGTTAATTTCAGCCTCGGTCCATGACATAAGCAACCCATTACCGGCGACCATAACGCCCACCTCGACGGCTTGTTCTCATGCCCGCAGGCAGTTTGCTTTGCTGTTGCCCACCTAGCGCCGCATGATTGGCATGACAAATAGCGCAAGCCAAGGCATCTGCCGCATCTTCTTCCGGCGGCTCAGATAAACCCAATATCACTTGCATCATATATTGCACCTGATCTTTTGCCGCATGACCATTCCCAACAACGGCCTTCTTGATTTGTGTTGCACTGTATTCGGCTACGCTCAAATCTCGATTAACCGCAGCACAAATCGCCGCGCCGCGAGCCTGTCCTAACTTCAACGCCGAATCCGCATTCTTATGTAAAAACACATTTTCAATCGCCATCATATCAGGCTCATGCTCCACGATCACCTCAGAA
Source organism: uncultured Piscirickettsiaceae bacterium (assembly GCA_964598235.1). Lineage (GTDB taxonomy): Bacteria > Pseudomonadota > Gammaproteobacteria > Nitrosococcales > Methylophagaceae > UBA652. The sequence continues at coordinate 3,313 of CAZRAY010000079.1, forward strand.
AGCCCTGTAAAAATTTTCTTCAATCGCTCCGGAAAATCGCCATCACCGACCATTAATCGGCCGTGGGTCACATGCGTAATCGTTTTGCCTTCCAGCGAAATAATACCGTAGCCCGTTTTGCGTGAACCTGGGTCAATACCAAGGATCCGCGGCACTGGCCTTACTAATCCTGTTCCGCGAGGACAGCCATCACCTCATCCGAGAAATTCGCATTGGTATACACATTTTGCACATCATCCAAATCTTCAAAGGCATCAATCATCCCCAATGCTTTTTCGGCATCTTTCACCGCTAAATCAACGGTAATTTCAGGATGCATCGTTACTTCTGAAGAGATAGCCTCCAAGCCCGACGCATCTAATGCATCTTTCACCGCAGCGTAATCTTCCGGGCTCGTGAACACATCCACCGTGCCATCGTCATTAGTCACAATATCTTCTGCGCCCGCATCCAATGCTGCTTCCATTACCACATCTTCATCCGTGCCCGCCGCATAAGAAATAATGCCCTTCTTATGGAATAAATAAGAGACCGAACCATCCGTACCCATATTACCACCGCGTTTCGAAAACACATTACGCACTGCCGCCACCGTCCGGTTTCGATTATCCGTCATACAATCCATCATAATCGCAATGCCACTCGGGCCATAACCCTCATAACGAATTTCTTCATAGCTCACATCATCCAACTCGCCTGCGCCACGTTTGGTCGCCCGCTCGATCACATCTCGCGTCATATTGCCGCTCAACGCCTTATCAATCGCCGCCCGCAACCGTGGATTATTCACCGGATCACTGCCGCCATCTTTCGCCGCCACCGTGATCTCACGAATCAGTTTAGTAAATAACTTACCGCGCTTCGCATCCTGCGCACCTTTGCGATGCTGGATGTTTGCCCACTTACTATGACCTGCCATGCTGTTTCCTTTGTTATTAAATTCTAATCAAACTTAATCAACCAACGTATTCCAATTCTGATACATCGCACCGCGACCATACACCTGATCAAAATACATCGCTTGCAATTGCTCAGTAATCGGCCCACGGCCACCATTGCCAATTGTGCGATTATCTAATTCACGAATCGGCGTCACTTCTGCCGCTGTGCCCGTAAAGAACGCTTCATCAGCGATATACACTTCATCCCGGGTAATTTGTTTCTCCACCACTTTCAGGCCGATATCATCTGCCAATGTCATCACCGTTGCCCGCGTGATGCCCTCTAAAGCAGAGGTTAAGGTTGGGGTATAAAGCACCCCATCACGGATCATAAAGAAATTCTCACCGCTGCCTTCCGCCACAAACCCGGTCGCATCTAATAATAAGGCTTCATCATACCCATCTTGCGTCGCTTCTTGCAGCGCCAACATCGAATTCATATAGTTGCCGTTGGCTTTCGCCTTACACATCGCGATATTTACATGATGGCGAGTAAACGATGACGTTTTAATCCGAATGCCTTTTTCCATATTCTCAGCGCCGAGATACGAACCCCATTCCCACGCAGCTATCATCACATGCGTTTTCAAATTATCCGCACGGATCCCCATCCCTTCCGAACCATAAAAACACATCGGGCGTAAATAAGCCGATTCCAAATTATTCTCACGGACCACTGTCCGCTGCGCTTCATTTAATTCATCTTTATCAAACGGCATGCCCATATTCAGGATTTTTGCCGAGCGAAATAAGCGATCTGTATGCTCTTGCAAGCGGAAAATCGCTGTGCCCGAATCGGTCTTATAGGCACGCACGCCTTCAAACACCCCCATCCCATAATGCAAGGTATGCGTCAGCACATGAACCTTCGCATCGCGCCACGGCACGAGTTTGCCGTCTAACCAGATAACGCCATCTCGATCCGCCATTGTGGGTATTGCTGCCATTCTCTTATTCCTAATATCGATACTGTTTCAAACCAGCTAAGCATTTTATCATGCATCCTCCCGCACCGCTAAAACAAAAAAGCCCCGACCGAAGTCAGGGCTTTTGATCGTTCTATTCGCTATTTATTAAATAACATCAAACTTTCGCATCCGACGCAAACCAAATAAAACGAGTTAATGGTAAAAACGGGTGCTTTTTTTCAGCTAAGAATCATGTAGGAT
>CAZRAY010000080.1:0-5161 GCA_964598235.1 uncultured Piscirickettsiaceae bacterium
GCAATGTATTTGTAGCCGCCATATCCGCTAAGCCTGCAGCTTCAGCTTGAAACATACTGGCAAGATGAGGACTGTTTACTTTTAGGAAGGTATCACCAATACGATAAGCAGCATTGATGCTGCCACCACTAACTGAATGCGTAGTGCGATTAGGGAGAGAGATATCTGAAGTCGATTCAATATAGTCTAGTAAGACGTCAAGTTGTGCCATTATTATTGCGTCCAGTGAGCTATAGTTGAAAGGAGGCGCTAAACGCTATTGATTATCACATATTTGCAGTTGAAGTTGTAGGGGTCTGAGATGCTAACTTTTTATGTTGGGGTGTTAAGTTGAGCAGTATGGCTCTTTTACATTGATACAGTGTCATGTTTTGTGTGCGTGAAGGAAGAGAACACGGAAGCTCTAAGGGAGCCCCGTGTTTTTCTCTAGGTTAAGTTTGATTTTTTCGCGTCATCTTCGGGATTGCGATGAATATTAACGATAAAATCATTAAAATAAGCGCCCATGTGGTGAGTGTCGGAATGGTTGCAGTTGAACTTGAATTTGTATCATTGTCGACGATATTAACCGTAGCCGATCCTGTTGTAATATTATAAGCTGCATCCGCAGTAATTGTGAAGATCACTGTTTCTGTACTTTCAACAAGTGCATCATCGATAGCTGAGATATTAAGCACAAAATTGGATGAGCCAGCAGGCAGGGTTACGGATGAAGGTTGTGTATTGTAGTCCACGCCTGACGTTGCGGTTCCTGTTGGCGTTGCTAACTGGACCGTTAAAGGATTTGCCGTTGAGCCTGTGCGAGAGATTCTGAATGAGCCAATGCCGCCATTTTCAGTAGCATGTGATGTTTGTATGATGCTGACATCTGTAGCAGCAAAATCGTTATCTGTGATATTAACTGTAGCCGATCCTGTTGTAATATTGTAAGCCGCATCAGCAGCGATAGTAAATATCACGGTTTCGGTACCTTCAATAAGGCTGTCATCTATAGGTGTAAAGTTGATTGCACGTTCGGATTGGCCTGCAAGTATAATGATGGATGTAGGCTGTGTATTATAATCTATACCTGAAGTTGCGGTGCCAGTTGGTGTTGCTAATTGGATGGTTAAGGGATTGACAGTTGAGCCTGTACGAATAAATCGGAACGCTCCAACACTACCGTTTTCAGTAGCATTACCTGATGCTGGTACGATGCTGACATCTGGAGCGGCCACATCATCATCTATAATATTAATCGTTGCGGAAGCTATGTCGATAACATATGCTGCATCAGGCGTGATAGTGAGTATCACCGTTTCTGTACCTTCAATGAATGTATCATCTGCGACAGTAACGGTAACGGTTGCGCTTGTTGAACCAGCAGGGATGACTACAGAACTGGGCGTGACATAATCTACCCCCCCCCCCGTTGCGGTGCCTGTTGGGGTGTTAAAGAGAACGGTTAATGCCAGTGAGGTAACGCCTGTACGTGTAACTGTGAACGATCCATTCGTTGCAGGTTCTGCAGCATTTGTTGTTGCTGAAATACTGACATCTGCCTGGGCAGAAAATACGGCACCAAAGAAGAGAAAGAGAAGAGAGATAAATTTTTGTAACAGTTTTGAATAAATGATTTTTCCTTAGAAGTATTGAGTTTTTTTATTGTTGAGAGACAATATTTAAAATAATAATTTTAGATTCTGGTGTTCTTTATCACTGAACCCCGGCGAAAAAGGTCATCATCTCTTGGCTCCAAAATGGGTAATCACGAGACTTACATTCCATAACGATATTATTCTGGAAAAGGTTCCAAAATAAATGTGGTTATTTTAAGATTGTTGGTGAATCTAGGTTTATATCGCTAGGGGAAAGATGTAGATGAAAAAATCAATAAACGGATCTTTGAAAGAGTGGTTGATCGTGTGTTGAGTATAAAAGTGTTCTTTTTTATGCTGTTTCTCTATAATTATTGCTTCGGTTTGGAACCTTTTTTGGTAATATGGCGTTTTCATAAAGTATGAATTTAAAAAGAAATTGGAAGGGTATGACCTTCCGGAAAAAATCATTTGAAGCGCTCCTTCAGCCACATATTAAACACCTTTATCAAGTGGCCTATCGCTTATGTGGTAATCCGTATGATAGTGAAGATTTGATTCAGGATTTATTAATCAAGCTTTATCCGCAGCAACAAGACATGCAAAAAATAGAATATTTACGAGCTTGGATGGCGCGTGTGCTTTACCACCTTTATTTAGATACAAAGCGGCGTGAACAGCGTTCGCCGCTGGCATGGATAGATAATGATGAAACCAAACTGGATAGTTTGGTTGATAATAATCTGTCGCCAAGTGAATTAGTAGAAAGCGAATTTCAACAGACATGGTTATTAGAAGCGCTCAATTCACTTAATGACAATCAGCGGGTACTAATCATACTTTCTGATGTCGAAGGCTATACCTTAAAAGAGATAGCAATTACCTTAGAGATACCCATAGGCACTGTTAAATCACGCCTCAGTCGGGCACGAGCACTATTACGAGATTTGTTGAAGATGGAACCGAATCAGCAACATTATCGTTCTAATAACTAACGAGGGGATGAAAATGAAATGTAATCAGGTACAAGACAACATGGAAAACTACTTAGATGGCAATTTGCCTATTTCACAGCGTGATGCTGTGTCCGGCCATGTTAAAACCTGTGAATCCTGTCGTGAAGTGCTAACGCGTGAAGAAATGTTACGCCAAGCGTTAAGAAATCTGCCAGCAGCAGATGTAAATCCAGACTTTATAAAAGAGGCTATGAAACAAGCACGTCAGGTTCATAAACCGGTTCGTAGATATTTCATACCAGGATTTGTAACAGCGGCGACAGTTAGTTTGGCTGTTTTATTTTTGACGACAACCACAATAATGCGCACGGCCATGGTGGATGAAACGGATGCTTTTCCGTTGATTACCATGGCGATTAATGAAACACGCACTGTGCAAATGGTGTTTGATTCACCTAGTAATTTTAAAGCGGTTAACTTTAATTTATCGTTACCAGAAGGCTTTGAAGTTGCTGGTTATCCTGGTTATAGAGTACTAGACTGGGAAGTGGAGCTTAAAAAAGGTAGCAACCGATTGGCATTACCGCTTGTGGCTTTAGCAACAGGGAAAGGTGAGCTGGTTGCCAATATTGCGTATGTCGACAAAACTAAATCTTTTCGATTTCGTGTTAGTGCAGAAAATCCTAATACTGTAATCTTTTAAGATAGAGGAAATATATTATGAATAAATTAATGATTAGCATGTTGGTGGGTATTGCATTATTACCAATAAATGCCCAAGCAGGTGACTTTGATGACATTACGCTACAAATTATGGATGCTGATTCAACCGGACATGAGATTAATCATGACGGTTTTACACGGCCAGAAGTAGATATACATGATGTGGTGCTGGTGTCTAAAAATCCGGAAGGACCTTCAGTTGATGATTCAGTAGCTACTACCGCATTTGATGGAGATGGGAGTGGTGGAAATGACGTAGATTTACCCGGAGAAACACCTACTGATTTACCTCCAGAGATAGATGGGCCAACAGTAGAGCTTGATCCAGACTACTTCCCAGAGGATTTAGCTGAAGATTTAAATGACTTGGTACCGATAGAAACAGAGGGACCCGGCGGAATAGGGGGCGATTTACCCGGAGAAATACCGAGTGATTTGCCGCCAGAGATAGCGGGGCCAGATGTTGACCCTGGCGCGCTACCAACAGATGTTGACCCTGATGACTTACCAGAAGGCACTGTAACTTACTAGGGATGGGCAAAAAGGAATCATGATAGTCACCGTGGAGGGTAATGACTATGATGTGACAACAAGAACGTCTCCTTGAGTATGTATCAAGGGGGCGTTTTTGCTGTTTCAGTTAACAATAATAATTCAGGAAAAACAGAATGACTTTAACTCTTTCTAGGTGCTTTTTTTATCAGGTTTGCGTGTGTTTTTTATTATTTATCTCTATTGCTCAGGCGGATAATGGAGATATAGCCTTTTCTAATGGTGTGAAGGCATACAAAGAAGCTAATTACAGTCGTGCTTTGCACTACTTTACCCAAGCTGAGAAAGCAGGTTATCAATCGGGTCAATTATTCCATAATCTGGGTGTGGTTTCTATAAAGCTGGATCAACTAAATCGTGCATGGGAAAGTTTTACTAAGACCTTAGATTACCCTGCTATCGCACCATTAGGACACTATAATTTAGGGCTGATTGCAGCAAACCGAGGTGATATTGAAATCGCTAATAAGCACTTTGAGCAGGCGATAAACATCAGTCAAGATCCTGCATTGACTGAATTGGCAAGGAAGCGGTTATCGGCACAAGGCAAGAATAGCGCTGCATTTGTGGGAAGCAAGCAATGGAAAATACTGGCAAGGGTGGGAAGAGGGCATGATGATAATGTTAACTTCACGCCAGATGAGGTAAGCAGTGGTATTGATGATGGCTATACGGAATTATTATTTTATGGCTCGGCGATGTTTACAAAAAACCAGCCTGTGGGAATAGGTGTAGATGCGTATGTTTATGATGTTAATTATGATGATATTGATAGCAATAACTACCTGCAGAATTCGGTATTACTGAAGTTTCCATTGCAATATGGACGCTGGAAGATTCAACCAGGGCTGATGTCTCAATGGTCAAAATATGGCGGGAAAGATTATCAGAAGATAAAAGGGCTTGAATTAAAATCTAGATACATCAAAAATGATACAACACACTATTTATTTAAGTATTCATATGAGGATATTAATTCTTTGAATAGCCAATATGATTTTCTTGAAGGCTCTCGCCATAAGCTAAGATTGGGAAATGAACATCGGCAGCATGCTTATAGGACAAATATTTATTATGAGTTAGAAGTTAATGAGCGGAATGATAAGACTGGCGAAAGTTTCTCTCCACGCCGACATACTTTAAATGGTTTGTTTACGTATGCACTGAGCCACGATTTTTCTATGAATGGCAATGTGAAATATCGGCTGAGCGATTATCCGGATGTGGGTGATTTTGAGCGAGATGACAAGCGGCTACAAGTCTCTTGGGGAGGACAATTTAGGATAAATAAATATACGGCATTAAAAGGCTTGCATACCTGGACTAAAAACGACTCATCGGATTCAAATAGGG
>CAZRAY010000081.1:0-4676 GCA_964598235.1 uncultured Piscirickettsiaceae bacterium
CGGCGTGCTGGTTATGGCATGTTGGTTGAAATTGAGCATGGAAATGGCTATATCACACGCTATGCACATAATAAATCTAGTGCGGTAAAATCGGGTGATCATGTGAAGCAAGGACAAAAAATCGCATCAGTGGGATCAACTGGAAATTCAACAGGCCCTCATGTGCATTTTGAAATATTACAGGATGGAAATAGCATTAACCCATACACCTACGTGAAGGCACACTAGAAAATATTTCGCTGCATTTTTATAAGATGCGCATTCGTTTCTAAATCCACTTGAGTTCGTGTGCTGCGAACCCCATACCATACCAATCCCACTATGAATATTAGGCGTGAAGGCGCTTAATTAGCTATAATGCTTTGTTAATTTTCGGCGGGAATAACCCGCTTTTTAAGAATGTGATGGACAGTAATCTATGTTGAGTAAATTTTTTAGTAAAATCTTTGGTAGCCGCAATGATCGCGTGCTGAAGAAAATGCGTAATACCATTGATCAAATTACAGCGTTAGAAAGTGACTATGAATCGCTCAACGATACAGACTTTCCAGCAAAAACAGCAGAACTCAAGCAGCGATTCCAAGATGGTGAAACCTTAGATACCTTATTGCCAGAGGCGTTTTCCATTGTGCGGGAGGCGAGTAAACGTGCCTTAGATATGCGGCATTTTGATGTGCAAATGATTGGTGGTATTGTGCTCAATATGGGTGAAATCGCTGAGATGCGTACAGGTGAAGGTAAAACCTTAGTGGCGACACTAGCGGTGTACTTAAATGCCTTATCCGGTAAAGGTGTGCATGTGGTGACCGTGAATGACTATTTAGCACAACGTGATTCTGCATGGATGGGGCGGCTTTATAGTTTTTTAGGTTTAACAACCGGTGTGATTGTATCGGGTATTAGTCCGGACGAGCGCCGCACGGCTTATGCTGCTGATATTACCTACGGTACGAATAACGAATTTGGCTTTGATTATCTGCGTGACAATATGGCTTTCTCAATGGAAGAAAAAGTACAGCGTGAATTAAATTTTGCGGTCGTCGATGAAGTGGATTCTATTTTGATCGATGAAGCGAGAACACCGTTGATTATTTCAGGCCCGGCCGAAGATAGCTCAGAAATATATAAACAAATTAATGTGCTTATTCCTAAACTAACGCGCCAAGAAAATGAAAATATCGAAGAAGAGGGTGGTGAACCAGGAGATTATACGGTTGATGAAAAGGGTAAGCAGGTACATTTCACCGAATTAGGTCATGAGCATATTGAAGATCTATTGACTGAGGAAGGCCTACTGTCGTCAGATTCAAGTTTGTATGATGCGGGCAATATCATCTTGATGCATCATGTCATCGCGGCATTGCGCGCGCATGTATTGTTTACACGTGATGTGGATTATATTGTGCAAGATAATCAAGTGGTTATTGTTGATGAATTCACGGGTCGCACCATGGCAGGTAGACGTTGGTCAGAAGGCTTGCATCAAGCGATTGAGGCCAAAGAAGGTGCTGATATCCAAAATGAAAATCAGACCTTAGCATCGATTACCTTCCAGAATTATTTCCGTCTCTATAATAAGTTATCAGGGATGACCGGTACGGCAGATACAGAGGCCTTTGAATTTCAATCTATTTATGGCTTAGAAGTGATTGTTATCCCAACCCACCGCGATATGGCGCGGAAAGATGAAGCCGATAGAATTTATCTCACAACACCTGAAAAATACAATGCGATTATTGAAGATATTAAAGAGTGTATTGCGCGCAAGCAGCCTGTTTTAGTGGGTACTTCTTCTATCGAAAGTTCTGAGCGCGTGAGTAATGCGTTGAAAGAACAAAAAATAAAGCATGAAGTATTGAATGCAAAATTCCATGAAAAAGAAGCGCAAATTATTGCTAATGCAGGCATGCCTGGCGCCGTTACGATTGCAACCAATATGGCGGGTCGGGGAACAGATATCGTATTGGGCGGTAATTTAGATACGGAATTAGATGCGCTAGGTGAAGAGGCGAGTGAAGCTGATAAAGAGAAAATACGTCAGGCATGGCAAGTTCGCCATGATGCTGTATTAGAATCGGGTGGTTTACATATCGTGGGCACAGAACGCCATGAATCGCGCCGGATTGATAATCAGTTGCGTGGCCGTTCAGGTCGCCAAGGTGATGCAGGCTCGAGTCGGTTCTATTTATCTTTAGAAGACAATTTAATGCGGATTTTTGCCTCAGAACGCATGGCAGGATTAATGCAGAAATTAGGGATGGATGAAGGCGAAGCGATTGAGCATCCTTGGGTATCGCGGGCGATTGAAAATGCGCAGCGTAAAGTAGAAGGGCATAACTTCGATATCCGCAAGCAGTTATTAGAATATGATGATGTGGCCAATGACCAGCGTAAAGTGGTGTATGAGCAACGTGATGAATTGATGGCAACGGATGATGTATCCAGTAATATTGTGTCTATCCGTGAATCTGTCATTAATGAGTTTATTGATAACTATATTGCACCAGAAAGCATTGATGAAACATGGAATGTCTCTGGCCTAGAAAGCGCATTGAAAGATGAGTTTTTATTAGATTTAGATATTACAGGCTGGTTAAAATCTGATGATAGCTTACATGAAGAAACATTACGTCAGCGGATTATTGAAGCGGCAGTGTCTGCATCTCAAGCAAAAGAAGAGGCGGTGAGCAGCGAGGTCATGCGTCACTTCGAAAAAGCAATTATGTTGCAAACTTTGGATAGCCATTGGAAAGAACATCTCGCACAAATGGATCATTTGAGACAAGGTGTCGGTTTGCGAAGCTATGCGCAAAAAGATCCAAAACAAGAATTCAAACGCGAAGCCTTTAATTTATTCACTTCATTAATGACTAATATTAAGCATGAAGTGATTTCACACATTTCTAAGGTACAAGTACGCACTGAAGAAGATGTTGAAGCTATTGAGGCACAACGTCGTCAAGCGGAAGAGGTTGAGTTACAGCATGCAGAAACAGATGGCTTTACAGGTGAAGAAGCCACAGCTGAAGCGAATGAGCATGCTGCGCCTATTGTCAGAAACGGTAAGAAAGTGGGCCGAAATGATCCTTGCCCTTGTGGTTCGGGTAAGAAGTATAAACAGTGTCATGGCGCGCTTACTTAAACCCTATTGCATGCTTTATCTTTTTCGCTGGGGCAAGCAAAATACTTAACGTGCAAAAGGTTTAAATAAAATAAATTGTCTTTTTGTCCAAACTCGGCGTTGGATTGTTTTTTCTGAGTCTCATGTATTAGATATACACTGCGGTTCTCAAAAACAATCCGCCTTGATTTTGAACAAAAATCCTAATTTACTGAGAGATACCCTGTAAAATATTTTAAAAATACATTTTAGAGGTATCAAAATGCCAGTCGGATTAGTTGCACCTGATAAAGAAACCATCTTTCCCATTGCGGGGATTTGGCTTGGCGTTGCCTCAGCGGGTATTAAGCAAGGCAATACAAAGCCCGATCTCGCGTTAATTGAATTAGCAGAAGGTACGCGAACAGCGGCTGTTTATACGACTAATGCCTTTTGTGCTGCGCCCGTTATCCTTGCCAAACAACATCAAGCTGAAAGCGCACCGCGTTGGTTGCTGATCAATTCAGGCAATGCCAATGCAGGCTCAGGTGAAGCAGGCTTTAATGCTGCGGTTCAGACCTGTGAATCAGTCGCCACGCTTGCTGGCGATGCACCCACATCGGTCTTACCTTTTTCAACAGGCGTTATTGGTGAATTACTGCCAAGCGATAAAATCAAGCAAGCACTCCCTGCGGCTTATGCTAATTTAAGCGAAGCGGGCTGGTATGATGCCGCGCATGCGATCATGACTACCGATACGATTGCCAAGCTGGTTTCAACGCAATTCACGCTGGATGGCAAAACAATCACCTTAACGGGCATGACCAAGGGGTCAGGTATGATTCGCCCCGATATGGCGACTATGCTCGCATATATCGCCACCGATGCGGTGGTTTCTCAAGCCGTGTTAGATAACATCCTACAACAGGCAATGGCAAAATCTTTTAATCGCATCACCGTGGATGGCGACACCTCCACCAATGATGCTTGTGTATTGATGGCAACAGGGCAGGCTGATAATGCAGAAATAAGCGATATCGCCCATGAAGATGCCGAGATATTAGCAGACGAAATCACGGTGATGTGTCAGCAATTAGCACAAGCCATTGTGCGTGATGGCGAAGGTGCCACCAAGTTTATCGCGATCCAAGTCAACGGTGGAAAGGACGATGTTGAATGCCAACAAGTCGCCTACACCATTGCCCATTCGCCCTTAGTGAAAACAGCTTTCTTTGCATCCGATCCTAATTGGGGACGGATCCTCGCCGCAGTCGGTCGCAGTGGTGTGGCTGATTTTGATTTAAGCTTAGTCACGATTTATCTCGGCGACGTATGTATTATCCGCAACGGTGAGCCTGCATCGGACTACACCGAAGCCCAAGGCCAGCAGGTAATGGATCAAGATGAGATTTCGATCCGTGTTGATCTAGGGCGAGGCGAGGCGAGTGATACGGTATGGACCTGTGATTTTTCCTATGATTATGTGAAGATCAATGCGGAGTATCGGAGTTGATAGCTCATATCAATCGAGTCTTGTATCTTAGAAAAGGTGTAAAACATTCGCTATGGATTACAC
>CAZRAY010000082.1:0-4062 GCA_964598235.1 uncultured Piscirickettsiaceae bacterium
CCCGCAACACACGGTCACAAATCTCCGTCATCTCCAAATACGGATCGACTTCCGCTGTAATCCGTTTCAGTTCACCATTGTCTTCAAGGTAAACAATAAAATCGCGTAGGTCAGTATATTTCATATCGGTTATTATAGCCGTTATACGCCTTTACTTGATAATCTAGACACTAAATAAATTTGGAGTAAAATTGGCCAATCCCCCCTTATCCCATTACTCACCAATCTTTGCAAATAAAGCATGGGCAGATAGTAATAGTTATATTTCATACTTTAGCTGCCCTCATAGTGATTCAATTAAAAGATCATCTAAAGGTCGCAAACAATGGGGAAGAAAGCGTGGACTCTACACGTGGGATACTGAGCATGCCCTAGATAAAAACTTAGAGAACACAGCAAGTCAACTATATGAAAAAATTCTAGCTTTCACTGAAATAACACCAGAAGAGCGACTAATATGGGCACAATTTCTATTGTCACAACTTGTTAGAACCCCAACTTATATAAAATATGAAAATAAATCCTCAGAAATATTTGATATAACTGAAAAACCAGAGTGTGACCGAGTTGGGTGCATAGAATGTCTTGACTTAAATTTTGTATCAAACCGTGATTGGTGCTTACTCCTTGCTCATGAAAGTGATTTCTTTGTTCGAAGTGACAATCCAATATTCCAAACAGGATTTATCGAACGTCCTGAATCTTGTTTATTCTATCCTCTCAGTCCTAGAGTATGTTTTGTTGCTTGCTCCATGAAGAATGAATGGGATCCTTTTGTAGACTCTCCAAAGGAAACCTGCGGATATCAACTTGAAAAAGGAGGAGCTCATCTCATAAATTTTTATTTGGCAAAATCTGCTGGGGAATCTTTAATCGTAAGCCCAAGCCATGATGGTTTAATTGCGGAAGCTATGTACAAAGATATATTGGGTATATATCCTCAACCTCCATTTTCACTTCATCAACTAGAGTCAACATTGGAAATAGATAGCTACTACGAAAGTATTCGAATAATTATGAGTAAAACAGATAATATTGAATATCCGAGTTGGGAACCTGAGGAACTAGAACCTTACTACCAATCTTAAATTATTGGCTAGTCAATATCTACCAAATCACTGCCGTTGGGCGTTCATTTCTTTTGCTTGCACAAAAGAAATGAACCAAAGAAAAGTGCACCCGACACTATCGCTGTTCCTTAAAAGCAAACACATTTTACGGCGCGGGTAAAAACTCGCTACGCTCAAACACTTACCCACTTCATCCGTAAAACATATTCACTTTTAAGGGCGATAAAAACGGGACCCAACCCTAGCCATCTAAATCCGCTCCACAAACCAAATAAACAGAAATTTGCAGCTTTAGGTTTTACTAGACGTTATTGATAAACCCTTATCCCCTGTTGTCTTGCCGAAAAATTAAAAATATTCGAGGTCTGATGGTAGGGATGCCAGCAGAGCACCTCCGCCACAGGAGTGGCGTTGGTGCGTACCGTAGGATATTTTTGATTTTTCGGGGAGAGCCGCTAGGCCAAGACATGGGGTGGCTTTTTCTTTGGTTCCGTTTCTTTTGGCCACGCAAAAGAAATGAACGCCCGAGCGGCAGCGGAGTAACATACCAAAACATTCATCCTTCGAGAACCTCAGGACGAACGGAACCAAACTCAAAGACACGCTACTTCTTCAAAAATGGATTCCCGCCTCCGCGGGAATGACGGCTAGTTTTCCGAGTTCAGAAAACGAGCCTAAGCAATCCCTTTATGCCGCAACAACGCATCAATCGTGGGTTCCCGACCTCGGAAAGCTACAAACAACGCCATTGGCGACCGCGAACCACCCTTTTCTAAAATCTCATGCAAAAAGGATTGCCCTGTTTTAGCATCAAAAATGCCATTTTCTTCAAATAGCGAATAAGCATCTGCCGATAATACCTCTGCCCATAGATAACTGTAATAACCTGCTGAATAGCCGCCAGCAAAAATATGCGAGAAGCTATTGGCGAAGCGATTGAACTCAGGCGGCTTCACCACGGCAACTTGTTCTCTGACTTCTTTCACCATCTCAGCCACTTGATCCAATTTATCTGGGCTATATTCCAAATGCAATCGGAAATCGAATAATGAAAATTCTAACTGCCGCACCATCATCATCGCTGATTGAAAGTGGCGCGCTGCTGTCATTCGCTCGAATAAAACATCCGGCAATGGCTCGCCTGTTTCATAATGCCCTGAAATGAGATCTAAGGCCTCGCGCTCCCATGTCCAATTCTCCATAAACTGGCTCGGTAATTCAACCGCATCCCATGCCACGCCATTAATCCCTGATACCCCTGAATAATCTACTTGGGTGAGCATATGATGTAATCCATGACCAAACTCGTGGAATAGCGTTTCAACTTCATCATGAGTGAATAAGGCGGGTTTATCGCCCACTGGTGGTGAGAAATTACAGGTTAAGAAAGCAATGGGGATCACAACGTCACCCTCAACTTTTCGGCGAGACGTGCAATCATCCATCCATGCCCCACCGCGCTTTTTATCACGCGCATAGAGATCTAAATAAAACTGACCGCGTAATGCACCGCTAGCATCATTTATTTCAAAGAAACGGACATCTTCATGCCATGTATCAATATCTGTTCGTTCGCTAATTTCTAAACCATATAAGCGTTGCACTACTTTGAATAAACCCTTCACCACTTTATCTTCTGGGAAATACGGCTTGAGTTCTTCTGGCGAAATCGCATAACGCTGTTGGCGTAATTTTTCAGCATAATAGCTGACATCCCAAGATTCGAGTTTTTCAACACCTGATATTTCTGTGGCAAAAGCAGTGAGTTCAGCAAATTGTTTTTCAGCTTGCGGTTTCGCTTTTACTACAAAATCATTCAGGAAATCTAACACCTGCTGCAGGGAATCGGCCATTTTAGTGGCTAACGACAATTCGGCGTGATTCGTAAAGCCAAGTAATAAGGCCATTTCATGACGCAAGGCTAAAATCTCCACCATGACCTTAGCATTATCCCATTTTCCTGCATTGGGGCCTTGATCGGATGCACGGGTGGCAAACGCAGTATACATTTCCTCGCGTAAAGCGGCATCATCCGCATAGGTCATCACCGGCATATAAGATGGGAAGTGCAAGGTGAGCAACCAGCCTGTTAGTTCAGCTTGTTTCGCCGCTTGCGCCATCCCTGCCATTGCTGATTCAGGCAACCCTGCTAAAGCTTGCTCATCTGTAATATGCTTCTGCCAGCCTTGGGTAGCATCCATCACATTTTCTTCATATTTGGTCGTGAGTTTGCTCAGTTCCTGTGAGATCTCTTTGTAACGCACTTGCTTCGTTTCATCCAAGGAAATACCTGATAAACGGAAATCACGCAAGGCATTATCAATCACCTTTTTCTGCGCCACCTCTAAATCGGCATAGTCATCGCTATCTGCCAAAGACTGATATTGCTTATATAAATCTTTATTTTGGCCTAACGCCGTGCTGAACGCACTCAGCTGCGGCAAACAGGCATTATAAGCTTCACGTAATGCATCTGAATTTTTCACTGAATTCAAATGGCTCACCGGCGACCATAGTCTATCCACCGATGCTTCCATTTCTTCTAGTGGGGTGACTAAACTATCCCAGCTTGGGCTGCTCTTGTTTTCCAAGAGGGTTTGAACCGTATTATTTGCTTCTGTCAATGCGACCTCTAAATTAGAAGCAATATCTGCCACTATAATATTAGAAAAATTGGGCAATGTGTTTACTAATTTATTTGTCATACTGTTACCTATAAAAAATCCGACCTCATCTGTATTAGATGAGGTCGGATTGTCTGAATTTCTAGTCTATGTGAAAAATTAGTCGTCTAACACTAGCCCCCACGGCATCGCACCCACTTCAATTGCTTTAGTTCTTGTTTGGCTTGCAATATCCACAACCGATACCGTATTACTCACGCCATCCGCTGTATAAGCCGTCGAACCATCTCGACTAAGCTCTAGACCCCAAACGCGCTTACCCACATCCACTGTGCCTTGTAGCTCAAGCGTATCCGCATCTAAAATGG
>CAZRAY010000083.1:0-3865 GCA_964598235.1 uncultured Piscirickettsiaceae bacterium
CACGGATATATCAGGAAATTTACTTATCGTGATGTTTTTTAATTTACCATTCGTGCGCTTTGAAACTAAAAATGATTTATTGCCTGTATGGCTGACACGACAAAGTAGCTTTTTAACATCCGTATCATAATAATCAATGCGCCCTTTATCAGGAATAGATAAATCCCTAATTCGTGCTTGAGTAAAATTAAACTTCTTTTCCATGCTTATTTTGCCCCTGAACAACCTTAAACAAACTTACTTTATTCCCCCCAGTGTGACACCAGTGTGACTTTTGGGGGTGATTTTGAGTATATTACAGATATTTAGGGGTGTAAAGGGAGAACAGCTAGATCAAGCCACAAAGCCATATAAAGCCTAGTTTTGCGTGTGTTTATGCGGGATTAGAAAACTTGTATCTGTGTAACTCATAATCCCTTTGTCCAAGGTTCAAGTCCTTGTAGGCCCACCATATACAACAAGCCCTTGCATCGTTGGTGTTCGGGCTTTTTTATATTACACTAAACCTCATGAAACCAGATTACCTTTATTTGCTCGATTTTGATGGCGTAATTTGTGATAGCGCAATTGAAACCGCTGTCACAGGCTGGCGTGCTGCAGGCAGTTTTTGGACAGATATTTCGGGTGAGTTTCCGCCTGATAGATTGATTAGTCAATTCCGACAAGTGCGGCCCGTATTAGAAACCGGTTATGAGGCGATATTGATCTTACGAGCCTTATCAGATGGTGTTTCTGTCACTACGTTGTTGAATGACTTTGCTAAGCAGATGAAGCAGCTATTGGTGCAATATAATCTATCGCCGAGCGAACTTAAAACGCAGTTTGCCTCAGTGCGAGATCACTGGATTGCAGGTGATTTAACCTCCTGGATTGAAATGAACCCCTTGTTTGAAGGTGTGCCTGATTACTTGCGGCGCCTTAATCAATCCGAACACCCTTGGTATATTATTACAACAAAACAAGAGCGCTTCGTTTCTCAAATTCTAGCGGCTAATAATATTCCTTTCCCCGCCGACCATATTTTTGGTTTGGATCGCAATAAAAGCAAAAACCAAGTCCTCTCTGAACTTCAGATCGAACACCCAGATGTTCCCTTCGGATTTGTTGAGGATCGCTTACCCACCTTACATAATGTGATTGCGGATCAAAACCTACGATCTGTTTCTTTATTTCTAGCTGATTGGGGCTATAACACAGAACAAGACCTCAATAGCATTACGAACTTAGGCATTACCCCCCTCTCTCTGGCACAATTTACGACATAGGCCATGACTTGCCCGCTTTGTCTCCAACAGAATAGTCGATTATTTCATGCCGATAAAAAGCGGGAATATTGGCGCTGTCCAAACTGTGATTTAATTTTTGTGCCCAGCCAGTTCTTCCTCTCTGCTAAAGCAGAAAAAGCGCGCTATCAAAGTCATCACAACGATCCCAACGATCAAAAATACTGTGGCTTCCTCGGTCGGATCATCCCACCGATGGTTGCTCACCTCTCGCCTAAGGTAACAGGCTTAGATTTTGGCTGTGGCCCCTTCCCAGGTGAAAAACCTGCGCTCGCCCTTTTGTTTGAACAAGCTGGCTTCCCTATGGAAATATATGATCCGTTCTTCTCGCCAGACACAAAACCACTCGATCAGAAATATCATTTTATCGTCACAACCGAAGCGATTGAGCATTTTTACCGACCGTTCGACGAAGTTAATAAGCTCTTCAACTTATTGCTCTCTTCTGGCACCCTCGGCATCATGACCCGCAGACACGATAGCGTTGATGATTTTGCCAACTGGGGCTATAAGGATGATCCGAGCCATGTCTGCTTTTTTTCTAAGCAAAGTTTTCGCTGGATTGCCGAGCGCTGGCAAACAACACTCGAATTCATTGATAATGATATTATGATTCTTCAAAAGCCAAACTAAAGGAACCATTCCATATGTCGTCCCCTATTTCTAGCCGATACCTCATTCCAACCGATGGAAGCTTCACTGCTGAACAATTATTTACGACATTACCCAATGATGCACCCAGTGAAAAAAAATGTGATCTTAAACGCAAAAAAAACGTCGCCGCTTTAGATGACTTGCAACAACGGCTCTATGCAGAAGATCGCCGCAGCGTATTGCTCGTCTTCCAGGCAATGGATGCAGCGGGTAAAGACAGCACCATTCGCGCCCTACTTCGCGGCATCAATCCTGCAGGTTGCGCCGTACATTCTTTCAAGCAACCTTCCAAGCGAGAACTAGAACATGATTTTCTCTGGCGGATCCACCAGCGTACACCCGAAAAAGGACATATCGGCGTATTTAATCGTAGCCATTATGAAGAGGCGCTTGTGGTGCGCGTACACCCTGAATATTTAGGCAGTCAAAAACTCGACTTACCTAATAATCTTGATGCACTTTGGCAACAACGCTTCGCAGCCATCAACCACTTTGAGCAACATCTTAGTAATCATGGGACAACGATCATCAAATTCTGGTTAAATGTTTCTCCCGAAGAACAAAAAAACCGCTTTCTATCTCGTCTCGAGGAGCCGGAAAAACATTATAAATTCTCTAAAACCGATCTCTCAGAACGTGCATGTTGGGATGATTATATGGCGGCGTATCATGACATCATGCAGCACACCTCAACCGACCATGCTCCTTGGTATGCCATTCCTGCAGATAATAAACCTTATATGCGCTGGCAAGTGGCTAAAATCGTACGCCGTACGCTAGAGGCGATGGATCCTGCTTATCCTGCTGTCAGCGATGCCGACAAAACTGAGTTTGAGGCGCACAAATACCATTTGGATCATGAGTAATGATCACAGCACTTTATGCTGCACTGCTCACCTTGTTGGTTCTACGACTGCTCATTAACGTCACCCAAAAGCGTCGTAAGCATAAAGTCTCCCTTGGCGAAGGAGGCCCACGTGATATTGCCTTGCAACGTGCCATCCGCGCCCACAGCAATGCCGTAGAAAATATCCCGCTGTTCCTCATCTTGCTTGGTTTTTTAGAATACAACGGTGCACCCACAATATTGATTCACCTATTCGGCATTATTTTCACTTCCGCACGATTTATGCACGCTCAAGCCATACGCAAAGGCAGAAAAAAACACGCTCACCGAGTATTAAGCATCAGAATAATGCTTTTTACCTTCGCTGCACTTGCCCTCCTCAATCTCGCATTCTTGCCGTTTAGCCAATTAATTTAGCTTATCAGCGCATGTTATAGCGGCTACCTGGCACAATATAGCTTTCACCATAACGGTCATAACACATGGTCCCGCCCACTCGGTGGGAATAACCACTTTCTGTCACAACCTTTACAACCTTATGACAAGCCTTGTCTGCATAGTCATTATTGTAACGACGATTGTCGCTATAGCTATGTCGTGGATACGCGCCATAGTAATTGAGCCCATAGCTGTAACGGGATCCACCACCATAAAGACCATAACTATAGCGGTGCCGTGAATTATGTCTATAATCATAAGAAGGTCTTGGTGTGTAATAACGGTTATTATAATGATCGTTTCGGTGGCCAGATTGTCCCCCAGAGTTATCACTGTACCCTAATTTTGGGCTTGGATTAATATGCCGACGTTGATAGTCGGTAGCAAAAGCCAAGCTCGGCAGCACAAAGGCTCCCATTACAATCAATAATAATATGTTTACTTTCTTCATTCTATTTCCCCTTCTGTAAAAGGGTGTTTAAGCGCCCTGAAGCTCAAGGTCTAAACAAACCCCTCGAACAATAGACCCTTCAATGACTCATTCGTTACCAATAATGTTTAATCTATTTCTTTTAATCTTGCAAAAAACGAGTTAATGGCAAAAACGGGTGCTTTTTTAGCTGTTTTTCAGTGGTTTTCTAAA
>CAZRAY010000084.1:0-3739 GCA_964598235.1 uncultured Piscirickettsiaceae bacterium
GGAGCAAGGCTTTGATGATGTCGGTAACAGACAATTCTCCTTGCTTGGAAAAAGGAAGTTCGCCCACTGAGGTACCTATTCCACCACTAAAATTATATTTAGCTTCTTGGCTAGTGAATACACTTTGTGCCGCATCGATAAGTGCATCGGTGTCAAAAGCGATAGGTAAGGTAACGGTTTGAGTGGCATGTGCTGCAAGACTTTTGTCTGTCTCTGCTGCAATCGAACCAATCGCTAATTGATTGAGTTTAAAATCGCCATTTAGGCTGGAAATAGGGAGGGGGAAGGGATTGGGATTATATAAATCAATATCAAAAATAACACTTTTATCTTTCACAGAAAATGATTTGAGCTGGATCCCTTTGATTTGTGGTGCTTCAACTAGTTTATTGATTAAGCTAGAATTACAGCCAACTAAGCTGATTGATAAGAATAAGATAGCGAATAGTTTTTTCATTTTTATTTCCTTATTTATAAAATAGATGTCAGCATTTTAATGCTTAATATGATTAACAGTATAGCAAATGCTTTTTTTAGGATGGGCGTTGGTAATTTATGTGCTAATTTTGCACCATAGGGGGCCATCAAGAAACTGGTGATTGAAATAAGCATGACGGCGGGTAAATAAATGAAACCCAACATACCATTTTCTAGTGATGTATTTTCCCAGCCATTAAAAATATAACCGAGTGTGCCTGCAATTGAAAGGGGTAATCCAATCGCAGCTGAAGTACCAATCGCCTTCTTAAGTGGGATGTTTTGCCAAGATAGAAACGGCACCGTTAACGAACCACCACCAATGGAAACTAAGGCGGAGAGGCTGCCGATGCCCGCTCCTGCAAGTAATAATCCAGTTTTATTTGTCAGTGAACGTGTTGGCATTGCTTGTCTGTTGAGAAATAATTGAAGGGCAATATACGCCATAAAAAGAGAGAAGAATAACGCAAGAAATACCGTATTTAAATATGCCACTAAAAACGTGGCTAGGAAGGTGCCAACAATAATGCCAGGTGACATGTCTTTCACTATCGTCCAGCGTACAGCGCCTTTTATATCATGTGCGCGTAGGCTTGAAAGAGATGTCAGAATAATGGACGCCATCGAGGTGCCAAGTGCGATATGGATAACGGAGTCGAGCGGAAACCCTTGATATAAAAAGAGCGTTGTAAGAACAGGGACCATAATGCCACCGCCGCCAATGCCCAATAATCCGGCCATAAAACCAACGAAGCTGCCGAGCAATAAAAAAGCGAATAATAACTCAGGGGATAGCATTATTGAGTATCTTCCGCTGGGGAATGTCCCTTTTCCAGCCCGACGAACCTATCTTCAATATCTGCCGTTGGAAACATGCAGATATTTTGTTTTCCGAACAGTGTGTACCTATTTCGTGCGAATATTCGATAAAAAAAGTCTCTGATAGGGCGAGGAATGATTTTTAGTATATTGGAGAGATACCAATATCCTGATAAATCCTTACTTATCTCGAGTGCTGCATCTGTCCAGATATAGCATTGATTATTTTTAATAAGTAAGAAGGTGTCAATACCCACGTTCGTTATTTCATGCTTTTTCATAAGGGATTTAGCGAGTGTTGTTTGCATGGGCGTAAAGGTGAATTTCTTTTCAGGATCATGTTTTATGATGAAACTTATCGCACCATTGCAAAAATTGCACACCCCATCAAAGATAATTATAGTATCTGTTGCCATGATATTTAGAGGTTTTCGGCGATCAGCTGTTTGAATAGTGCAATATGGTCAGCTTGTGCATTGAGGCAGGGAATATAGCTAAAATATTGGCCCCCAGCGGTTAAAAACACATCACGATTCTCTATCGCAATTTCTTCTAAGGTTTCTAAACAATCGGCGCTAAATCCAGGGCAGATAACATGGATAGAGTGGTTACCTTGCTGAGCAAGGTGTTGCAAGTGTTGGAAAGTATAAGGCTGCAACCACGGCTCTCTGCCGACACGGGATTGAAAGCTAATTTGCCATTGCTTATCAGTGAGATTAAGCGCTTCGGCAAGTAGGCTTGCGGTGTGTTGGCATTGGGTGTGGTAAGGATCGCCTTCATCACAATAACGCTGTGGGATGCCGTGGAATG
Source organism: uncultured Piscirickettsiaceae bacterium (assembly GCA_964598235.1). GTDB lineage: Bacteria > Pseudomonadota > Gammaproteobacteria > Nitrosococcales > Methylophagaceae > UBA652. The sequence goes on from CAZRAY010000084.1 coordinate 2,107, forward strand.
ACATTAATAGCGTATCTGGTTGGCTGTGTTGCTGCCAATGTTTACGAACGGAATTAGCCAATGCGGAGATATAAGCAGGATGGTCATGATAGTCCTGAATCAGTGATAATTCTGGTGCGGTTGACCCAGTTTGTAAAATACGATTAACCGCATCAAATGTACTCGTGGTGGTCGTATGAGAAAATTGGGGATAGAGTGGCAGCACGATTATTTTATCTACACCTGCTTGCTGTAACTTCTCTAATCCTGCCGCAATGCTCGGTTTTCCATAGCGCATGGCCAAGGCAACGGGTGTCGCGTCAGTGAGTGTTTGTTGGAGCACTTCAGTTTGTAATTCTGAAATCACGCGTAGGGGAGAACCGGCTTGGGTCCATATTTTTTGATAGGCTTTTGATGCCTTACTAGGGCGAAAAGGTAGAATAATGCCATAAAGAATGGGCCACCATAACCAACGAGGAGTATCAACGACGAGGGGATCAGACAAAAACTCTTTGAGATAGCGGCGTACCGCTTTGGGCTGTGGGGAATCGGGGGTGCCAAGGTTAGTGAGTAGAATACCTACATGGGCTTGTTTTGGGTCGGATGACACGGCGTTCTCAATATAGAATAGTAAGTCGTCATTTTAGAGCCTAAAGCGGGTGTTATTCAAGCAATAAAACCGCTTTTTTTGTTAGAATAAGACTTTATATTGTCCAAATGGAACAGCGCATTGAGATTATTGATAACAGGCGGTGCAGGCTTTATTGGCTCAGCATTGATTCGGCAGCTCATCAATGAAACAGATGCAACGGTTATCAATGTTGATAAATTAACCTATGCGGGAAATTTAGCATCGCTGGAATCCATTTCAACATCACCACGTTATCATTTTGTTCAAGCTGATATTTGTGATGCTGCGGGGATGGCAGCGGTGTTAGCAGAGTATCAACCAACAGCCGTGATGCATTTGGCGGCAGAATCCCATGTCGATCGCTCCATTGATGGCCCCGGTGATTTTATTCAGACTAATTTAGTGGGCACCTATACCTTATTGGAAGCCGTGCGTGCGTATTGGATGGCTTTACCCGAAGTAGAAAAAGCAGCGTTTCGCTTCCAGCATATTTCAACAGATGAGGTGTATGGCAGCCTAGGTGAAACGGATTTATTTACTGAAACAACACCGTATCAGCCTAATTCCCCCTATTCAGCAAGCAAAGCGGGCAGCGATCATTTGGTGCGTGCTTGGCATCATACTTATGGCTTACCTGTGTTGATAACGAACTGTTCGAACAATTATGGACCGTATCAATTTCCAGAGAAGTTGATCCCACTCATGATCCAACAAGCCCAAGCGGGCAAGCCACTCACGATTTATGGCAAAGGCGATAACATCCGAGATTGGTTGTATGTGGACGATCATGCGCGTGCGTTGCGTTGCGTATTAGAGCAAGGCACTGTAGGCGAAGTTTATAATGTGGGAGGGCATAATGAGCATACCAATTTAGACGTGGTTGAGACGTTATGCGATATCCTGGATGAATTGTTACCTGAGTCGCCACATAAACCGCATCGGGATTTGATGACATTTGTGGTGGATCGTCCAGGCCATGATCAGCGTTATGCGATTGATGCGAGCAAAATAGATAAAACATTA
>CAZRAY010000085.1:0-3642 GCA_964598235.1 uncultured Piscirickettsiaceae bacterium
CTATGGGTGGATTCGAACCACCGACCCCATCATTATGAGTGATGTGCTCTAACCAGCTGAGCTACATAGCCATCAGATCAAGCGGGGAATTCTACGGGGGAGCGACGAAAACTGCAACTAATAATTTGATTTGTCGGTATGATATCCATTTTTAGTATATATATGGTGAGGGTGTTTGTGGCACAAACAAATGAATTTAATGCGGGGTTATTTGATTTCTTAAATAGCGCGCCGACCCCTTTTCATGCGGTCGAATCAATGATTATGCTGTTAGATGCCGCGGGCTTTAAGGCATTGGATGAAAGCGATACGTGGGGTGAATTGGCTGGGGGACGTTATTATGTGACGCGAAATGATTCTTCTTTGATTGCGTTAGATTTGTCAGCAGGTGGGCTAGTTGAGCATGGGCTGCGCATTGTGGGCGCCCATACGGATAGCCCTTGCTTGCAGGTGAAGCCGCAGCCAGAGAAAGTGAGCCAGTCGCTTTGGCAGTTAGGGGTTGAGGTGTATGGTGGGGCGTTGCTTAATCCATGGTTTGATCGGGATTTATCGTTGGCGGGACGTGTAAACTATCTTGATGCTACAGGCGCGCTGCAAAAAGCATTAGTTGATTTTAAACGGCCGATTGCGGTGATTCCGAGTTTGGCGATCCATTTGAACCGAGAGGCGAATAAGGGCCATAAGCTGAATCCACAAACAGAGCTGCCACCGATGCTGATGCAAGTACTAGATGATGATAAAACAGATATTCGCGATTTGTTAGCATCTGAATTGGGCGATGATGTTAAACAAGTATTAGACTATGAACTGAGTTTTTATGACTGCCAACCAGCGGCAACCGTGGGGCTGAAGGGCGAATTTATTGCAAGTGCACGTTTAGATAATTTGTTGAGTTGTTATGTGGGCTTACAAGCATTGTTAAAGGGCGATAAAAATTTGCCGAGTGTGTTGGTGTGTACGGACCATGAAGAGGTGGGGAGCCAGTCGGCTGTGGGCGCGCAGGGTTCATTTTTAAGCGATGTGTTGCGACGTTTGTGTGTTGCGCCAGAAGATTATCAGCGTATGATATCGCGTTCGATGATGGTATCAGCAGATAATGCGCATGCAGTGCATCCGAACTATGCAGATAAACATGATGGTAATCATGGGCCGAAGATGAATGCGGGGCCGGTGATTAAGAAGAATGCGAATCAACGTTATGCGACAAATAGCGAGACGAGCGCTGTGTTTCGTCAACTTTGCGCTAAGGTTGAGGTGCCAGTGCAAGATTTTGTGGTGCGGAGCGATATGGGCTGTGGCAGTACAATTGGTCCGATTACGGCGAGTATGCTGGGTGTTAAAACCGTGGATGTGGGTGTGCCAACCTTGGCAATGCATTCAATTCGGGAATTGGCGGGCAGCGAAGATGCTGCTATGTTGGCGCAGGTATTAGTGGCATTTTATAAGACAAGTTTTAAATTTTAATTAAGGAAGTGAAAAATGGCTGAAACAGTAGATGAGTTGACCGTTGAATATAAAGAAGGTGATGACGTAACGGTAAAAGAACTAGATAAAGTTGTGTTGACGAAGGGTGCATGGGCAACGTTGATTTATCGTTATCAAGATTTAGATCGTAAAACAGGTGAGTTTGGCCCTGATAAATACACAATTCGTCGTTATCAGAAGCGCAATGGGGAATATGGGCAGAAGTCGAAGTTTAATATTTCTAGCAAAGATCAAGCTGAGAAAATTATTGCGGCCTTGAAGGGTTGGATTGATTAAAACGATCAGCTTGAATATGGGTTCTCGCTGTCGTGGGAATGACGGCTTGTATTTTTAGGATTAAGAGTTTGTGAATAAAAGTTTAATCACTAATTTGTTGGCGGCAGCGTGTGTGGGCGTGGGATTGAGTTTGGCTGCGCCTTGGCGTGAGCCTGTGTTGTCTATGGGCTTGTTTGCTTTAGCAGGTGCGGTGACGAATTGGCTCGCTGTACATATGCTATTTGAGAAGGTGCCGGGGCTTTATGGATCGGGTGTTATTTCTGCACGGTTTGAAGAATTTAAGCTGGGCATTTATGCCTTGGTGATGGAGGAGTTCTTTAGTGAGGAAAATCTGGCGCGATTTTTGGATGAAATGGTGGCGGATGATCCCAACCATACATTAGATTTGAGCGATGTGATTGAAGATGTAGATTTAAGCCCTGCATTTGATGCATTACTGCTTACCGTGAAAGATTCTTCTTTTGGCAGTATGTTGGGGATGTTGGGTGGCGAAAAAGTATTAGAACCATTAAAAACACCTTTTTTGAAAAAATTACAAGAATCAATGATTGAGATTGCGCATAGCGATCAATTTCAAGACAGCTTGAAACAGAAAATGGCGAAGACGAGTAGTAGCCTTGAGGTGCATCAGCAGATTGAAGGGGTAGTGCAGGCACGATTAGATGAACTGACAGCGCCGATGGTGAAGGATATTATTCAGATGATGATCCGTGAACATTTGGGTTGGTTAGTGGTGTGGGGTGGTGTGTTCGGTGGCTTGATTGGGCTGGCGGCAAGCCAGTTGGATTGGGTGTTGGCGCAGTTTTAGATGGATTTAATATGAAAAAATATTTCGGATCTATATTATTTTTAATCTGCATGCCTGGATATGCAAGCTCACTGGTTACCGATAGTTACAATATCGAGGTGGTTCATATGTGTGGTGAAGGCCATGTTACATGTGACAATGTACACTTCGTGGTGAATAAACTAGATGCAAATAATGTACGAGAATATGTTGGTGAAACGATGCATTCAACCTGCAAGGATGGCAGTCCATGTACCTTTCAGGGATATCAGTTTTTAGCAAATAATCAGTATTTTTTACTTTTGCAAGATGGGACGTTGCATATATCTGACATGTTAGAAAACCTTATTTTAGAAGAATCTGGGAAATGGGCGCATTAAGTTTGCTTAAATTTTCCACGAACACACTCAGAATCGAGGAACTTAATACCCACTGAATTGTTTTATGATGCCGTCGGCTGCTGATTCGGGTAGGCGTATTTTTAGTTGTACATCATTGCCAAATTGTTGGTCGATGATATTACCGTTACATTTTTTGAGTTGATATTCTAGGTGTTGGAGTTGCTTATATTCTATCGCGAGGGCGATGGTTTGCATGGGGATATAAAGGGTTGGCGAGGCGGCCTCAAAGGCTTGCTTGGCAGCGGCGCCATAAGCTCTTGCAAGGCCGCCTGTACCGAGTTTGACCCCTCCAAAATAACGGATAACACCGATAACGGTGTTGATTAAGCCAGCACCTTCGATGACATTTAAGATTGGTTTCCCTGCGGTGCCCGATGGTTCGCCCGCATCGAAGCAGCGAGTAATGAGCGCACCATTTTCTTGTTTGATTTGCCATGCGAAGGCGAGGTGATTAGCTTGGCTGTGTTGGTTGGCGAGTTGGTTAAGTTGCTGGATGGCATCGCGCTCATCTTCACAGGGCATGATGCGGCCGATAAAGCGCGATTTCTTGATATCATATTCGACTTCAGCAGGGATGGAAATGGTAAATTTTGACATGGATGAAATTATACCAAGGTGGATGGGTCATACTTAAGTATAAGAGTTAATGGCAAAAACGGGTGCTTTTTTAGCTGTTTTTCAGTGGTTTTCTAA
>CAZRAY010000086.1:0-3487 GCA_964598235.1 uncultured Piscirickettsiaceae bacterium
GCAATCATTCAATCACTGAAATCTGGCGTGACTCCCAAAATAGGGATTCAGCACATTCAGGTAGGGCGAAGCAATGAAGTCAAAGCCTTGTATAAGGACATTGAAAGAATCTCACAAGGTGGCGCAGCATTCAGGCTTATCATTGGTGATTATGGCTCAGGGAAAACATTTTTTCTGAGCGTGGTACGTTCCATTGCTCTTGAAAAGAAACTGGTTACGGTCAATGCGGATCTCTCACCGGGTCGACGTCTACACGCTTCTTCAGGACAGGCACGGAATCTTTATTCTGAGCTTATGAGGAATCTGGCAACCCGTAATAAACCGGATGGAAATGCCTTAGCCAGTGTTGTAGAACGGTTTGTAACTCAGGCTCGTAAAGAAGCAGATGAAAAGAACAGCGATGTTTCAACAGTAATACATCAAAAATTAACATCCTTATCAGAACTGGTAGGCGGATATGATTTTGCAAAAGTCATTGATGCTTACTGGAACGGTCATGAGCAGGATAACGAAGAGTTAAAATCAAATGCTATTCGTTGGTTACGTGCTGAATACACGACTAAGACAGATGCCCGAAGGGATCTTGATGTCAGAACGATTATTTCGGACAACTCGTTTTATGATGCGTTAAAACTTATGAGCCTATTTGTACGTCAGGCGGGTTATGAAGGCTTACTCGTTAATCTAGACGAGATGGTCAATCTTTATAAATTAAGCAGCACACAAGCACGTACATCTAACTATGAGCAGATTCTACGAATACTAAATGACTGCCTTCAGGGTTCCGCTGAATATCTGGGATTTCTGCTGGGTGGAACACCTGAGTTTTTACTAGATCCCCGCAGAGGATTATATAGCTATGAAGCACTGCAATCCCGTTTAGCTGAAAACAGCTTTGCACAGCGAGCAGGTGTGATTGATTATTCCTCTCCAGCACTTCATCTAGCGAGCTTAACACCAGAAGAACTTTATATTCTCTTGAAGAATCTTCGTCATGTATTTGCCGAAGGTGATACTTCTAAATATCTAGTGCCTGATGATGCTCTCAAATCCTTTCTACACCATTGTAGCCAGACTATCGGGGATGTCTATTTCCGTACACCAAGAAATACCATCAAAGCATTTTTAGATATGCTGGCAGTCTTGGAACAAAATCCTTCTATCCAATGGTCGCAGTTAGTTCAATCAATTGCGATTGAGAAGGATCGCCCAAGTGATACAGATGAAATTATTGTGGGCGAAGAGACAGGTGAGATTCTGAATTCTGATGGGCTAGCTGATTTCAAATTATGACAGAGGAACATCAACGACTTGATAAGCGTGTACAAAAATGGTTATTTAATCAGGGATGGCCTGATTTAAGAGAGATACAAAAACGGGCAATTGCACCGATTCTGGCAGGTGATAGAGATGTGCTGATTAGCGCATCAACGGCGGCAGGTAAAACAGAAGCTTTTTTTCTACCTGCGTGTAGTGCAATTGCCGAAGAGGAAAGTGGCTTTGGTATTCTGTATATTAGTCCTTTAAAAGCACTGATTAACGATCAGTACCGCAGGCTCGAAACTTTAAGTGAAATGTTGGATATGCAGGTTACGCCGTGGCATGGTGATAGCCTTCAATCCAAAAAGAAGAAAGCCAGAAACAATCCTTCAGGTATTCTTCTTATTACCCCTGAGTCCTTGGAATCACTCTTAGTCAGAGAGCCGGGATGGGTAAAACAGTCCTTCACCTCACTCAAATATATCGTAATTGATGAATTTCATGCGTTTATCGGAACGGAACGAGGTCAACAACTACTTTCTCTGCTCACCCGTCTTGAACATATCACCAATCGTATTTCAAACCCCATTCCACGGGTGGCGCTAAGTGCGACTCTCGGAGAACTTGAAAAAGTACCGCTTTCTCTCAGACCGAATAAGAGTCTGCCTTGTGAAACCATTACCAGCAGTCAGCACCAAAGTACTATTAAGGTTCAGGTTAAGGGATATTTAGAACCGGTAGACATCATGGCAGATGATACACGTACATCTGCCGAACAGCAGATTTGTCAGGAAATTTATAGACTCTGTAGAGGCGACTCACATCTGGTATTTGCAAATAGCCGCAGCCGGACGGAAAGTATTGCTGCACAGTTAAGTGATTTATGCGATCAACAAGTTGTACCGAATGAATTTTTCCCTCATCATGGTTCTTTAGCTAAAGAACTCAGAGAAGATTTAGAAGCTAGATTGCAGAAAGAAACCCTACCTACTACAGCCATTTGCACCATGACATTAGAGTTAGGTATCGACATCGGGAAAGTGAGTTCAGTCATTCAGGTTACGGCACCACACTCGGTATCAAGTTTACGTCAACGGTTAGGTCGATCCGGTCGAAGAAATTCTCCTTCCATTTTACGAATGCTCATCGCTGAAAATGAACTGAGCGATAAATCCAATATCGTGGATGGTCTTAGATTAGAGCTAGTTCAGTCATTAGCAATGATACGGTTGCTCATCGTAAGGAATTGGTTTGAACCGGCAGATACAGAGCAAATGCACCTCTCTACATTTTTGCACCAGATTCTTGCTGTAATTGCACAATGGGGAAGCGCCAGAACAGACCAGCTTTACTCTTTATTATGTGAGCAAGGATCTTTCAAAGAAATAACTATTGAGCACTTCAAGCAACTGTTGTCCCACATGGGGACAGTCCAACTGATACAGCAACTAAATAGCGGTGAGTTGGTTTTGGGGAGTGAAGGCGAGCGTCTTACCAATTCCTATACATTCTATGCCGTCTTTAAAACACCAGAAGAATTCCGCATTGTCGCTGGAAGTAAAACGCTTGGTACACTACCCGTTGACGCACTGATTCTTAAAGACCAGCACATTATATTTGGTGGCCGTAGATGGAAGGTCACGGATATTGATGATGAAAAGAAAGTTATCTACGTGACTTCTACAAAGGGTGGCAAACCTCCAAAATTTAACGGTAGTGGCATGTCGATTCATGACAGGGTTCGACAAGAGATGTTAAGTATCTATCGCACTGGTGACTATCGCATTGAGGTTGGCAATCAGAAAGTAGATTTTATGGATAATGTCGGAAGGCGGCTATTTCAAGAAGGAACGTATCTTTATAAAGAAGCCAACCTTGAAGAAAAACCTGTTTATCAAAGCGGTAAGCACTGTTATATTTTCTCATGGATGGGTGATAAAGTAGTTAACACCCTTACTATTTTGCTTATTAGAAGTGGATTTGTATGTAGTAATTTTGCTGGAGTTATTGAGGTACAGAATACGAATGTTGATAACATAAAAAATTGTTTAATAGGTATAGCAAAAGATGAGCTACCAGATGAAACCGAACTGGCTGGAACACTTTCTATTCAGCAAAAGCTTAATGAAAAGTATGATGAGTATCTTCCTGAAGATTTGTTAACTGAAGGATACGGACGAAAAGCATTTAATTCTAGGGCTGCTAAACAGTGGATATTAACTCTGTC
>CAZRAY010000087.1:0-3184 GCA_964598235.1 uncultured Piscirickettsiaceae bacterium
CCCAGAAAATATTCTGGTGCAGTGTATAGCGCCGTACCGAGAATATTTTGCTGTTCAATTGGGCTTGTCACCTCCCTGAGACCAGCGACACGGACAGAGCCAAAATCGATAATTTTTACCACGCCCATTTGGTCAATCATAATGTTGTCAGGTCTTAGGTCTTGATGAAACATTTCCTGACGATGAAACGCACGTAAGCCTTTGGCAATTTGCTCTATAATGCCGCGAACCTCTTCTACACTCGGCTCTGAGTGATCAATCATCCACTGCTTTAGCGTTTGTCCTTTTATAAATTCCGTCACGATATATAAATAATTTCGCTTTCGCGTTTGCGAGCAAGGTTTTAATACATGGGCATTATTAATGCGGCGGGCAACCCACTCTTCCATCAGGAAACGCTCCAGGTACTCCGGGTTATCCCGAAGATCAACGGAGGGGATTTTTAAAACAACTTGTTCTTGGCTCTCAATATCAACAGCCAGATAAATATGGCTGCGATGACTAATACGTAAATCACGAATGATTTCATAGCCGTCAAACAACATCCGGGGCTTGAGTTCGGGCGGGAAAGGCAATATTGTTAATTGCTGGTAAACTTCATCAACGTCCTGACTGGGTAATTGATCAATCCTGACGATTTGAATACTTAAATTATCCGTACTTCCCTGCTGGAATGCCTCTTCGATAATTAATGAAGCCGCTTTATCCAGGTCATTACTGTGAGTCCTGACCATCTCGATGACGAACTTATCATCTGCATATTCATAGACACCATCGGTAGCCAGAATAAAAACATCCCCAACGTCCAAGGTGAAAGATTGATAATCCAGCTCAAGCTGATCCTTCATGCCCAAAGCACGCCTGAGATAGCTTTTGTCTTTTGAAACCCAGAGTCGGTGATCCTCGGTAATCTGCTCGAGATTGTTTTCGCTCAAACGATAAACACGCGTATCTCCCACATAAAAAACATGCGCGGTATTGGATTTGATAACTAACGTGGTGAATGTGCATACGTACCCCCGGTCTGGGGAATAACGATAGGGGCTATTGCGAGTTTGCAGGTACAACCAGGAGTTTGTCGCTTTTAGTACGCGCTGCACTGCTGCTTTAACGGTCCAGGATTCCGGCGTACAGTAATAGTCTTCCAGAAAGCTTTTGATAGCGACTTCGCTGGCATGTTGACTGACTTCACTGCTGCTTATGCCATCCGCCAAACCGATAGCAATACCCTTTGAGGTTAGCAAGGGTTCTTTCGGTATGTAAGTGCCATGGAAATCCTGGTTGATATCCTTGCGGCCTTTATCAGAACCTTGCCCGATGGAGATACTTAATTGACTTGACATAAATGGAATAAACCCGACTCTGATAGCCGGGTTTCCTCGTAAGTTATTTGCTGATCTTGCGATCCGGGCTTGTTCTTACATGGGTGTAGTACAAGGGTAACGCAACAAACACCAAGCCCCCCACCAGATTACCCAAGACAGTTGGCAATTCATTCCAGAAGAGGTAATCGGAAATGGTAAAGTCACCGCCCATGATCATAGAAAATGGGAACAAGAACATATTAACGATTGAGTGTTCAAAACCCATGTAGAAGAACAACATGATAGGCATCCACATTGCTGCAATTTTGCCTGTTGCTGAAGTGGAGATCATAGCGCCCACAACGCCCATGGAAACCATCCAGTTACACAACATGCCGCGCATAAAGATGGTCAACCAACCTTCTAGGCCATGCTCTTTATAACCCAAGGTTCGGGATTCACCGATATGACCTACCTTGTCCGCAACCGCACCACCATCAATGTTGTAACCGTAGGTCAGAACAAAGGACATAATGATTGCAACCGTCAATGCACCGCCCAGGTTACCGACGAACACCCAACTCCAATTACGTAAAATTTGCCCAACAGTCGCGCCCGGTCTTTTATCAAGCCAGGCAAGGGGGACGAGAGTAAAAACACCGGTTAACAAATCAAACTTCATCAAATATAACATGATAAAGCCTACTGGAAAGAGCACAGCACCAAGGAGAGGCGAACCTGTTTGAACCGTAACAGTAATCGCAAACATGGCTGCAAGCCCAAGCACAGCACCGGCCATATAGGCACGGATGATCGTATCCTTCGTAGACATATAAATTTTGGACTCACCCGAGTCCACCATTTTTGTAACGAACTCCGAAGGTTCTAAATAAGACATAATTTGGCTTTTCTCCGCTTTGTTGACTGAAAAAGGGTGCTAGTACTCACGTAACCTGTTGAAATGTAAAGTTTTTCAGGATTTTATATGCAGGGTGTTGGTAATTAACTATAGATTTATTGGTTTTTTATATTATTTATCAAATAGATAAAAATCAAAAGCCATACTAAATTAAAATGCTTTTGAAAGAAAGCGGTCATACCTCCACTGATCTACTACAGATAAAGAGGCGAAATTGTCGTTTGAGATGATGCTGTGGTTTTCTTTGACCACTTTTGTTTTGAAAGCAGATCCCATAAGTTTTTTCCATTCCATGCGTAAGTTTCAACGCTTACGATTTGGCATTGGGTTCGTCCCGCTATATGTTCCAAGGAAAAAGCAGGGGGTCAAGTTGCTTGTATAACATTCAAAAATCAATCGGGGACGACAACATCACAGGGGATTGCAACTCGCTTTGGTATTAATTATGTCGGGTCGGTGAATAATGTGATTTGTTATATAAAATGCTGGAGTGGGCTTTGGCTTTGGAAATGATACAAGCACTGACCCCATCATTTGTTTTTATCCCTAAAGCCTGGGAGGGAATGACACTGTACCTGTTTCAATATTTACATATAGTGCTCTTCCTCCAATTAAGGCACTTTCTTCGTTGGGAGTATCATAGTGAAACAAAAATGTATTATTAATAAATTGCACCCTCATTGGTTCGCCCCATGGCAAGTTATTTGATGCTATATAATTACTAGCGATGTTGGTTGCTCGCTGTCTAGTAATGTATCCAGGCCCGTTGGGGAGTTCTCCGACAATGAATGAACATGCAGGTAAACTAGTTAAAAATATAATAATTAGCAATGCTTTCATAGCATAAGAAGACATCCATATTAATAAACAAGCAAAACCAAACTAATAACAAAACAATCACCTACCTAATTTTATAGTTTGATTCTTCTAGTAATCTGTACGCGGCTTTACAAAAAATGGG
>CAZRAY010000088.1:0-3182 GCA_964598235.1 uncultured Piscirickettsiaceae bacterium
ATTTTTGTCATAAGTATCATCATGATGCTTTTTATTGGGACTGCTTGCCTTTATATATTCAAAAGTTGCAGGAGCATTATCTATAGCTCGTCCACTACATTCATCTGCTTGGGTTTATTCCACATAAGCATATAATAAGCCACCGGAATAACCACTAAGGAAAACATTGTCGAAGCAATGATGCCAAAGATAAAACTCCAGGCCAATCCAGAAAAGATGGGGTCGAGTACGATAATAGATGCTCCTAATACCGCGGCGGCTGCAGTCAACAGTATTGGCTTTAATCGAGTGGCACCTGACTCTATCAATGCTTCAGACAGGGTGGTTTGTTGATCTCGATTATAGGCATGGTCGATAAAATCGATCAGAATGATTGAGTTACGTACCACAATACCTGCCAGAGCAATCATGCCAATCATAGCTGTTGCAGTAAAATATATCGGATTGGGATAATCGCCTACTGATTCAGTGAACAGATTAATAAACCAAAAACCTGGCATGATGCCGATAACGGTCAAGGGGATCGCAATCATCATAATCAACGGTATACCTAGCGAACCCGTCTGACCCACCAATAACACGTAGATCATTATCATTGCTGCAGCAAAGGCCAGGCCTAAATCTCTAAACACATCAACGGTAATTTTCCATTCGCCTTCGCCCGCCATTTCAGCATGATAGCCTTGTGGTAACGGGTTGTTCTGCAGCCAGTCATTTATATCAAATATGGCTTCTACAGGGCTACGGCCGGCCATTTCGGCAGTTACATAAGACAAACGTTGTAGGTTTTTATGATAGATGGTTTGATCACCTGTCTCATGAACCATTTGTCCAATCTCACTCAGTGGAATCAGTTTGCCGGTATTTGTTCTAACTCGCAAAGCCATTAAGTCATTAGCCGAAGAACGCATATCTCTTGATAATTGCAGGTGAATAAAAAGGGGCAGACGTTCGCTAACTATATGCACAGTTCCAGCTTTCTCACCAGCTAACGCCAATTTCAGTGTTTGTGCAACCTGTTCGACCGTAATACCATTCAATGCGGCCTGTTTACGATTCAACTTGAAATGAAGTTGTTGATGAGGTGCTTCGATCATATCATCCACATCAACGACGCCTGAAATTTTCTGTAAGGCAACTTTCACTTCTTTGGATACTTGATTCATATCAGAAATGCTTGCATCTGGCGGTCCATATATTTCAGCTACGATCGTTGATAGAACAGGAGGGCCGGGCGGGAGTTCGACAATTTTAATATTCGCACCGTATTGCTGCTCAATTTTATCAATAGCTGGACGGATTCGTAAGGCAATTTTATGCGATTGTTGCTGACGCTCGGTTTTGTGCAGTAAATTAATACGTATGTCGCCAACATAGCTGCCGTGCCGCAAGTAGTAATGACGTACCATGCCATTAAAATCCATAGGGGAGGCTAATCCTACATAGCTTTGGTAATCAGTGATTTCATTGACTGTCGATAAATAACGTCCCAGTGCTTTGCTCACGTTATCGGTATCTTCCAGCGTTGACCCCCGAGGCATATCAATAATTAATTGTAATTCATTTTTATTATCAAAGGGTAATAATTTCAAAGGGACAGCGCGTGTTACAGCAAGCATTGAGGCGCCAATAAAGGCAAGAAATACAGCCAGTAAAAACCAGCGTGAACGTGCAGGTGTAGCAATTATTGGTATTAAAATACTTTGATATAGCCTGTAACCGAAAGTTTTTTTCAGCTCAAAGGGCTTGTCATTACCTTTACCATAGTCTTTTTTTAACATTCGATAACTGGCCCAGGGGGTGACAGTAAAGGCGATGATCAACGATAACAACATAGCAATAGGCACATTAAATGCCATGGGCGCCATATAAGGGCCCATCATTCCAGTGATGAAAAACATTGGTATGAAAGACATAATAACTGCAAAGGTCGCCAATATAGTGGGTGGCTGTACTTCATTAACCGCTGTTAGTAAGGCTCGTAACGGAGGTTCTTTACGCATTTTGTAGTGACGATGAATATTTTCCACGCCAACGATAGGGTCATCAACCAGCAATCCTAGCGATAGGATCAATGCGAACAAGGTGACACGATTAATGGTGTAACCAAAAATCAAGTCACAGAACAGCGTGATAGCGAAGGTCATTGGTACTGCGATGGAAACAATGAGCGACTCTTTAAACCCTAGTGTTAACGCCAACAGAACAACAATGGTAAGGATCGCTATACTCAGATGCATAACCAGTTCGTTAACCTTATGATCAGCCGTTTCGCCATAATTGCGGCTGACTGTGATTAACACATCATCTGGAATCAAAGTGCCGCGCAATGATTTGGTTAAGGCTAATACTTGCTCGGCAACGCTAACAGCATTACTGCCTTTACGCTTGGCAATGGCAATAGTAACCATTTCTCGCTCTTCACCAGTTACAGGTTGATTTCCTACGGCCTCGCCAATACGGCTCATTTTTTTAACGGCTGGTCCGAAGCCAATACGTGTGTAGTGTTGAGGATCTTCCGGGCCATTGATAATGCGAGCTACATCACCTAAATAGACTAATCGGCCATTCACACTATTTATGACTGTAGCAGCGACCTGTTCAGGGGTTTTTATGAACGGTCCAGCTTGTACCAGAATTTCCTGATTACCTTGTTCAAAGGATCCAGTTTGCAAGTTGACATTATTATTGGCCAACGCCTGCTTTACATCCAATAAAGTCATATTATAAGCAGTCAGTTTGCCTGGGTCAGGATAGACTGAAATTTGTTTAGCCGCTCCCCCAACGACCCAGCTTTTGCCAACATCATGCGTACCCCGGAGGCGTGCAATCAATTCATCGGCAATACGACGCAGGCTCATCGAATCATAAGTATTATTTTGCGCTGACAAGGTCAGCATAACAATAGGTACATCATCGATTTCCACAGGCTTGACTAGCCATTGAGTAACACCTGGAGGAATGATGTCCTTGTTGGCCTGCATTTTATCGCGGGTTTTAATCAGACTTTTTTCCAGATCCTCACCGACAAAATAACGAACAGTCACTACTGCCATGCCAGGCATGGAAGCCGAATAGACATATTTAACACCATTTATCTGGCTAAGCAATACTTCCAGAGGGGTTGTGACCTGCATTTCAATTTCTTCGCTTGATGCGCCAGGATACTGTACAAAGACATC
>CAZRAY010000089.1:0-3144 GCA_964598235.1 uncultured Piscirickettsiaceae bacterium
GATGTGTGGGCCTATATTAAGGCGTTTGATGTGCCTTATAATAAATTACATGACCAAGGTGTCGCGAGCATTGGTTGTGCCCCATGTACCCGTGCGATCACGGCAGGAGAAGATATTCGTGCTGGTCGCTGGTGGTGGGAAAACCCAGAAAGTAAAGAATGCGGATTACACGTTAAAGCAACAACATTAGAGAGTTAAACAATGACCAGAAAACTAACCCATCTGCAACAATTAGAAGCCGAAAGTATTCATATTATGCGTGAAGTGGCAGCGGAATTTGATAATCCTGTGATGCTTTATTCTGTGGGGAAAGATTCAGCTGTGATGCTGCATTTGGCGATGAAGGCTTTTGCACCAGGTAAGCCACCGTTCCCTTTATTGCATGTAGATACCACATGGAAGTTTAAAGAGATGATTGCATTCCGGGATCAGCGGGTAAAAGAATTAGGGCTGGAATTGTTGGTGCATAGTAATCAAGCAGGCATCGATGAAGGTATCAATCCCTTTGATCATGCACGCTACACCGATATTATGAAAACAGATGGTTTGAAACAAGCCTTGGATAAATATGGCTTCGATGCTGCTTTTGGTGGTGCAAGGCGTGATGAAGAAAAATCACGGGCGAAAGAGCGTGTGTATTCTTTTCGGGATAAGAACCATCGTTGGGATCCGAAACAACAACGTCCAGAGTTATGGAATATTTATAACAGCAAAGTGAATCAAGGTGAAAGCATTCGTGTCTTCCCTCTATCGAATTGGACGGAGCTTGATATTTGGCAATATATTCATTTAGAGGGTATTCCCATTGTGCCTTTATATTATGCTGCCGAACGGCCTGTGGTGGAACGTAATGGTTTGAAAATTATGGTGGATGATGACCGGATGCGTTTAGAACCAGGCGAAGAACCTAAAATGGAAAAAGTGCGATTTAGAACACTAGGCTGTTATCCCTTAACGGGGGCGGTGGATTCAAAAGCCTCAACCTTGCCCGAAATTATTCAAGAAATGTTATTGACCACGACATCGGAAAGACAAGGTCGCGCCATTGATCATGATGAGTCAGGTTCGATGGAGAAGAAGAAGCAGGAGGGTTATTTCTAATGAGCACGGATAATAATTATGAAGTAGATAACTTGATCGCAACCGATATTGATGCTTATTTAAAGCAGCATGAAAATAAAGAAATTCTACGTTTCTTAACCTGCG
This sequence comes from uncultured Piscirickettsiaceae bacterium, assembly GCA_964598235.1. Lineage (GTDB taxonomy): Bacteria > Pseudomonadota > Gammaproteobacteria > Nitrosococcales > Methylophagaceae > UBA652. Next base: position 1,207 of record CAZRAY010000089.1, read on the forward strand.
GTAATGTGGATGATGGCAAGAGTACTTTAATTGGTCGCTTGCTCTATGATTCAAAAATGATCTATGAAGATCAGCTTGAAGCCGTGACCAAAGATAGCGTGAAATCAGGCACAACAGGTGAGGCTGTTGATTTGGCCTTATTAGTAGATGGTTTGCAAGCAGAGCGCGAGCAAGGTATTACCATTGATGTGGCTTACCGCTATTTTTCGACGACGAAACGTAAATTTATTATTGCTGATACCCCAGGACATGAGCAATACACACGAAATATGGCAACAGGAGCCTCTAATTGTCAATTAGCAGTGATTCTGATTGATGCCCGTTATGGCGTACAAACACAAACCCGTCGACATAGTTATATTGCTTCATTGTTAGGCATTAAGCATATCGTGGTGGCGGTTAATAAAATGGACATCAAAGATTATAGCGAGCAGGTGTTTAATGATATCCGCGAGGATTACTTAGCCTTTGCAAAAGAGTTGGGTATGCAGGATGTGCATTTTGTGCCGCTATCTGCTTTGGTGGGCGATAATGTAGTGAATAAGGGCGATAATATGCCTTGGTATCAAGGTAAAACCTTGATGTGTTTACTCGATAATATCGATATTGCAACGGATAGCAATAATGATGATGTCCGATTCCCTGTGCAGTATGTTAATCGGCCGAACCTTGATTTTAGAGGATATTGCGGCACGTTAGCCTCAGGTAATCTTAAGCCAGGCGATGTGATTGCAGTTTTACCATCGGGTTCACAAAGTCGGGTTAAAGCATTAGTAAATTATGAAGGTGAGTTGGTGCAAGCCATTCCGGGAGAAGCCATTACGGTAACGCTAGAGGATGAAGTGGATATCAGCCGTGGTGATATGATTGTTGGTCTTAGCAATCAACCTCATGTTGCACGTCGGCTTAAAGCGACGGTTGTATGGATGGCTGAACAAGCATTAGTCAGTGGACGCCAATATAATTTTAAAGTTGGTGTGAGCGAGAGTACGGGGGTATTAACCGCCATTGAACACCAAGTTGATGTGAATACGCTGGCAGAAAACCAAGTTGATGCACTGCAAATGAATGAAATTGGATTATGTGAGTTTTCACTGAACAAACCGGTTGTATTTGATGCTTATCAGCAAAATAGAAATACAGGTGCTTTTATTGTTATTGATCGTTTGACGAATGTAACGATTGGTGCAGGGATGATAACCGAAGCTGTTTCAGATTCGGATGCACATGCGATTTCATCGGAGCGTGTCTCGGCCTTTGAAATTGAGTTAGATGAGCTGATTAGAAAGCATTTCCCAAATTGGGTTGGAGATGTGAAAGCACTGAGTAAATTGATTAAGTAATGTAGGTTTTCGTGTTCGCCTTGCTGATGGAAGTAAGGTAGGAGAAGCACGGAGGAGAGTCTATATAAATTGTTGGGGTAGACATGAAAAAATTAGCATTGGTTTTATTGGTGGGTGTCAGTGTTGTACTGGCAGGTTGTAATACGATTCAAGGCCTGGGTGAAGATATTCAAGACGCAGGCGAAGCAATGGAAAAGGCCGCTAAATAGACGTTATTCGTAGGTAAATTGCACACAATGAAACTGAATGTGGTTGTGCTGTATTCATCAGGTCATCTGGGCAGCGCGATGATCATGAATAAGTTACTGAATATGCCAGAGATTAATATTGTTGGCGTGGTAAAGGCGCCGCCTTTGAAGCTGTCTGCTCAAGGTTGGTCACGTGTTAAACAGCACCTTGCTAAAGTCGGTTGGCAGTTTGCATGGTTACTTTTCTGGCAACGGTGTGTTCAAGGCGTGGGGTATTTAACGACACTTGTATTGCCTTTTTTACGACAGCGTTTAAAACCCGCATGGAAAATTGCGGCTGACCACAATATCCCTGTGTTTCACTGTCAAAGTATTAACGATCAAGCTAGCCAAGATTTTATTCAACA
>CAZRAY010000090.1:0-3009 GCA_964598235.1 uncultured Piscirickettsiaceae bacterium
GGTTTTGGTTACACAATGGACCGCGTAAGTGGTGAATTGTTAGTAGCTGAAAAATTCGATCCTGCGACTAACTGGTCTAACGGTGTAGATCTTAAGACTGGTCTTCACGATCGTGTTGCTAAATACTCAACTGCACGTAATGGTGCAGACGTTAACACAACAGGCGTTTGTCCTGCTGCGTTAGGTTCTAAAGATGAGCAGCCTTCTGCTTACTCTCCACGTACTGGTTTACACTATGTTCCAACAAACCACGTATGTATGGATTATGAACCATTTGAAGTTGAATTTACTTCAGGTCAACCATATGTTGGTGCTACTCTAAGCATGTTCCCTGCTCCAGGCGGCACACACTTAGGTAACTTCATCGCTTGGGATTCACGTGTTGGTAAGATCGTTTGGTCTAACCCAGAACGTTTCTCAGCATGGTCTGGTGCATTAGCAACCGCTTCTGACGTTGTTTTCTACGGTACATTAGAAGGCTACATCAAAGCAGTTGACGCACAATCAGGTCGTGAGCTTTGGAGATTCAAAACTGCTTCAGGTATTATCGGTAACGTAAATACTTACAAGCATGACGGTAAACAGTTCATCTCAATCCTTTCAGGGATTGGTGGTTGGGCTGGTATCGGTATGGCGATTCCTAGCTTAGAAAATGATACTGATGGTCTTGGTGCGGTGGGTGCTTATAAAGCACTATCTAGCTGGACTGAGCTTGGTGGTATCTTAAGCGTATTCAGCTTATAAGCTGATTTGTAGATAAGTATTTAATACTTACATACAAGCTAAAATTAAAGAGCCCTACATCCTTTTGGATGTGGGGCTTTTTTTTTGGGATAAAAACAGGTAGAGTAGTGTCCTATCTTCATAGGCCAGATTAGATTTATTAATAATAATTTAAGAATAAGGAAACGATATATTATGCGTTCAATCATTAAGGCGGCAATACTCATTGCTGCAACGAGCAGTTTATTTGGTACTGTTTATGCAGGTGATCTTAAACCACTTAAAGGGCAAACAGCGCTGCGTGTGTGTGGTGATAAATTTAATTTACCCTTTTCAAATTTTGAAATGCAGGGCATAGAAAATAAAATTGCTAAATTGTTCGCTGATGAGCTCGAAATTCCTTTGGAATATACTTGGTTTCCGCAGCGCCTAGGTTTTATTAGAAACACCATCAAGAAAGTTGATAGAGAAACAGGCCGTTATCTATGTGATTTGGTTGTGGGTGTGCCAGGGGAATACGATAGACTAGCAACGACCGATATTTACTTCTCTTCCATTGAGTCAATGGTCTACCGCAGTGGTGAAGGCTATGAATTAAAAACAGTTGAAGATATTGCAAAATTAGTGGCAACGGGTAAAAAGATACGCATTGGCTTGTTTGATCGGGATGGTGCGACTGAATCGTTGATTAACAATGGGCTGGGCGATAATATCGAGTATTATCGTATGATGCCAGGCCATGCCCGCACGCATCCTGGACGGATTGTTGAAGCCGTGGCTTCGGGAGAGGTCGATGTTGCCTTTGCTTGGGGGCCAATTGCAGGCTATTATGCAGGTCAATCCGACGTTAAGATGGCTGTGGTACCCCTAGCAAAAGAAGATGGCGGCATGCCGTTTAGCATTGCAATGGGCGTACGTTATCCTGACAAAAAATGGAAAGCGTTGCTGAATAAGCTCATTGAAGCAAAAAAGGATGAAATCGCAACTTTAGTTGAAGAATATCACTTCCCATTGGTGGCGGCACCAGCAGTGCGAGGGGATGATGACGATTAGTCTTTAATGGATGGGGTTTAGAAATTCACGGTGTCGGCAATAATTTCTTTAAGATTCTGATTAATTCGTTTGGCAAACTCAACTTGTTTGGGATTGCTAACGGATTCATCCATTAGCCGCGTACTGACTAAAACACCCTCTGATGCTTCTCGGACAGCAATCCGGCAAGGCATGGCATTAATGAGATCAGGATTGATTTCCATCATTTCACGCGCATAGGTAATATTACAAAACTCAGTGATAGTGGAAAGCGGAAAATCTTTTTCGCCGCGGTCGCGAACCGCTTGGCCTATTGTGCTGCGATGGATGATGCGATAGTTGTGTTCTGAAATTGCAATATCGAGATTCATCAATGTATTTTCAAAATTCTCATTACTATATTTTTCATAGCTGACATGGTATGCCGTTTCACTTCCTGAGGGACAGCCGGTAAGACTGAAAAAAATCAGTATAAACATTAAAATAGCAGGGATTTTTTGTGATTGAATCGTGGTCATAGTAGGGCGCCAAGAATAAGTTATAGTTGTCTAGTATAATAGCGCAACACGAATACGAACAAAAGAGGTTAATAGTTTCAATGAAGTATAAGTTAATAGGGATGCTTGCCAGTATTGGTTTTTTAATGAGTGCTCAGGTCTTTGCGGTGGCGGGCTTCTCAGAAGCGAATAATGCCTTATTTGATAGTCCACATATGAAAAATGTGACATCAGAAGGGATATTGCACTATGCCTATAAGAAAGAAAGTTATATCGAAGATCCGACAACGGACACGGTTGATGTGGGTATAAAAAATATTCGAAATACAGGCCGCAACGACCAGCATTTTGAGTTTTTTACAGGTGAACATAAACGGCCTTATTTGGACCGCGATAATCAGTCTGGTAACGGTGTGTTTGTGATGTTCCTTGAGTGGGATGTGCATGAGTTAGAGCGCCAAACAAAAGGTTCATGGCGGCATTTCCAGCGTCGTATTCGCTGGGCATTAGCCGGTGGGGCGGTGAAAACAGATGTTATGGTGGAGTATAAAGGTGAGCAAATAAAAGCAGTACAATATAGTATTAAGCCTTATGTTAACGATAAAAATAAAACCCGCTATGGTCTCTATGCCAATAAATATTATATATTCACGTTATCGGATGATATTCCGGGCACAATTTATCAAATTCGCACTATCGTGCCAGATGGTAAGGTATGGAAAGAAGGCGATGCAATACTCACGGATGAAAGCATTAC
>CAZRAY010000091.1:0-2874 GCA_964598235.1 uncultured Piscirickettsiaceae bacterium
CGGGTACAGAAAGCCGATAAATGGTCATCTGCGTTGTTGCACTTGTTTGTATTAGCCCGCTAGTCCGTCACTAGCAGCTAACCACTTCTCAACTCTCTCTACCTATCAATACAACAATGACAGAGTACTAGCCCTTTTTAAATTCTTCCAGATTCCGTAAGCCAAACGACAAGTTTGTGAGCAATATTAGTCGCAGCCTTGTTGAGAGCCCTGACCACACCTTTAGCATTTTGGGTGGATGTTGGTATTTTGGAAACGAATTGTTTCGTTGCTATAACTGTTCTATTCATATTATCGATGAGATAAAACTGTATCCTGATAACGCCTTCTGACGCTCCATCAACATTGATATGGTGACTAAGGTCTAGCAGTGTGCTTTCTAGCAATAAATCAGCTGTTGAAACAGATGAAGGTGGAACCACTGCCTTAAAAGAGTGGCTTTCTTCTATGCTGACCTGAAACAGGGTCTGAAGCATTTTGACCGGTGTATCATTCCAACGACTGTAGAGATAACTATTCCAGCTATATTCGGTGTCACTGTATAGGATTTCAGTGCCTGTAAGAGCACGAGTTGCACGGATTGGAGCAAGTTTAATAATATGAGATGATTTTTTTTGTGGCTCTAACTGTATATCATTGTTATTCCACCTTGGAGATATCGTATAGATATCGGCAGGAGGATTAGTTTTGATCAGGCAACCAGGAAGCAGACTGATAAGTACTAAGGTTATGTAAACATTATTTCTCATTTGTATCCTTCCTCGCCAGGTCCCGGTTTAGGCTGGGAACGTTTGAATAGCAGGTCACTTGGACTGGCTTCAAAACTTTGAGTTGTTCTTTGCAGATATCTTGCCAGAATATCCAGTTCTGAAAGTAGTTGATTAAATGATTCCATACTTTGCTGTAAATCCTGGCTCATGTTACGACTTATAGTGGTAGAGTTTTTTTCCAGACTGTCAGCCATTTTGGTAACACTAACAGAGGCGATTTCAATCTTTTTAAAGGCTTCAGTAACACGTTTTTCCATGATAACACCATTATCAACCAGGCTCTGGAAGCTTTCCTTTTGTTCTCTCATATCTTTGGCAAGAATCTTTATTTCAGAAAGAGTGGATGAAACATTGTCCAGATTCTGTTCACTGAGTAGTTGGCTAAACTTGTCTAAAGCCAGAGCTATTTTTGTTGTAAGAATACCCATGGATTCGTCGATTCGAGCAAATGTAGATGGACGGGCAGGGATGCTGGGAATCTGATCTGCGGAGCTTGTTAATAACGGAGTATCTGGACCACCAACACCTTCCAGTTCGACATAAGTTAGTCCTGTAAGCCCAAACGATTTTAGTGTAGCCGTAGTATCTGTTTTGATTGGAGTATTGAGCTCGATTTTTAAAAGTAGTTCTACCTGTTCTGAGTTTTTTGGGTTTAGTCCAATATGCACTACTGTTCCAACGTCAACACCTCGGTATTTAACAGAAGAATCATTACTTAATCCTGCTACAGATTCAGACATATAAACATGATAATAATTGTATTCTTGCTGACCGCCGTATTTACCTAACCAGTAGGCAAAGCTTATCAATCCGGCTAGTAGCAGCACAACAAATAACCCGACCAGTGTGTAATTGATTTTACTTTCCATTTTGACTTCGTATCCGTCCTCGAACACCCCCGAAAAATTGCCTGACTATGGGCTGGGGATTTTCTATAATTTCATTAAGAGTGCCTTCAGCAATGACTTTTTTTTCTCCCAATACGGCAAAACGGTCAACGATAGTCCATATGGAATCCAGATCATGGGTAACCATCACCACAGTTAAACCAAGAATTTCGCGTAGTTCGAGAATTAAATTATCAAAAGCTTCTGCTCCAACAGGGTCCAGGCCAGAGGTGGGTTCGTCAAGAAATAATAATGCTGGATCCATAACCAAGGCTCGGGCTAATGCAGCTCGCTTAACCATACCGCCACTTAATTCGGCGGGGTAGAGCTCGGCAGCAGATTCAGGAAGTCCCACCATATTAATTTTCATCCGCACAATATCCTGAATCAATTTTAATGGAAGGTCTGTATATTCTCGAAGTTTAATCCCAACATTTTCTGCAACGGTGAGTGAAGAATAAAGCGCTCCGCTCTGGAAAAGAACTCCCCAGTTTCTTCGTAGTATAGCAGCATCAGTTCGGGTGATTGTTGACAGTTCTTGCTGAAGAACCCTAATCTCTCCTGACTGTGGTTTTAGCAGCATGATCATTTGTTTTAGTAAGGTTGTTTTTCCTGATCCACTGCCACCAAGAAGCCCGTATATTTCACCCTGGCGCACGCTCAGATTGACACCATCATGGACTACATTTTTACCAAATCGGGTAACAACTTCTGATACCTCAATAACAGTGTTACTCAAATGCCTAGCTCCGTCAATAAGACTGAAAAAAGTGCATCACAGGCAATTACTAGAAAAATTGCATTAACAACACTAATAGTAGTATAACGACCAATACTTTCTGTGCTTTTGGAAACCTGAAAGCCTCGATAACAGCCGATAGCAGCGATAAGCCAGGCGAAAAATGGCCCTTTACAAATACCTATCCATACATGTTTTATATCAAGAACAGATTGTAAGCGGTGAATGAACTCGGTAAAAGAAAGATGCAGGTGTAGATGAGAGATAAGCATGCCGGCAGCAATACCAATAATATCAGCAAAGAAAATTAATAACGGCAAGGAAATCATTAACGCTAATATACGAGGCAGTACCAGAAATCGATGTGGTTCAAAGCCCATAGTGCGCATGGCGTCTATCTCTTCAGTAAGCTTCATCACACCGAGTTGTGCAGTATAGGAAGAACCCGTGCGACCCGCTACGACTATGGCTGTGATAA
>CAZRAY010000092.1:0-2801 GCA_964598235.1 uncultured Piscirickettsiaceae bacterium
GGCTTTTTATTGCCTAGCTAATAAGGAATAAATAAAAAATGCTCCAATTAAAAAACCTAGGAAAACAATACGGTACAGGTGATGTCGCACTCAAAGGCGTTAATTTAGAAATTCCCGATGGACAACTGGTAGGTCTCATCGGTCCATCTGGTGCAGGTAAAAGTACCTTGATACGCTGTGTTAATCGCTTAGTCGAACCAACTACGGGCACTGTTACCCTAAATAATATCGAAGTCACCTCCCTTTCTGCCAGTGGCTTACGAAAAGAGCGACGTAAAATGGGCATGATTTTTCAAGAATATGCACTGGTCGATAGACTAACCATTATGGAAAATGTTATGTCAGGTCGTCTTGGTTATATGGGATTTTGGAGAAGCTTTTTTCGCAAATATCCTCAATCTGATATTGATGAAGCCTTTCGATTATTAGAGCGTGTTGGGCTAGATCACATGGTAGATAAACGTGCTGATGAATTATCAGGCGGACAAAAACAACGTGTTGGAATTGCGCGTGCATTGATTCAAGACCCTGAAGTTATTTTGATTGATGAGCCAACCGCCTCACTCGATCCAAAAACTTCTCGTCAAATTATGCGACTCATTTCAGAACTTTGCAGAGAAAGAAACTTATCTGCCATTGTAAACATTCACGATGTTGCCCTCGCCCAAATGTTTGTTGAACGTATCGTTGGCTTGCAAATGGGTGAGATTATTTTTGATGGTTCACCTGATGAATTAACACCTGATGTACTAACAAAAATCTATGGTGAAGAAGATTGGGAAGCCACAATAGACGATGTCGATGAAGATGATATTGATGGTATCGACGACGACTCAAACAATAAAGCTTCTGTCGGTGAGACCACATGAATGCCACAACTGCATCTCGTAGCTGGAAGCGCCCTCCCCTCATAAAAGACACTAAATGGCGCTATGGCTTGCTCATTTTAGCCATAGCTTATTTTATTGCTGCATTTCTGTCTTACGAAGTTAATTGGTCAAGAGTGTATGAAGGCTTAGACCGCGGATGGGCATTCATCAAATCATTTGCCAACCCTGATTTTACAACACGCTGGTCTGATATATCCGAAGGAATCTGGGAAAGTATCGTTATTACAATTACCTCCACCGTTGTAGGTATTATTCTTGCTATCCCCCTAGCATTGGGAGCTGCCAGTAATTTAGCACCCAAAGTTGTCTACTTTTTTTGCCGTGGCGTTATCGCTGTCAATCGCGCCTTGCATGAAATCATTGTCGCTATTTTGATGGTCGCTATTTTTGGTTTTGGACCACTAGCGGGCTTTATCACACTCACTCTTTCGACCATTGGTTTTATCGCTAAACTCTTGGCTGAAGATATTGAAAATATCAGCAAACCCCAAGCAGAAGCCGTGAGGTCAACAGGCTCGGGTTGGTGGCAATGGGTTAACTATGCGATTCAACCACAAGTTATGCCTCGCTTGATTGGCTTATCAATTTACCGTGTTGATATTAATTTTAGAAGCTCCTCCATCTTAGGGTTGGTTGGTGCTGGCGGTGTTGGCGCAACGTTAAATACAGCATTTGATCGCTATGAATTTGATACCGCTGCAGCAATCATCATTATCATAATCGCCATTGTTATGGTGCTTGAATACATTTCAGGCTTCGTCAGAGCAAGAGTACAATAACAACAGAATAAGGAAATTAAGAATGCCCGTTACTACAAATGGTGATCTAAAAGTTTGGCAACGTCGTGACCGAGCCAAGCAGCTAAAAATTTGGTTTGGGTGGCTCGTCGGTGTTGCCATCTTTATGTTTTGTTGGAAAATCATCTCCGATGCAACCACATGGTTTTTTGTATTTGATGCACCCAATATAGCCGCAGACATTGGGGGTCGTGCATGGCCACCGCGCTGGAGCTATCTCTCAGAGCTTTGGAAGCCGATGTGGGATACCATAAATATCGCCACCTTAGGTACCTTGTTAGCCATTATAATGGGCGTACCCGTTGCATTTTTAGCCGCAACCAACACCACACCCAGCAAACGATTTTTACGCCCTCTTGCTTTACTTATTATCGTTTCAACTCGTTCAATTAACTCGCTAGTTTGGGCGCTATTACTAGTTTCTATTATTGGCCCTGGAATATTTGCAGGTACTTTAGCCATCGCCATTCGTTCTATCGGCTTCGTGGCAAAACTATTATATGAAGCGATAGAAGAAACTGACATCAATCAAATTGAAGCCATTCAAGCAACAGGCGCAAGCAAATTACAAGTGATAGCCTACGGTATCGTGCCACAAATAATGCCCGCCTTCGCAGGTTTAAGTGTATTTCGCTGGGATATAAATATTCGTGAATCAACTATCTTAGGCTTGGTCGGTGCAGGTGGTATCGGGCTTTACTTACAATCATCTTTGAGTATATTAGCGTGGCCACAAGTGGCTGTTATCTTAATTATGATCTTGGTTGCGGTGGTAATTAGTGAGTGGGTGTCATCTAAAGTTCGCATGGCAATTATTTAGCGAGCTTACCCTTTCAAATATTTTTCTTGAAAGGGATAACTCGATTATGTCGCCGTCTTTTTGGCGACGTTGTGTGCAAATGCCTAGCTCCACAATAAACCCGTTCAACCCTCTTATCCCATGATTTTTATTGCAATGGATAACTCGACGGTTACACCCTAATAATTAAGCAGTACATTAGAAAACAAACTAAAACCTAGCTCGCTAAGTTATATCGCCATCTTTTTGGCGATATAGAAGCACACCCCCCCTATTTTTTGCCCTTTTGTATGGAAAAACAACCAATCCCAACTG
>CAZRAY010000093.1:0-2751 GCA_964598235.1 uncultured Piscirickettsiaceae bacterium
ATTGTTAAGTCAGGACTTTCAGCAACATAAGAGAGAGCTATATCATCTACCCACATTTTTACGGGGTAAGGTGTCTCCGGGTCTGAAAAATAAGGTGCTAAATCAATATATAACTTTGTTAGCAGATTATAATAATTACCTGAAGGCATCGTGGGGTTATTTGGAACCTGGTCCTTTGATTTATTCTGTTTTTGGGGTTGTTGATTTATAATGACATGTATCCAACCACTTCCCGCTTTGTCATGTCTAAGGAATACTCGATGGAGAAATTTCCAGTTATCACTATTGTCAACGATAGTTTTTCCGTTAATTTTTGATGGGTCAAAATGATGTGTTTTGATAAGTAAATTTTGATGATTTGGATATGAAGGGGGGTATGCCGAGGATTTGTTATATCGAAAGCCTTCTTCGAACCGAAGCCAAAACTCTAGTCTATTGGCCTTAACATTGTTTGGAATGAGGTAGGCTTTTTTGTTCTTTATCCCTTTTATCCCTGATTTAGCTTTCAATGCTTTGCTAATGCTGAAGCTGGGTAATCCCATGCTTTCATCCGTTGATTCAACTAATAATGCATTACTTCCATTTCGACCTTCACCGATTGCAATAGATAGCTTATTTGCACCAGTATTTTTATTTTTTTGGACAATCAAAGCGGTATAACCATTTCGCTGTGATGAAAGCCAGTCTTTATCATGAACCACTACATCTTCAAAGTCCATTACCATAAATTTTTCGCTAGGCAAAAAATCTGAAAAATTTCCATCTGTAGAGGATGGGTGCTGTTGTATTTCTATATTTATCTTGTTAATAATGTCTTCTTGGGAGGCTTCAAGAACACTTGAACTTCCTACCATCATTATCAAAGAAGTTATTATGGCTTTAGACTTAATCATTGGTATTTCCGAAATTGAATTTACGTTGGATTTAAGTGTAGGGGACGGGATTTAAGAAAAAGCATAAGTGGATCACATTTTGACTATTAATTATGTCTATGTTCTGATTGGATTTTTTTTATGCAAACCAGGTCTAAAAATTCACAGTTAAGGTATGAAAAGTTGAGGAAATATGATGGGCTAGGATTGTTTTTATAAGAAAACATATAAGCGGAGAATGGAAACGGCTAAAAGAGGTGTTTTTAGCAGGTGAGACAATGTTAGGCTAAATAGCTGTGATAGCAGGAATTGAGAAGGGTTTTAGAAAATATCTGCTTTTCAGCTATTGTTGAATTATTAGTAATAAATAAAGCTGGTTGTACTTATACCTGGTAAGTGTCGTATTACTGATGGAGTGTTAGAAATTTGTTTGAGAAGGGGTAGGGAAAGCTTGAAAGGGTGTTAAATGAAGAGTTTTAATGTTGTTGCTAAAAGCTCAAACTGTATTTATCTGCCGTATAGTCGTACGACAGATAAATACTTTGTTAGGTTTTTCACCCAAGATATAAAGCTATCTTAGGTGAGGGTTAAACAAGTTAACTTATTAGTTAATAGTTACTCGGACAAAGTCAGAAACAACCTCCCCATCATGTGGCCCTGTTTCTGGGAATGTTCTTTTTTCAACATTGCCGTCTGCCAATGAACGGTTTACTGATGTTGAATCAGATAGAATGTTTTTATCATTAACAAAGGTTAGACCGGCAGAAAATGTTTGACCTATACGAGTCGAATCAGGTGAAATGCTAAAATCCAATGTTTCTGAAGAATTTGCAGCAAGGCAATAAGCGTTATTTTTATTAACGCCTTTGCTATCAAGTAAGCTTGGATTCAGCCATATTGGTGAATTTATAGATAACTCTCCACAGATTTGTTGTGAACTACTATTGGAAATAGTGACAGGTAAAAATGTTTTCTTATTACGGGTGGCGTTTATGCTTTCTCCTTGTGATAGATTAACAATATCGATTGATAACTCAGGATGTTCAGGCACATATGTGAGTGCTATATCATCAACCCACATTTTTACAGGGTAAGATTTTTCCGGGTCTGCAAAATAGGGTTTTAAATCAACATATAACCGCGTTAATATTTCAAAATAATTACCTGCAGGCATTGTCGGGTTATTTGGAAGAGGACTCTTAATATTACGCATATGTTGCGGTTGTTGATTTACAACAACATGTATCCAACCAGCATTTGCCTTGTCATGCCTTAGAAAAATTTGGTGATAGAAATGCCAGTTGTCACTTTCAACAACTGTCTTAGTACCATTAATTTTAGCTGGGTCAAAATGATAAGTCCCGATAACGAGATTTTTATCATTAGGATAGATGAGGCGTTTAGCTGAAGCTGAATTAGCTCGAAACCCCTGTTCAAATTTCAGCCAGAATTCTAGTCTATTGGCTTTTAGATTACCAGGAAGCCAGTAGCCACCCTTATCTTTAAATCTAGAAGTAGACCCTCCTGAATTCAAGGATTTTATAATAAAGAAGCTGGGTAAGCCCATGCTTTTATTTGTTGATTCAACGAGTAATGCATTGCCTCCATTTCGACCCTCGCCGATAGCAACGGATAATTTGTCAAGTCCGATCCCCGCTTTTCCTTCCTGTTTTTCTTTAACAAAAAAACCGGCATAGCCTTTTGGTTGTGATTTAAACCAGTTTTCATCATGAAGCGCAGAATCTTCAAAGTCCATGATGATAAACTTATTTGCAGCGGTATTAGTATTAGTATTAGTATTAGTATTAGTATTAGTATTAGTATTAGTATTAGTATTGGTATTGGTATTGGTATTGGTATTGGTATTGGTATTGGTATT
>CAZRAY010000094.1:0-2631 GCA_964598235.1 uncultured Piscirickettsiaceae bacterium
GGGCTGAAGCAGAGATGCCACTTGTATAAATTATTTAATTTCCATTCCTAAGCTTAAATTAGTTGGAGTGGAAGCCATTTTATACTGGCCTGGAAAGGTTGCAGAGTTTAAGAAGGTTTCGCGTATGGAAATATTACCCCATTCAAAAGAACGCTTTTGTATCGAAAACTCACTAAATGAGTCGCAAGCGGCACATATTCGAAAAAATCATAATAAGCGAGACAATTGTAGGCTGTATATAAAATTATCTTTCGAGTCTTCTATTAGAGATATAGAAATTCAGAGAGATATACAAACAACGAATATTAGGTTGTTAAATTGTGAAGGAATCGATTGATGGCAATTTATCTGGATTATGAAGGTATTAAAGGGAGTGTTACTGCAAAAGGGTATCAGGGACATATCGAAATACAGTCATTTGGTTATAAAGTTGCGCGGAAAATTTCTATGGAAGCGGGTCATCTGTCCAACCGTGAGTCTTCTCGTCCTAAAATTAGCGAAGTGACATTACTTAAGTATTTTGACAGCTCAAGTGTGGGGCTATTTAAAGAATCGCTTGCGGGCTCAATAGGTAAAACGGTTGTTATCAAATTTGTGCATACTGGGGCAGATCAGGTGCAGGAATATATGAATTGCACGCTAGAGAACTGTCTGGTAAGCCATTATGCGATAACGGCCAGTATTTATGCCCAACCTTCGGAAGTTATTTTGCTTAGTTTTTCTAAAATTATAATGAGCTATAAAAGCCGTGATGCGGCCAACAAGTCGGCTTCCCCACTTTGTGCGGGCTATGATTTAACCACTGCTGCCCCCTTATAAGTTTTAGCCAACGAAAAATGAACAGTTAGGGAGGTAGGGAATGGTTAAAATACATATATGGATGCCTGATGCTAATCATGTTGGTCATACTGCAATGAGTGTGCAGAATCGGTATATCAGTTTTTGGCCAGATGGAAACGCAGGGGTAAAAGATCTCAAAGTTAAACGTAGCCAGCCAGGGATGTTTGTGGGGAGTCTTCAGAATGATATTTTTAACGAAGGCAACCGTTCTCCTATCACTATTGAATTAGTGAGCCTGGACGAAGAGGGTATTCTGGATTTTATCGCGGATATGCAAGGTGATATACCACGATACCAGCTTGCCCGAAATAATTGTTCTCACATGATCGCGGACATCCTTATTGAGGGTGGAGGTTGTAAATCTTCGTTTATGCCCCATGCTGGGCATTATGGTGTTGCTGGTCGTGTTTTAGGTATAGGTATTTGGACGCCAGATCAGATTCTTAAATTTGCTCAGGAGCTTGCGGAGACATGAATATATATTATCACCCACAGTATAATATTAATCTTGGCTTGTTGAATTACCTGCATCCTTTTGATGGGCGAAAATTCTCCAAGGTCTTTAAGGCCATCAAATCACTGGATAGTGTTAATATCAAGCAGCCTGGCAGCTTGGTTTCACAAGAAGTCATTGATGATTTTGTTGATGCGTTACAACGGCGATTGTTACATAAAAAGCGTTATATTCTGCAAGCATTGGAAATACCTTATATTCCCTTATTGCCTTTTTCCATGATTGATAAACGTATCCTGTTGCCCATGCGTTGGGGAGTGGCGGGAACCATTGAGGCGACGAAAGATGCGTTAAAAGGTAATAATGCGTGGAATTTGTCAGGTGGGTATCATCACGCAACCCCTAGGGATTCCGAGGGGTTTTGCATCTATAACGACATTGGTATCGCACTACAGGAAGCATTAGCCGTTGGTTTGATCGGTGGGGCAGATAAAATATTAATTGTCGATATCGATGCCCACCATGGAAACGGTAATGCCTATACGTTTATGGATAACCCGAATGTGACTATTCTGGATATCTATAATAATGATGTTTATCCGCAAAACAATTTTACCAAAGAGCGTGTGAATATTAATGTTCCTCTGGCCGCAGGCACAGAGGGGGCTCAGTATCATAAAGCATTGAAAAGTGCACTGGATAAATTAGAAGGTGATTATCGCATCGCCTATGTTGTAGCAGGTACTGATGTTTTGGCATCTGATCCGCTGGGCCGGTTAGGGTTATCAATTCCCGAGTGTGTTGAGAGAGATAAGCTGGTCTATGAAAAATTGCAATCACTTTCTATCCCTACTGTTTTTGTAGGCGGTGGTGGTTATTCAAGTGAGAGTGCTCAGGCTATCATTGAAAGCATAAAGTGTTTACATTGCCTTGAAGAGCCTGAATCAACCAGAGCCAGTGGCATTCATTCATCCTCTGGGTTTCAGTTTGTGCCTGAATGAGGATGGCGATATCTCAGGGTGCTATTGGCAGTAACAATATAAATGAATGGGAGTTTCAATGAGACGCGTATTTAATTTTAGTGCGGGCCCTGCGGCATTACCGCAGGAAGTATTGGAAAAAGCCCAGGCTGAAATTCTGGACTGGCATGATGCCGGTATGTCGGTGATGGAAATGAGTCATCGTGGCAAGGAATTCATGTCTATCGCAGCACAGGCCGAGGCCGATTTGCGTGAAGTGATGGCTATTCCAGATAACTATAAAGTGTTATTTCTGCAAGGTGGTGCATCCAGCCAGTTTGCCATGGTGCCGTTGAACCTGCTGCGTGGTAAAACATC
>CAZRAY010000095.1:0-2597 GCA_964598235.1 uncultured Piscirickettsiaceae bacterium
CCAGCACCACGCAATAATTGTAATAATAAAGTTTCGGCCTGATCTTCTTGATGCTGCGCCGTTACGACTACATCACCCTCTTGGATTACGCTTATAATCGCCTGATAGCGTGCTGTCCGTGCTGCAGATTCAATCCCTACTTCTGCCGTGTCATCTACAGTGACCCGAATGGCGGTAAAAGACACGTTCAAATCGGCGGCGACCGACTCACAATGTGTCACCCATGTCGTCGAATCCACATGCAAACCATGATCAATATGAATAATGGATAGCGACAAATTTCGCGGTGAGGTTGCCAATAAATGCAATAAAGCATGCGAATCCACGCCACCACTGAATGCAATCCAAATACGGTTTTTGCCCGCTAATCGTGTAATGTCATCAATAATATTTTTCATTGGTTATTGATGTTATTTAAAGCCATAATGAAATTCTTTTACACGCGTTGTATTTTTGTCATGGTAAGGCAAAAAAAACCGCACGTGTAGGAGAATTAGCCGTCAAATTCACCAAAACTGAGTAACCGTGTTTGCCGTTGTTGTACCAATGTCTCAACCGGCAACGATTCCAATTCACGCAATTGTAATTCAATCGCATCTTTCACCCGGATTGCCATTTCTTCAACATTACGATGTGCGCCGCCTAACGGTTCTGCCACGACATTGTCTACCAAACCTAACTCAGTCAACCTATCCGATGTCACACCCAGTGTTTCTGCTGCATCTTCTGCTTTCTCCGCACTTTTCCAAAGAATCGTCGCACAGCCTTCTGGCGAAATAACCGAATAAATACTATATTGCAACATCATCAACCGGTCACACACACCAATCGCTAATGCACCACCCGATCCACCTTCGCCAATCACGGTGCTAACAATCGGTGTTTTAAGCTGCGCCATTTCAAATAAATTACGCGCAATCGCCTCACTCTGACCACGTTCTTCCGCACCAATGCCCGGATAGGCGCCAGGTGTATCAATAAAGCTAATAACAGGCAAATTAAAGCGCTCAGCCATCTTCATTAAGCGTAAGGCTTTACGATAGCCTTCTGGCCGCGGCATGCCAAAATTACGTTTCACCTTTGCTGCGGTATCGCGGCCTTTTTGGTGGCCAATCACCATCACTGGGCGGCCATTTAAACGCCCAACCCCACCAATAAGCGCCTTATCATCGGCATACATGCGATCGCCATGTAATTCTTCAAAATCGGTAATAATCAACTTAATATAATCTAGGGTATAAGGCCGCTGCGGGTGGCGTGCCATTTGCGTGATCTGCCAAGGCGTCAGCGAGGCAAAAATAGAACGTGTGAGTTCTTCACTTTTAATTTTTAGTTTTTGCACTTCTTCTGTAATATCCAGCTCACCATCATTCCCCATATAACGGAGCTCTTCTATTTTTGCTTCTAATTCGGCAATCGGTTGCTCATAATCTAGAAAATTTAATTGCATTACAGTGTTCCTAAAAACTTATTCATTGGGATTATACGCCTGCCTTATCCGAAGATAACTGCCGTTTTATCTTCTG
This sequence comes from uncultured Piscirickettsiaceae bacterium, assembly GCA_964598235.1. Taxonomy (GTDB): domain Bacteria; phylum Pseudomonadota; class Gammaproteobacteria; order Nitrosococcales; family Methylophagaceae; genus UBA652. Next base: position 1,527 of record CAZRAY010000095.1, read on the forward strand.
GCGCAGTGCCATCAGATGACATTCTAACTTGTAAACTCAAATCATTTCTTGAATCCGCATTCTCCAATGCATCTTCCAATGTTATTTTACCCGCGCGATAGAGCTCATATAGTGCTTGGTCAAATGTTTTTACATTAGGATCGGCACTGTCTTTCATCGCTTCTTTGATGCCTTTGATATCCCCTTTTTGAATTCGCTCAGCGATATGCGGTGTGTTAATTAATACTTCTACAGCAGGGATAAGTTTATCATTCATATCTCGCAGTAATCGTAGTGAAACAATACTGCGTAGATTAATCGAAAGATCTGTTAATAATTGGGGATGTGCATTCTCTGGAAAGAAATTCAAAATACGATCCATCGCCTGATTCGCATTATTGGAATGCAAGGTCGCAAGACAGAGATGTCCCGTTTCTGCATATGAAATCGCATGACGCATCGTTTCTTCATCTCGAATCTCACCGATCATAATAACATCAGGCGCTTCACGTAATGCATTCTTAAGCGCTGCACTATATGAATGGGTATCAATACCTACTTCACGTTGTTGCACGATTGATTTTCCATGCTGATGAATAAATTCTAAGGGGTCTTCAATCGTTAAAATATGCGACGCACTATTTTGATTTCGGTAACCGACCATTGCGGCTAGTGAGGTTGATTTGCCTGAGCCCGTTGAGCCCACGACTAATATTAACCCACGCTGCTCCATAATAAGGTCATTTAATACCAAGGGAAGGTGTAAATCTTCAACGTTTGGGATAACCGCGTCAATATAACGAACAACAATAGATACATCCCCACGTTGACGAAACACATTGAATCGAAACCGACCCACATCTGGCAGCTGATGGGCAAAATTCATTTCGAAGGTGGCTTCAAATTCACTAATTTGCCTATCTGTCATCACGCCATAAGCTAAATCACGGGTATTATCCGATGTAAGGATGTCTTCCCCCACCGCAATAATTCTGCCATCGATTTTTATCTGCGGCGCAATATCTGTACTAAAAAAAACATCCGAAGCGCTCTTCTCCGCCATTAATTTCAAATACGGTGTAATATCCATAA
>CAZRAY010000096.1:0-2516 GCA_964598235.1 uncultured Piscirickettsiaceae bacterium
CCATTTTAGATGCGGATACGCTTGAGCTACAAGGCACAGTGGATGTGGGTAAGCGTGTTTGGGGCTTAGAGCTTAGTCGAGATGGTGCAACGGCTTACACAGCGGATGGTGTGAGTAATACGGTATCAGTGGTGGATATTGCAAGCCAAACAAGAACCAAGGCCATTGAAGTGGGTGCGATGCCGTGGGGGCTTGTTCTCGACGATTAGAAAACTAGGCGTGCAGGCGATGTTGAATTAAATACCGAGCAGGCTAGAAATTCACACGATCCGACCTCATCTAATACAGATGAGGTCGGATTTTTTATAGGTAACAGTATGACAAATAAATCAGTAAACACATTGCCCAGTTTTTCTAATATTGTGGTGGCAGATATTGCTTCTAATTTAGAGGCCGCATTGGCCGAGGCAAATAATACAGTTCAAAGTGCCTTGGAAAACAAAAGCAATCTAAGCTGGGAAAGTTTAGTCACCCCACTAGAAGAAATGGAAGCCTCGGTGGATAGACTATGGTCTCCTGTGAGCCATTTGAATTCAGTGAAAAATTCGGATGATTTACGTGAAGCTTATAATGCGTGTTTACCAAAACTCAGCGAGTTTAGTACGGCTTTAGGTCAAAACAAAGGTCTCTATAAGCAATATCAGTCTTTGGCAGATAGCGATGACTATGCCGATTTAGATGTGGCGCAGAAAAAGGTGATTGATAATGCCTTGCGTGATTTCCGTTTATCAGGTATTGCCTTGGATGAAATCAAGCAAACGCGCTATAAAGAAATTTCGCAGGAACTCAGCAAACTGACGACCAAGTATGAAGAAAATGTGATGGATGCCACCCAAGGCTGGCAGAAGCATATTACAGAGGAAAAGGCTTTATCAGGCTTGCCTGAATCAGCGATGGCAGGGATGGCGCAGGCTGCCAAGCAAGCCGAATTAGCAGGCTGGTTATTAACCCTACATTTTCCGTCTTATATGCCAGTGATGACTTATGCGGATGATGCCGCCTTACGCGAAGAAATGTATACCGCGTTTGCGACCCGTGCTTCTGATCAAGGCCCCAATGCAGGCAAATGGGATAATGCTGAGGTCATGGTGGAGATTTTAGCCTTGCGCCATGAGATGGCATTATTATTAGGCTTTGAAAATCATGCGGCACACTCGCTGGCCACTAAAATGGCGGATTCCCCGCAGCAAGTGTTAGATTTCCTCAATGATTTTGCAGAGAAAGCCAAACCACAAGCTGAAAAACAGTTTGCAGAATTGACGGCGTTTGCCATAGAAATATCAGACATTGAAAAGCTCGAAGCGTGGGATGTTAGCTATTATGCTGAAAAACTACGCCAACAGCGTTATGCAATCTCGCCAGAAGAACTCAAGCCGTATTTCCCAGAAGATAAAGTGGTGAAGGGTTTATTCAAAGTGGTGCAACGATTATATGGTTTAGACATCAGCGAACGAACCGATGTGGATACGTGGCATGAAGACGTTCGTTTTTTTGATATTTTTGATTCAGCAGGCTCATTACGGGGTCAGTTTTATTTAGATCTCTATGCCCGTGATAAAAAACGCGGTGGTGCCTGGATGGATGATTGTACGTCTCGCCGAAAAGTGGCGGGTGAAACCATAATTCCCATCGCTTTTTTAACCTGTAATTTTTCGCCACCAGTGGGCGATAAGCCTGCTTTATTCACGCATGATGAAGTTGAAACGCTATTCCATGAGTTTGGTCATGGATTGCACCATATGTTGACCCAAGTGGATTATTCAGGCGTGTCAGGGATCAATGGTGTGGCATGGGATGCCGTTGAATTACCTAGCCAGTTTATGGAAAACTGGACATGGGAACGCGAAGTCTTAGATTTGATTTCAGGTCATTATGAAACGGGTGAGCCATTGCCAGATGTATTATTCGAACGGATGACGGCAGCAAGGCACTTCCAATCCGCCATGATGATGGTGCGGCAGTTGGAATTTTCATTATTCGATTTCCGCTTGCACTTGGAATATAGCCCAGATAAGCCCAATCAAGTAGCAGGCATGGTGAAAGAAGTGCGTGAGCAAGTCTCCGTGGTGCAGCCCCCCGCATTTAATCGCTTCGCCAATAGCTTCTCGCATATTTTTGCTGGCGGCTATTCAGCAGGCTATTACAGTTATCTGTGGGCAGAAATATTATCAGCGGATGCTTATTCGCTATTTGAAGAAAATGGTGTTTTCGATGCTAAAACAGGCCAGTCCTTTTTGCATGAGATTTTAGAAAAAGGCGGCTCACGGTCGCCAATGGAATTGTTTGTGGCATTCCGAGGTCGGGAACCTACGATTGATGCGTTGTTGAGGCATAAAGGCATCGCATAGCCTGCCATTCCCGTTCCCCCAAGAATGACAGGTATAATGAAACGATGAAATATACTGACCTACGCGATTTTATAGCTTACCTTGAAGACAATGGCGAACTGAAACGGATTACGGCGGAAGTCGATCCGTATTTGGAGATGACGGAGATTTGTGACCGTGTGTTGCGGG
>CAZRAY010000097.1:0-2487 GCA_964598235.1 uncultured Piscirickettsiaceae bacterium
TCTGACCCCAGTTTTTCTGTGTTCCTATGATGGTTTTATTCAGAGAATAAATCAAAGTCCTCATCATCCACTTCAGGTGGCTTACCATCAAACACTAAATTTTGGCGTCGCTGCAAATAGCCCTCTCGAATATAGCTATATTCATCTATTGCAGCCGCATCTAATACTTTTTCAGCTTTAAATAAGCCCGCACGCTGATCAACAACACGGTGTGCGATAATTTCATTCCGTGTTGGCACATGATCGATATAGGCTATTGGATCCGAGAAGCTGTCACCTACTAAGCCCACCGTGTCACGTAATGTGCTTGGGCCAAAGAAAGGCAATACAACATACGCACCCGATGGTACGCCCCAGTATCCCAATGTTTGCCCAAAATCCTCATGATGTTTTTCGATCCCAGATAAACTTGCCACATCGAAAATACCGCCCACACCCACCGTGCTATTAACTAATAGGCGATGTAAATCAGATCCCGCCTGCGCGAATTTAAATTGTAATAAATCATTCAGCACCACCGTAATATCCCCTAAATTGCTAAAAACATTGCTGATAGCATGACTGATAGGGTCAGGGGTGATCGCATCATATACGATCGCAATGGGCTTCAATATTGCAGTATCTAAGGTGTCATTAAACTGATACATTGCTCGATTATAGCTTTGCAGGGGATCATTTTCTTCTGCTGAATGCGTGGTCGCACAGCCCGGTAAAACGGCGAGTATCAGTAGTAATGATATGGAACGAATTAATGTCATAATATTGTCCTAACGCGATGTTAGTGTTCTTAATTTACGGGCTATCACTATATCACACAAGGTGAGATCATTAAAAATCATTCAAGCATTAAAATTAGGCTTCTTTCAGAACTTTTCAGCCGTTATAATACGCAATACCTCTAACCATAGGATTTTTACGTGGAATTTGAATCCATCTATACTTTAATTGCTGATGACATGTCCGATGTTGATGCTTTGATCCAAGCGCGATTACAGTCGGATGTTGTGCTTATCAACCAGCTTGGCCTTTATATTATTAATAGTGGTGGTAAGCGCTTACGACCGGCCCTCACCATACTCTGCGCGCGCGCTTGCGGTTATGATGGCGACCAACACATTAACCTTGCAACGATTATTGAGTTCATCCATACCGCGACATTATTGCATGATGATGTGGTGGATAGCTCTGACTTGCGTCGTGGCAAAGAAACGGCTAATGCGGTGTGGGGCAATGAAGCAAGTGTCCTCGTTGGTGATTTTCTCTATACCCGTGCGTTTGAAATGATGGTTGAAATGGATTCAATGCGCTTAATGGAAATTTTATCGCACACGACCAATATCATTGCAGAGGGCGAGGTAATGCAATTGATGAATTGCAATGACCCCGATACCACAGAGCAGCGTTATTTAGATGTTATTCATCATAAAACAGCCAAACTATTTGAATCTGCAGGCCAGTTAGGCGCAGTTATCAGTGGTGCAAGCGGAGAAATTGAACAAGCCATGGCAAGCTATGCCATGCATTTAGGCAGCGCTTTCCAACTCGTGGATGATGTATTAGATTACAGTGCATCAAGCGACGTGATTGGTAAAAACATCGGTGATGATTTAGCCGAAGGCAAACCAACATTGCCGCTCATCTATGCCATGCGAACAGGCTCAGTTAAACAAGCATCCGTGATCCGAGAGGCCATTGAACAGGGATCGCGGGAGAAGATGGTTGAGGTTGTTGAAATCATCAATAATACAGGCGCCATTGACTACACCGCCCAAGCAGCCCAGCATGAAATTGACCTCGCCAAAGGAACCCTTTCCATCTTACCTGAGTCCGATTATAAGACCGCATTATCAGCCTTAGCGGATTTTGCCATTAACCGTACTTTTTAGGGGAACACGATGAAATATATTGTTAGCTTAATTACGCTGTGCTTACTCAGCATGTCCAACGCCAGCTTTGCCATTGGTGATAATAAACTCGCGGAAAACATTGCCGAAGAAGTCGGCGTATCACAAGAAGTTGCCCGAAAAATGGTGGATGCTTTTAAAGAGGAAGTGATTGCCCAGCTACGCGATGGCAACGTGGTTCGCTTGCACAAATTCGGCAGGTTCTATGTCGAAGAACGCCCAGCCAGTTCTGGTGTCCCGGGAACAGGTGAAGCACGCGAAGTCCCCGCTAAAAACCTATTACGATTCCAGCCTTCTCGGCAGGGAAATGATTCGTTGAATTAAGAACCCTACTCTATTTCAAAGGAATCTTAATTTACTAAAAAGTAAACTTTTTGTTTACATTTAGCAATTGCTGATTATAATAGGACTACAACTCTCCCCTTGCAGGGTTATTCAATTAGCTGCTGTTTGGGGCGAAAAGACCGTCTTTATGGCGGTTTTTTCATATCTGACGAAAGGAAATCCATGTGAGAACAATCTGTTATGTTGAGTTAATGGCAAAAACGGGTGCTTTTTTAGCTGTTTTTCAGTGGTTTTCTAA
>CAZRAY010000098.1:0-2427 GCA_964598235.1 uncultured Piscirickettsiaceae bacterium
ATTGAGGCAAAACCATTGGAAATAATACAGGTATTAGGCTGTTCACAATGAAACAGTCGAGCAATCCACATCTTATGTGCTCCGACATCAGAAAGTAAAATGTCTTCGTCCGCTAAAACTTGCCGAGTGTCATATAAAATGCGCTGAGGTTTGATGGGGAAGCTATTGTCATTGCTATAACTATTTATCTGTTCTTTAATGACCTCGTGCAATGATCCTGCATACGCTGACTCCTTAGTTGTCGCCTGTTCTGCTATTAACTCCAGAGATTTTCTGATTTCACCAATGACTCCAACTTCTAGCTGATAATTTGCATCGACTTCAGCATAAGTCTGATCGATGTGGATAATTTTTTTATCTCTCTGGGGATTCCATGATTTAGGATGATATTCCACCATATCGAAACCGACACAAATCACCACATCTGCCCGGTCAAATCCACAGTTCACATAATCATGCGCCTGCAGGCCGACCGTTCCGAGACTTAATGGATGAGAAAATGGTACACAGCCTTTGGCCATAAAAGTATGTGCAACCGGAATATTAAGTGTCTCTACAAAGTCTAACAATGCTTTGTGGGCATTTGCACGAATTACCCCATTACCAACCATAATAATAGGAAACTGTGCCGAAGAAATAACTTCAGCAGCCTGGGTGATTTTATTCGGTGCAGGGAACGGTGGCGTTGCGCTTTGTACTTTAAGAGGGATTAAATTTTCGGCCACTTCCATTCCGGCAATATTCTCAGGAAAGCTGATAAATGCGCCTCCTGGTTTTTCCGATTGCGCATCCTTAAATGCTTTGCGGACTATTTCAGGCACAATTTCTGCCTGTAATATTTCGGTGCTGTATTTGGATATCGGTGCAAATAAATTGACCAAGTCAATCATTTGATGGCTTTCCTTATGCATTCGTGTCGTCGAGCCTTGCCCTGCAATGGCTACAATCGGAACTCTGTCCATATTGGCATCAGCAAAACCGGTAATCAGATTGGTTGCGCCAGGCCCCAATGTTGCTAAACAGACACCCGCTCTCCCAGTAAGGCGGCCATAGACATCGGCCATAAACGCAGCGCCCTGTTCATGACGAACGGTAATAAATTTGATTGAGCTATTTCGTAGAGCATCCATGACATGGAGATTTTCCTCGCCGGGAATACCGAAAATATATTCGACACCTTCATTTTCAAGGCACTTAATCAATAATTCAGCAGCTGTTGGCATTATTATTTTCCAAAGTAGAGGTAATTAATTGGTAATGCAATAACGATGAACCCATTAAATAACATAGAGAGTCAACATTACCTATTTGTTATAGGGGGATTTTTTAACTGACCATACGTTTATAAGTTAGACCTAACACAACACCCCAGATAACATGCAACATTAATGTTGCTACTGGTGCCATCATGCCAAGTTTTAGACCAAACAGACCATCACCAGCCATCGGCATTGGCCCCATCATCATTAATAACCATGCACCGATAGAAAAAATAATGGCACTAACTAACACACCACCAGGAAGTTTATTGACGAACAGCGCAAATAATATGCCCCACACTAGAGTACCGATCAAAAAGTGTGCAATCCAGCCCATGATTAGTGATGATCCCATCATGGAAGCCAGCATTTTGATCGCGTTGAGTTCTGGCATTACCCCCATTTTAGTCTTAACGACCATAATAATTGACAATGCTAGGGTGGCAACAAAGCCTGATATTATGCCTGCTTTGATATTCATACCGGTATCTCCTGTTGTTGCCGAATTATTGTCCAGCTATTTAAGTTACCCGTTAGATGCCAGAATAGTCGATAAGGTTACAGTGGATGTTAAATATTTTTTTGAATTGCCTGGTTTGACAACCAGAATGGGTGAGTAGTGAGCTGTATAAACAATACAGCTCATATTTCATAGGTGATCTAAAAATTTTTACGTGCCTTAAGTATTGCCTTGATCAGGTCTTCTGGAACGTCATCAGGAACCAAGTCACCAGGAGCAGGAAAAACAGCACGACTGGTCTCCACCGTGCGTTGATAGGCTTTTAGGTACTGCTTACATTCACTGCACAATCGTATATGCCGTTCGAACCGGGATCGTTGCAAGGCAGGAAGTTCATCATCCAGATAGTCCAGGACAAAATCCTCAAACTCCTTACAGGTAATCATGCCATGCACATGCCTTAGCATAAAACCTTTTAACCAGCGTAATAGACTGTTTTTATGTTGTTGTTTCATGTTGATACCTCTCCGCGCAGCAAGGGTTCAATTAGCTTTTTTAATGCCGCTCGTGCTCGATGCAAACGAACTTTAACATTGCTTTCAGAAATATCCAGTAGTTGCGCAACCTCGCCCGTGTCATATCCTTCGATGTCACGGAGTAACAAAACGATACGGTAGGCATCAGGCAGTTGGTTAATCGCGGTATGGA
>CAZRAY010000099.1:0-2340 GCA_964598235.1 uncultured Piscirickettsiaceae bacterium
TTTACTCTAGCCCATGAATTGTGTAGCTGATAGGCTACTACTTCTTGTCCTTTTCGGTAGGAACCTGTTATTTTTTCAGAAGTGGGTGATTTTTGTGCCATAACAGTATTTACAATAACGATATAGTGCAGGTCGGTTGATGGACTTCTTGCGGCTTGCTCTGAAGGAGTAGGAGAATATATGCCTACGGAAGACTTATTTTTTGTGTGTGAATAAGTTGATGTTAATTTAGGTGGTGAAAAACTAGGGTTGTGGTAAGCCTTTGTACCAAGACGGCAAACTTTGTTTTTAGAAATACAGGCGTCACCACATTGTTTCCCTAGGTCACAATTTTTTGACATTGCCGAATTGGAGAAGGTGAGAGTCAAGACTGTATAAAAACAGATAGAGATTAGTGCTTTCATGGTTATTCGGCTTCTTTGCGATAAGCCAATACTCTCCCATCCAACATCATCGGCACAATCACTAAACCATCAATCACTTCATGATCGGCGCTTCCCTGATTAAAAGCAATAAGTGTATGTGCTTCGCCTGCAGGGGTGATGTGTAATAAGGCGCCTCGCATCCAGTCGGTGACATAATAATTGCCTTTGCCATCGGGTTCTACGCCATCTAGATTGCCTGCTGGTAGGCCAGAACCTAAGGCGGTGATGGTTTTGTCTTTAAGCGAAATAGTTTTTAGATGGCCAGGGGTTTCAGTGGCGAAGCCATCGGTAATCACGCCCCAGCTGCCAACGATGAGTTGATTGTCTTCAACCAATAAGCCATTGGGAAATTCGAGCGCGGGGTCTTTTATCCATGATGAGAATTTACCATTAGCAAGGCGATATATTTGGTCAGTTAGCATATCGGAGACATAGATATTGCCATTATTATCGGCGGCGACATCATTTAGGAAAACGGCATCGGTGGTGGGATAGCGTTGGCTGATTTTACCGGTGTTGATATCAATCTCAACGAGTTGCTTAATATCGGCGACATAGAGTTTATCGCCAAAGATGGCTAAGCCTTTCGGCGCATCTAAGCCATCTACCCAATGCTGATTAATCAGTTCACCGGTTAAAGAGAGTTGGGAAATATAACCTTTGCCATTTTCTTCGGTTGCTTGTCCGTTCACATTGGAGACATAGAGTATTTTTTGTTTTGCATCATAGATAACAGATTCAGGGCCTTCAAATATGGCAGCAGTTTGCCATGCGGGCTGTAGGATGGGGAGGCTATCTGCGGTGGCGATGTTGGCGAGGCAGAGTAGGATGATGGTGAGTAATGTTTTCATGATTGTAACCATATTGTGACGGGTGGATTCCTGCCTACGCGGGAATGACGATTTAATAATACCAGTTATTTAGTGGTGAGCACCAATAGGCTACCCGCGACCATCACAAAGCTGGCGAATAAGCGGCGATAAAAGTGAGGTTCATTGAATATTTTATAACCGAGGAATACTTGCAATACCATAGCAAGCTGGAATAGGGCGAGCGAATAGGCGATCAGCATTTGGGAGAATAAGATGAGGGTGCAATATTGCAACACAAAGATAAGCGCACCCAAACCAATAAAATGGCTGAGATAGGGTTTGCTTCGCTTGAAATCTTGGGCGATATTATCATGTACAAATAAGCGATTGGCGAGTAAGGCAAGCGGCAGGCCAAGCAATGCCCAAAAAATAGTGGTGGTGAGTGGGGTGGAGAGCATGACGGCATTTTTGAGCGGCAGCGTGCCAATCGAGAATAGCAGAATAGACAGGAATCGATATTGCACACCGCGATCTCGCAATAGCTGGTGTATGGCTGCGCCTTTACTCTTGTCTTTATTTGGCGGGAATAGCAAGAAGCTGCCGATGATAATAATGGCAATGCCGATAAAGCCTTGTGTGTTGGGAACTTCATGCAGGAAGACGAGCGCCAATAGGGTAGAGAACACGACTTTATACGCATTGAGTGGGCCGAACACAGATAAATCAGTTCGCGCCACGGCAAGCACCATAAATAACCCTGCTGTCATATCAAATAAGGCAGCAAGGAACATATTAAGCCAGAAATCAGCGGATAAATTGCTAACGGAAATAGCAAATAAAAATGGCAACACCAGTAGGCTGATTAAAGCATAAGCAGCCAGCACAATATAAAAAGGGTGGAAGCCAGCTTGGGCGAGCTGTTTTTGCATCACATTGGAATAAGTGGCGCTGAGTAAGCGGCCAAAGAGGATGAGGAGTTCCATCAATATTGTGATATATACCCGTGATACTTGGAAATGCAGAATTCAGAACGAAGCTAGGCAAGCCAGCGCGGCGTTACAATATTGAGCAAGGGTGTGGCCATTCCTCAATATTGTGCCTTG
>CAZRAY010000100.1:0-2308 GCA_964598235.1 uncultured Piscirickettsiaceae bacterium
TATAATATCTTTGTTAGCCTGACACATATCTTGGGTGTATTTGGTGATGACTAAGCGCAGCTTTACATATTAATACCCAAATAAGCCCTGCCTCTCATGCGATGAACAGGGCTTATTTGTTTTAAACTTTAGGAGAACAAGAATGAAATCAAATGTAGGCGGCATTGACCGCATCCTTCGGATTATTGCTGGCATTGCCATTATTGCAGCAGGATTTTATTTCAACAGTTGGTGGGGGCTCGTAGGCTTAATCTTGCTCGCAACGGGGCTCATGCGCTTCTGTGGTGCGTATAGACTGTTAGGTCTCTCCACCTGCAAAATAAAACAGGACTAAATGACCCAAAATAACCACCCACAACTGATCGACTCATTTGGTCGACAAGTGACTTATGTACGCATGTCGATAACGGATCGCTGTGATTTTCGCTGTGTCTACTGCATGGATGAAGAAATGACCTTCATGCCACGAGAGAAACTTTTATCGCTAGAAGAAATCACCTTCTTAATGCAAGCTTTCTGTGAACTAGGTGTTGAGAAAATCCGTATCACAGGCGGCGAGCCGCTGGTCAGAAAAGATGTAGACTGGCTCATGCGGGAAATTGGTAAGCTTAAACAAACAAGCAACCTGAAAGAACTCACACTCACCACAAACGGCTCCCAACTGCCCCGCTATGCCAGCGCGCTTTATGATGCGGGTCTTGATCGCATCAATATCAGCCTAGACTCACTTAATCCAACACGCTTCAAACAACTCACCCGCACAGGCGATCTTGATACCGTATTGAAAGGCATCAAAGCAGCCCAACAAGCCGGCTTCAAGAGTATGAAGCTCAACGCCGTTATCATGACAGGTCGCAATGAAGATGAAATCATCGATCTCGCCTGTTTTGCCTTAGAAAATGAAATGGATATCAGCTATATCGAAGAAATGCCGCTGGGCCAAGTGAGCCATGATCGCCAGGAAAGCTATTGCAGCAGCGATACCATCCGCGAGGTGTTGCAAACCGCATTCACCCTCACCGAAAGCACCGCCACAACCGGTGGTCCATCGCGCTATCACCACGTTGCCGGCTTTAATAATAAAATCGGCTTTATCTCGCCGCATAGCTATAATTTTTGCGCCAGCTGTAATCGTGTTCGCGTCACCACCGAAGGTCGTCTATTGCTATGCTTAGGGCAAGAGCATTCCGTTGATCTCCGTAAAGTGATGCGCGATAATCCGAATGATATGCCAAAGCTCAAACAAACCTTAATCGACGCGATGGCTATCAAACCTGAAAAACATGAATTTAATCTCGCAGAGCAGCCTATTATCTTCCGTCATATGAATGTTACGGGCGGATAATATTGTGGCTAACACTCACACAATCAACATGACCGATGCAGGTATTCACGATCTACACACTACTCAAGTTATCGACGAACTAGGTCAGCCACGTGATATTGCCATCACCGGTGAACGTCCGCTCACCATCTACCTTGATAAACAAGAAATCGTCACCCTGATGACGCTAGGTACCCACCCAGAATTACTTACCATCGGCTACCTACGCAACCAACAACTTATCAATAACCCCGAAGACATCCTCTCCGTACAAGTCGATTGGGATATTGATGCTGTCGCCGTCACCACCCGCCACCCAGACCGAGATTTTAGTAAGCTCACCGCCAAACGCACCGTCACCAGTGGCTGCGGCCAAGGCACCATGTTTTCCCATGTGATTGATTCGCTCGATAGCTTGCGCGTTAGCTGCCCGCCTTTCTCCGCTGACACCATCTATAACATCCTCAATCAGCTCAGCGACCATAACCAGATTTACAAACAAGCTGGCGCAGTACACGGCTGCGCACTCTGCAGCGAAGACAACATCGACCTCTTCATCGAAGATGTCGGCAGACACAATGCCGTTGATGCTATCGCAGGCTGGATGTGGATCAACAACATAAGCGGCCAAGATAAAACCTTCTACACCACCGGCCGCCTCACCTCAGAAATGGTGATTAAAGTCGCACAAATGCAAATCCCGCTGCTGCTCTCCCGCTCCGGCGTCACTGAAATGGGCCTCAACCTCGCCAAACAAACCGGCATCGGCATGGTCGCCCGCGCCAAAGGCCGCCACTTCCTCATTTTCAACGGCCAAAAACACTTCATCCAAGCATAAAACACACTAAAAATAGCTTGTATTTCCAAGCCGATCCTAGTATCATTTCGCGGCTTGGAGAGTTGACAGAGCGGCCGAATGTACTGGTCTTGAAAACCAGCGTAGGTTTATCCCTACCCAGGGTTCGAATCCCTGACTCTCCGCCA
>CAZRAY010000101.1:0-2254 GCA_964598235.1 uncultured Piscirickettsiaceae bacterium
TCTGGTTTGAATAAATCTTCTTGATTCGGTGTTTCTATAACAATATCCAGCGTACTTGAACCATCTAAGTTTTCGTTGATAGCCGTATCTGCCAAATAGATGGGATCACTTGTTCTAAAGTTTTCCACCCATGATTCATTCACTTCTAATTTAAAGGCACCCACCACGCCTAGTACACTGATAACAACCGCTAATGAAATAACTTTTTTAGTGTTGTTTAATACCCAAGCACCGACACGGTCCATTTTTTTGCTGAAAAAATCCTGCTGTAAATGGGTGCCCGTTGTTTTAAATGCGGGACTATGAAGTGGTTTAACCAATACCAATGCGGCGGGAACGAATGTCAGTGAAAATAATCCCGCCATGCCTAAACCAATCATCGAATAGATACCAAAAGCTTGCATTGGCGGCATAAAGGAGGAAACCGTAATACCTAAAAAACCAACCATGGAGGTCAATGTCGTAATCGTAACGGGGCGCCACATTAATTCCATCGTTCGAACCACTAAATCACGTTGCGGACGATCAGGATTATTGGCCAATTCTTCATAATATTGACTCAGAACATGAATAGAATCAGCAACGGCCACGCCCACTAATAAAATCGGCATGCTAGTCGTGATCACATAAACAGGCACGCCCATTGCTGCCATCAAACCAACCGCGCCCGCGACCGCTGAGAAAATAACCACACCGGGAATCAACATGCCGCGCACCGTGCGAAAAGATAAGAAACAAAGCAAGGTAATCACAACAACCGAAATAGGTACTAAACGTGCAGCATCTGCATTAATATAGCTCACTAGATAGCCCGAAACCGCCCCATCTCCCGCAACATGAAGTACTTCTCCATGTATTGGTGCACGTTCCACTAACGCCATTAATTCTTCATAAACTTTAGGCGCCGCATTAACATCATAAACTTCCGTTACAATAAGCGTTGCAGATCCATCTCGCGCAACTAGGCTCCCCAAATAAAGTGGAAAATCCATCACCGCATTTCGTATCTTATCCGCTCCTTGCTGTGTGGTCGGCGCAATATCAAAAAATGGGTCAACCAACATCCCTTCTTCATCACCGGTAATATTGTCTTCCGTGGCAAGGCTAACAACGCGGTCTTGATTGATATCAGACATCTTCATCACTTCATCCGTTAACCACTGAACAAGTTGTAATGTGTCAGGATTAAAAATGCCTTGTTCACCCTCATTAATAACAGCAATCACCATCGGATCTTTCAAACCAAAGATATCTTCAACCTGATCGCGATAAAGTAATGCAGGATCATCAGCCGGTAAAAATGCTTCTGAACGTGAATCAATCGTCAGCGTCGGAATAAATGCGGCTGTCACCATAATGATTAAAAAACCGATTGCCAATATTAGCTTTGGCCTTGCGGTAATAGCCGAGAAGAACTTCCAGGCCTTGCTTGAGCTGTTGTATCCAGTCATACCTAAATCTCCAATTATTAATTCGTTTACACCCATATAGTGTAATTACACTATATGGGTGTAAAAAATGTTATGCGGCCACGCTAGACGCTAAAATTTGTTTCAGTAAATCGCTCATCATCATGCTGTCTTCCTGTCCTAACTGTTGAATCAGTTTTTTCTGTGCCTGATCCCATAATGGTTTTGCTCGCTCTAAAATTGTTCTGCCTTGCTCTGTTAATCTTAGCTCGCGCGTTCGACCATAACCATCATTCATCTGTATAAAGCCCGATGCTTCTAAAGGACGCAAATTGCGAGTTAATGTTGTGCGTTCCATTGATAGTTTGTCAGATAAGTGTGTAATAGAAACGGGGCCCATTAAACTAGTCGCAAGCAGTATTGTCATTTGATTTGATTTAAGGCCAATCGGTTTCAACGCATGATCATAGGCGCGACTGATCACCCTGCTCGTTGCCCGCAATTTAGCGCAGAGGCAACTATTAGCAACAGATAGATCGGTAATTGAATTGTCATGTTTATCTTTCATAGTGCATATACACTATAATAATATAAAACGAGAGTCAAGTACTTTCTAATTTATTCAGACGAATGTGATAACCAACTCCTCTTGTTGCCTAATCCAACGGTGGTAGCAAGGTGTGGAGGTGAGTTCGTACTCTTGTTCATATATCAATTAAATCTCATTTATCGATAATTTAATTGATATATGAGTCGGGCCATTCCCTATTTAAAGATAACCCGACTCATTTCAGATACTGTCTTAAAAAGCAAGCCTAATCTGAACTAATTTTGATAATTCACAT
>CAZRAY010000102.1:0-2017 GCA_964598235.1 uncultured Piscirickettsiaceae bacterium
ATGCTCATTGCCCATGCACCATCACCTGCGTATGAAATTGCGGGGCGTTCAGGTGCTGCTTTTTTCGCGCCAATAATCGTTGGGAAGGCATAACCACAGTTGCCCCAACTCATTGCCGCAAAAAAGCTACGGGGTTTTTCAAAGCGTAAATAGCTGTTAGCGACGGAATTGATATTGCCGATATCGGTGGAAACCATCACATCTTCTGGCATGGCTTTTTCTAGCTCGCGTAATACTTGGCGTGGGTGTGGGTAGCCAAATTCTTTATTCTCTTCAACCATGTCTAGGCTGTACTGGTCTGTTTCGTGAATCCAGCTGTCTAGCTCTGTTTCCCATGCTGATTTCTCATCGGCGATGGTTTTTGCACGCGTATCTTTTGTCGCATCACAAACCAGTGTTTTGTCGGCTAAACGATCTGATAGCGCATCGGCTGATGCGCCTGCATCGCCACAAATCCCTACGGATATTTTTTTCACTAAGCCAAGCATTTTATTATCTGCATCAATCTGAATAATTTTAGCCTCGGTTGGCCAG
The DNA here is from genome assembly GCA_964598235.1 of uncultured Piscirickettsiaceae bacterium. Classification (GTDB taxonomy): domain Bacteria; phylum Pseudomonadota; class Gammaproteobacteria; order Nitrosococcales; family Methylophagaceae; genus UBA652. The sequence continues at coordinate 535 of CAZRAY010000102.1, forward strand.
TAGTCCATGTCGTGTTGTGGCAGTGTGCCGAATGGACCAAGGCGTGTTCCAAGTGCAATAACTACATCGGCCTGTGCCATGAGTTTCATAGCAGCTTTTGAGCCCTGATAACCCAGTGGGCCACACCAAAGCGGATGACTAGCGGGGAATGAATCATTATGAAGATAGCTGTTTACCACGGGAGCGCCTAAGCGTTCTGCCAGCTTTTTACATTCTTCAACTGCATCGCCCATGACCACGCCACCGCCTGAAATAATCACAGGAAATTTAGCATTAGCGATAAGCTCAGCGGCTTCATCAAGGCTTTTTGATCCGCCCGGCCCACGATCAAGTCGATGTGGCTGTGGGATTTCTACATCAATATCGCCGTAAAAATAATCACGCGGAATATTCAGTTGAGTAGGCCCCATCTCTGACATGGCACGATCAAAACAGCGCCCTGTAAATTCAGCCATTCTGGCGGGGTGATTTACATGGCCTTGGTATTTTGTATGTTCTTGAAACATCGGTAGCTGGTTAGCTTCTTGAAATCCGCCAAGCCCCATGCCTAATGTGCCAGATTCTGGCGTGATCATCACAACAGGCGTATGCGCCCAATAGGCGGCGGCAACCGCAGTCACACAGTTACTAATGCCCGGACCATTTTGACCAATAACGACACCGTGGCGACCACTAACTCGCGCAAAACCATCTGCCATGTGCGCCGCGCCTTGCTCATGCACCACGGGTATCAGGCTAATGCCTGCGGGTTTGAATATATCCATCGCATCCATAAATGCAGATCCCATAATGCCGAAGATCGTATCGACCTCATTGGCGACCATGGTTTCTACAAATGCTTCACTGGGTGTCATTTTAGGCATTTTTATTCTCCTTCTTAGATAAACTTATTCATACAAAACCCCGAAAAACAGGGGGGGTGGATAAAATTAAATACGTAGGTTGGCGCTGAGGAACGAAGCCCAACGTGATACTGTTTGTTGGGCTTCGCAAGCTCAGCACCAACCTACAATGCGGTTTAAGCAATCATTTCTTGCGCTGGCGTAAAGTCATATCCCAAATCATTCGCAACTTCTTCATAGGTAATCTTGCCACTGTGAACATTAAGCCCATTGCATAAATGAGGATCATCTAATAGAGCTTGCTTAACACCTTTGTCTGCAATATTGAGTGCAAAGGGTAAGGTGACATTATTTAAGGCGTAGGTAGATGTGCGAGGCACTCCGCCGGGCATATTGGCTACGCAGTAATGCACGACTTCATCGACAACATAAGTGGGGTCGGCATGGGTGGTGGCTTTGGATGTTTCAAAACAACCGCCTTGGTCGATTGCAACATCAACAACAACCGAACCTTTTTTCATATCAGCTATCATTTGGCGGCTAACCAACTTAGGCGCTTCCGCACCAGGAATTAATACACCACCGATGACTAAATCAGCATCTAACACATGCTTTTCTAAAGCACTTTTGGTGGAAAATAC
>CAZRAY010000103.1:0-1958 GCA_964598235.1 uncultured Piscirickettsiaceae bacterium
TTAGAAAACCACTGAAAAACAGCTAAAAAAGCACCCGTTTTTGCCATTAACTCTCTTTTCTGACCTTACTCATAATTAAACATAACGGCTGCCGGCAATAACAGGAATTATTGTCATAAGTTTAATTAAAGTTATGCCGATAATTTCCTGTTGATTGTCATTGTTAGGCGGAGCGCGAAGCAGCGTAGTCTATCAATGGCAATGCTCATTGCCGGCAGCCGTTAAACGGACCGTTCGCGATAGCGAGCGGTCCGTTTAACTTGTTAATAACGAGAACCGTAATTCTCGGTATTATATGTATATATACGGAATGGCATTCTTTGTATAACCCTCAAACCAAGAATTAAAATCAACTAAGCCAACGATTCTAGCTGCTGTGCTAACTGCGCCAATGTCTGCTCCATCTCAGCCAGTTTATCACGTTCTTTCTGAACCACCTCAGCAGGGGCCTTTGAAGTATAGCCTTCATTGCTGAGTTTACCAGACGATTGTTTGATAACTTTTTCTAGCTTGGCGATTTCTTTATCAAGCCGCTTAATTTCAGCATCTTTATCAATCAAGCCTTCGAGTGGGATTAAAATTTCCATTTTACCTACTAGCGCTGTGGCAGAAGCGGGGGCTTCACCTTCTAGCAACACAATGCTTTCTAGGTTGGCGAGACGGCTGAGGAAGTCTTGATTGGCTTCCAGGCGGGCAATATCTGCTGCATTGCTGTCTTTTAGCAAGACGGGTAATTGCTTTTTAGGCGGGATATTCATTTGCGAGCGGATCGAGCGAATTCCGGTGATGAATTCCATTAGCCATTCCATATCAGCAACGGCTGTTTCATCAGTTTTATTGCTACCGGCAATGGGATACGCTTGGCGCATAATGCTGAGCTCTGCATCTGCTTCTAATTTACCGGCAAGCGGTGCAACGGTTTGCCAAATTTCTTCGGTGATGAACGGCATAAAAGGATGGGTGAGGCGCAATGCGGCTTCGAGCACGCGAACTAGCGTACGACGTGTACCGCGTTTGGCAGCTTCTGATGCGGCATCATTATTGAGCACAGGTTTGGATAGCTCTAAATACCAATCACAATAGTGATTCCAGATGAATTCATAGATAGCTTGCGCGGCATGATCGAAGCGATAGCTTTCAATGGCATCGGTGACGGTTTGCTCTGTGGTTTGCAATTGCGAGATGATCCAACGATCAGCTAGGCTGAGTTCAACATCATCGTTCTCTAAGCCGACATCTTGGCCTTCTGTGTTCATCAATACATAACGCGCGGCATTCCATAGCTTGTTGCAGAAATTACGATAGCCACCGATACGGTTCATATCGAAGTTAATATCGCGGCCTGTGGAGGCGAGCGAGGCGAAGGTGAAGCGCATGGCATCGGTGCCGTGCGCTTCGATGCCATCGGGAAATTCTTTGCGGGTGGCTTTTTCAATTTTGGCGGCATCCTGCGGGTTCATTAAGCCTGTGGTGCGTTTTTTGACCAGTGATTCAAGATCAACGCCATCAATAATATCAATCGGATCGAGCACATTACCTTTGGATTTTGACATTTTATGGCCATGAGAATCACGCACCAGACCATGCATATAGACTTCTTGGAATGGCACATCATCCATGAACTTTAAGCCCATCATCGCCATTCTGGCGACCCAGAAGAAGATGATATCGAAGCCAGTGACTAATACGCTGCTGGGATACCAGGTTTTGAGTGCATTGGTATCTTCAGGCCAGCCTAAGGTTGAGAAAGGCCAAAGGGCAGAGGAGAACCAGGTGTCGAGCACATCTTCATCTTGCGATAACACGACATCATCAGCCAGATTGTTTTCAGCGCGCACAGCCGCTTCATCATGGGCAACATAGATATTGCCTTGTTCGTCATACCAAGCAGGAATACGATGGCCCCACCAAATTTGACGCGAGATACACCAATCTTGAATGCCATCCATCCAGTTATA
>CAZRAY010000104.1:0-1957 GCA_964598235.1 uncultured Piscirickettsiaceae bacterium
TCGCTATTGCACTTTTACCTTTCAAATAACCTACAACACTTGATACAGCGAATTTTGGTGGAACGCTCAAGCACAGGTGAGTAGGCCGCAGGAACTTCCCCCGCAGCCTCTCTCAGAACCGGACGTGAACCTCTCGACTCATCCGGCTCCCATTATCCAACCGATGGTTTAAGACCAAATTCCTTCCAATGAGGAAACAGCCACGGCTCTTTATGGGCTATTCGCCCCAACCAGTAGTGTGCCCTTCTTGGACGTCGCCTAAACCTTTTATATTTCTTCGTGACCCACTTCACCAGTTTTCGATTAAAATTATACATCGTCGGATACATCGCCGATTTATAGAAGTGTCCGTAATAATTTATCCAGCCCATAATTATTGGAGAAAACATCCGTGATAAATCTTGTATCGATTTATCACTTCTGCATGATATCCTCCAACTTCTCATTTCTCGTCTAATTGCTTTTGCCGCTGTCGGACTTATCGCTGGTTGAAAACTGGCAAATAATCTACCCTGTCGGGTTCTTGAGGTTCTAAGCCGAAACTCATAGCCTAAAAAATCAAACTTCGTCACAGGATAGCTGATCCACGGCTTATCAGCCTTGCAGCAAACAATTTTACTTTTCTGTGGATGTAATTCTAACTTACATTCCTTAAATCGCTTTTCCAATTCTACTTTCAATCGTTCCGCTTCGTACAAGGTTCTACAGTGGATAACTCCATCATCTGCATACCTTGCAAACGGCAAATCTGGGTGGTGGCTCACCATCCATTTATCAAAGACATAGTGTAGAAAAAGATTCATCAGCAACGGACTAATCACTCCTCCTTGAGGAGTTCCTACCGTTCTCTCTGTGATTGTCCCATCCGGTTGTTTCATGGGGGCTTCTAACCATCTTTTGATGTAGAGAAGTATCCAGTCACTTTCCGTATGTCTTTTCAACGCTTTTATCAATAACTCATGGTCAATGTTATCAAAGGCTCCTTTTATGTCATATTCAAGCAACCAGCCATATTTCCAGCACCTTCGCCGGGTGATAGCAACTGCTTGTATTGCTGACTTTCCAGGCCTGTAACCATACGAGTCTGGATGAAAACATTTGTCCATTTCTGGCTCTATGTACAATTTCACCACTGTCTGTGCTATGCGGTCAGAGACACTCGGTATCCCTAATATTCTCATTCCGCCAGACTTCTTCGGTATCGCTACTGCTTTTACAGCGGGTGGATAATAACTCCCCGATGTCATTCGATTCCATATCTTGTAGAGATTCCCTTTCAGGTTTCTTTCAAAATCTTCTATCGTCTGCTCATCAACTCCCGCTGCACCTTTGTTTGCTTTGACTCGCTTATATGCTTGCCAAACTACTTGTTTAGAAATACTAAACGACCTTGCCATTTCAAATGACTCCTCCCATTTCTGGTTGATCACTTTCTTTAGCTGAATAACTTGGCTCCTTTGCTCCACATCCATTACAGTTGCTTCATCACTACTACGAGCCAATCCGCCCCTGTGCTTTGTATCAGTATCTTAATCTTGTGGGGGCTACCCACTTGATCTATACCTTGGCAACAAAACGACAGGTTCTCAAGTTCCGTATTGGGGCCTATTTAAAGATCACGCCACCTTCACGCCGGTCACCATCTGGTCAGTAATCAGGTAACTTCCAGATTTGTCCCAGGACATACATCAAACCCTGGTTTTGATGACAGTTAAGATCATTTCGACACGTCAGCAGTGGTTCACTTGCGTTCGTCTTCTTTAAACCTATCTGACATTTTTTTTAATGCCTTTTCCTTAGACGCTCACCACCCCAGCTCTTTACTGAAGCAGCTCTAAGGTGATTTGAACCCCATTCCTGAAAACAGAATTCGAAGGGCCTACCTTCATCCCCAATACAGCATGCTTTGAACATAATTAAGTTAATACGTCATTACACCCTCCACTTCTTGACACAC
>CAZRAY010000105.1:0-1923 GCA_964598235.1 uncultured Piscirickettsiaceae bacterium
AGGGCAAGAGCATTTTAAACTCCTTGAATTAACTCGGTAAGTAGCTTTTCATCCATCGCCGCAATTTTACGTTTGCGCTTTAAGCTAGCCTTGCTAGTCGTGTTTTTCTTGAGTAAATTAAGCGTCACTCGGCGAAGGGTGCTCATCACTTCTGCACCATTGCCTCGCCGTATACGCGACTCATCTTCTCGAAAAGTCACATCCAGTACCCAATGTAGCTTATTTTCTACCGCCCAATGACTACGTATTGCATCGGCTACTTTTTGTGCATCTAAGGCGAGCGAACTAATGTAATAGCGTTTTTCAGATGTGGTGCTTTCTCCACATTCACGACGTGATGTTATCTCAATAATGGTCTTGAGCTTTGGCCAGCGTTCACTTAATGGCAACCATTTTTGAGTGATGGCTATTTGTCTACAACATCGCTTTTCTATGCGACCATGGCCTGAGTCGACATCTTCAACGGTTTGTTCCTTTAGCGTTGTTTCTCCTTCATAGTGAAACAGGTGTTTTACTTGTTCGGACAAGTCACCCTGGTTGCCTTTTAAGGCTAATACGTAGTCTGCACCTTGCTCGATAATCGACTCAGCGATGGCTGTTTGGCACCCCATGGCATCAATGGTGACGATACAGCCTTTGAGTTCGAGTAGCTCAAGCAGTGCGGGAATAGCGGTGATCTCATTACTTTTTTCATTCACTTTACGTTGTCCAAGCACCATATTATTTTGACATGCCCACGCACTGACCATGTGAATAGCACTCTTGCGATTGCCCGCTTGGAATGAACGCCGTACGGTCTTGCCATCAATCGCGATGACTTCACCATCTGTTAACTGCGAGGCCGCATTGACCCATGATATAAAACTGTTTTGTAGTGCAGTAGGCTCAAGGCGACTAAGGACGCGAGCAATGGTGTCATGCTTGGGTATACCGTGTTCAAAATGAAAATACTTTCTTAACCAATCGAGTCTCGCTCGACCAAAATCTTCTATTTCTTCCCAACCTTCTGCGCCACATAGAACAGCGCAAATAGATAAAAACAGAATATCCATTAGTTCATGGCGGCGGCAACGTTCAATACGGGGTTCCGGGATCTGGCTGAAATGGCTCATAAAATCGTTCATCATTATAATCTCCTAAGGTGTTTGGAGATCTGATCCTTATTTTATGAGTTAGTTCCCTATTTTGCATTTATAATGATCTTGCCCTGCCGTGATAACACAGATTATAAATAATCAAGATTTCTCATCTGTTGCAAAATCCAAGTTTGTTTTTCTCGTAGTTGCCGGTTTGGATTATCAACTTTAAATTTTATTGGATTAGGTAGGCTACCTGCTAATAAAGCTGCTTGATAAGGTGATAAGTTTTTGGCTGAAACGGAAAAGAAGTGCTGGCTTGCAGCCTCTACACCATAAATATGGTCGCCAAACTCGGCGATATTTACATAGACCAATAATATTCGTTCTTTTGACCAGAAGATTTCGATAAGCAGGGTGAACCATGCTTCTAACCCTTTGCGCCATAAACTGCGTGAGGGTGAGAGAAATAGGTTCTTAGATACTTGTTGAGTGATGGTGCTTGCACCGCGTAATTTGCCACCCGATGTACGGACTTTTACTGCTGACCAGATAGATTTCAAATCAAAACCAAAATGTTGATAAAACAACTGATCTTCGGCGGCAATTACGGCATGGAATATATGGGGTGAGATGGTATCAATACTTTGCCATTGCTGCTGTATTTCGATAAAGCCTTTGTCAGCTTGGTAATCTGCAATGTGTTTTTGCATCATAAATGCAGATGTCGGGATAGGCACAAACCGCAGTAAAATAACAATGAGTATTGAACCGCCGATAAAGATCAGTAGGGCATAGAGAAGCCAACGTTTTAGTTTTTGCCAGCGTGTTATTTTTTTGTTTTTTG
>CAZRAY010000106.1:0-1882 GCA_964598235.1 uncultured Piscirickettsiaceae bacterium
ACCGTGGCGTAACCTACACCATGCCATCACCCCTCGCCAACCGCTTCTCACATTACGAAGTAGATATTAACTTGGATGATTGGGTGAGCTGGGCATATAAAAATGGTATTAATGAAAAGATTATTGCCTTTTTGCGCTTTCGCCCAGAGTTATTATTTGATTTTGACCCTGCACATAATCCCGTTGCTTTTCCATCACCGCGTTCATGGCAGTTTGTGCATAACGCATTGATTAAGTTTATCGATACACCACAAGTTTTGCTCGGCACATTACAAGCCTGTGTTGGTCCTGCGGCGGGTATCGAGTTAAAAGCGTTTATAGATAGCATGGATCAAATGCCTGATTTGGATGCTATTTTACGGGGTGAAGATATTAAAACACCTAAAGAAATTGATTTGCAGTATGCGGTTGCTACTGCTTTGGTCGGTCGTGCGATTCGTGTTAGAGATAGTTCTAATATTGCGGAAGCAGCTGAAGCTAAAATGGTTTACGGTCATATTCTCAATTATGCAAAAGCCTTTAGGCAGAAAGAAATGGGCGTGATGTTGGTTTCGGATATGTTGCGTGCGATTGGTGATGACTTGTTTAGTATTCCTGAATTTGGGCAGTGGGCGAGTTCTATTGGCGACATTATGCTTTATGATTGATAAATTCCTCACTGTCATTAAGTTATGCACTGGGAGCCCTTCGACAGGCTCAGGGAACGCCTCAACCAATTACACGCTTGCTGAGCTTGTCGAAGCACGGTTCAGTATTCTACTAAAGTTAACAAGTTTGAAGCACAAGCACCCTGTTTTTGCCCCTTTTGTATTTCTGGCTATCGTGTAAAAACCAATGCCAGATCAAGCCATCGAAAACAAACTAACTGCTGCGAGAACAAAGCTTATCCTCGATAAGCCCTTCCTCGGCGCGCTAGTTTTACGTCTGCCTTTACAAGAAGCTGATCCTGCATGGTGCGCCACCACAGGCACAGATGCGAAAAAGTTCTACTACAACCCAGAATTTATTGATGCATTAAAACCCGCAGAAACCCAATTCATTCTCGCCCACGAAGCTTTACATTGCGCTCTATCTCATTTTGCACGCCGTCAACACCGCGTAAAACACCGTTGGGATTTAGCCTGCGATTACGCTATCAACCCTATTCTAATTGCTGAAGGTTTAACCCCACCGCCAGGCATTCTCAATATGAAAGCTTACGAAGGCATGAGCGCAGAAGAAATTTATCCTTTGATTGCTGATAACGATATGAGCGAAGCACTCGATCAGCATTTATACGATAAAGAAGATCAGTTTGCAGAAGGCGGACAAGACAACAGTGATAATCCGCTGGACCATGACAACGAAGGCAATAAACCGCCCGAAGAAAAAGATTCACGAGATAATTCAACAGGTGGCGGAAGTTCTGGCGACCAAGACAAAGACTCTGAAGGTAGCGGACAGCAAGAGTTTGATGAAAGCTCAGGCGGTAGTGAAGCCCCACCGCCACCACTCGATCAAGCAGAAGCCGAAGAACTCAGCATTCAATGGCAACAACGTATGGCAGGAGCAGCGCAACAAGCACAGCAAGCAGGCAAATTGAGTGGTGTGATGAAACGTCTTGTAGAAACATTGCTACAACCCAGCCTTCCATGGCGAATGCTGTTAGCAAGATACATGACAGCCGTAGCACGCGATGACTACAGCTACACACGCCCATCAACACGTCGTGGCGAGCCTGCTATTTTCCCCACGTTAAAAAGTGCTGAGATAAATGTGCTGGTGGCTTTAGATGTGAGTGGTTCGGTAAGCAATAAGGAATTACGAGAATGCTTATCAGAAATCAATGCCATCAAAGGTCAAATGCGCGCACGTATTACGCTAGTGCCTTGTGATTCTGAAA
>CAZRAY010000107.1:0-1779 GCA_964598235.1 uncultured Piscirickettsiaceae bacterium
GCAACGGCGCCAGGTCGTGGAGGCGTGGGTGTGGTGCGTTTATCTGGGCCACAGAGTGCGGCGATTGCAGAAAAAATTTGCGGTAAATTACCGCCGGCACGTTTTGCTCAGTTCACCACTTTCAATGATGCACAAGGCGAGGTAATTGATAGCGGCTTAGTGCTCTACTTTCCTAATCCGGCATCATTTACTGGCGAAGATGTGGTGGAATTGCAAGGGCATGGCAGTCCGATTGTATTGGATTTATTATGCCAACGGGCCATCAGCCTTGGTGCGCGGATGGCGCGGCCAGGTGAATTCTCTGAGCGGGCATTTCTCAATAATAAAATTGATTTGGCACAAGCCGAGGCAATTGCAGACCTCATCGATAGCGCGACCGATCAAGCGGCACGTGGTGCAGTACGATCTTTACAAGGTGAGTTTTCAAGCCAAATAAATAACTTATTACGTCAGTTGATTGAATTACGCATGTTTGTGGAAGCTTCAATTGATTTTAGTGATGAAGAAATTGATTTCTTAGCTGAGGCAAAAGTCGGTGAGCAGGTGCAAGCTTTGCTTGTGCGGCTAGAATCGATTGCGGCGAGCGCGCAGCAGGGTAGTTTGTTGCGAGAAGGCATTAGCGTGGTGCTGGCGGGTCGGCCGAATGCAGGAAAATCAAGCTTACATAATCGCTTGGCAGGACATGATGCGGCAATTGTAACCGATGTGGCCGGGACGACACGCGATGTGTTGCGAGAACAAATTCATTTGGCCGGTTTGCCATTGCGGATTTCAGATACGGCTGGTTTGCATGAGACACAGGATGTGGTCGAGCAAGAAGGGATTAAACGCACGGAAGCAGAGATTTTGCAGGCGGACCATGTGTTGCTGATTAGTGATGATGCGCGTCATGATGCGGCTATTTTGGCGAGTTTGCCGAGCAATGTAACGGTTACCTTGATTCAAAATAAAATTGATTTAAATAACGGAAAACCACGACGAGAAGATAAAAATGGCTTAACTATTCTTTACCTCTCTGCGAAAACAGGGGTAGGTTTAGATTTATTAGAGCAGCGTTTATGTGAGGCAGCAGGCTTTCATCCCGAGCAGGAAGGCGTGTTTATCGCCCGACGACGGCATTTAGATGCACTTGCCCGCGCCCGTAATGCGGTTGAAACGGGTTATCGTTGTTTGACTGAGGCGGGTGCGGGGGAGTTACTTGCTGAAGAGCTTAGACAGGCGCAGCAGGCGCTCGGTGAGATCACCGGCGATTTTACAACAGATGATTTATTAGGTGAGATTTTCTCGAATTTTTGTGTGGGGAAATAATAATACGGGTGCATGAATTCTGTATTAGAATATGCCAAAAATAGAGCAGCGTTGCTTTATTTTATTGATTTAATTAAGCGGAAATATAATAGAAATGGCAGATGTAATTGGACATGCAGCGGGTACGTTGTGGCAATATTTAAATGAACATGGTGTGAGTAGCGCGACGAAACTCACTAAAGAGACAAAATTGGATGTGAAAGTGGTACAACGCGCCATCGGTTGGTTGGCAAAAGAAGGCAAAGTAACCATCGAGGCGAAAGGCCGAACAGAGATTATCGCACTAAGATAAGGTTGAAAGCATATATAAAAAAGCCCCTGTATTGAATTCAATACAGGGGCTTTTTATTGGATGTGTTTTTTTTACTTTAGGAAGATAAGTTCAGGAACAGAAATATCTTCAACTTTGGGAATGATGATATTAATATTATTCCAATTTAAGCTTGGGTAGTGTTTCCGAAGAGAAGAAAC
>CAZRAY010000108.1:0-1735 GCA_964598235.1 uncultured Piscirickettsiaceae bacterium
GACTTAGGTTGCCAGCGTAATATATCACGTACAGCCAAGCCATCCCCACCGCCAATAATAAGAATATTATTGTGTCTAGCCGAGGCATGCATAACAGGTGAAACTAGCATTGAATGATAAATCACTTCATCATTACTGGCGAATTGAGAGCGTCCATTAATAAAAAGTGAAATGACTTTGGGTTTAGCAGGATCCATTATTCGCTCAGTCACAGTGAAATGCTGATACCGCGTATTGGAACTGAAAATGACTTTATCTTTATAGAGTAAATCTTCCATTGCATTATCCCAGTCTGTTCCGTTAATGGCTATAAAAACAAGGATTCCTGCGACCAATAAATGCGCTAAAACCACAAGTACTCCGGCTCGAATACGCGCTCGATAAACCCAATAAAAAACTAATCCCACAAATAAATTAACACTGGCGGTAATCACTGCTGCCTGCGTCGGTGGCAAGCTCAACATAAACACCACCCAAATTGCCGCCCCAATACCTGCACCGATATAATCAGCACCATAAACTGATCCGGTATTGTGTTCGATATGTTTCCCATATAAGGTTTCGCGAATATTTGCAATCAGCGGGATTTCCATTCCTATCAAAAAACCCAATATAAACCCCGCGACATAAGGCATTATTGAAGCCAATTTTTTTGCCCAACTGATCATGCCACCACGCGGCATCAAATCAGGTGGCATGGCAAAAGTCTCTATTAATATTTGAGGAAATAGATTTGCCAGTGCGGTCGTAGCGGCTAACACTAAAACCGCTGTCCCACCAATTAATGCAATACTAAGCTCCAGCCATGCAAAAGCATTAAAATAGGATTTAAAGATACGCGCAGCAAAAGCGCCTAACCCCATAGAGACAATCATAATTCCAATCATCGCAAAAATGACTTGCTCAACAGCACCTAGAATGCGCCCCGCATAATGCGATAACAAATATTCGTAAATAAGCCCACAACCTGCTAATACAGCCATGATGCCAAAAAGCAGAAAATCATGGCGACGAAGTGAGATGGGGGACATTTTGTTCATACTTATAAGGGTGTTCAATTAAGAGTGATTGGTTTTAAAGAGGACTGAATATACCCTTATATTTCTACATTTTACCTGAAGGTTCCTCTCAACTCCCCGCCCTAGGCAGGGAGGGCTTAAGAGCATTACTTTATAATGTGAATTTCATTTCGTGCACGTTCCTAGTACAGCAATTCAGATCGCCCACGTAGAATTGTTTTAACTTTAAGCTCTTCAGGCTGAAAAGCAGCTTGTAACACATCGATCACATTCATAGGTTGTGCCGTACCACACATAAACACATCAAAAGCTGCAAAACTTCTTTCCGGCCAAGTGTGCACACTGATATGTGACTCAGCCAATACAGCTACCCCAGATAAACCACCCGATTTAGAAAATTGATGGCAATGCAGATGTAGTAAGGTTGCAAAGCTGACAGAAACACAACGTTGCAATGCCTCTTTCATATATTCAATATCATCCAGCTTTGAAGCATTCCAGCAATCAATCAATAAGTGAGTTCCAGCAAATTCGATATTATCCATTCGCAAAAAATCACCTGCGAACGAGGGTGTTTTAGAAGTTTTTCCCATGCTTAGTTAATTTCGGTCAAACAATTCAATTTTTTGTTGTTCGCATGGTAGCACATGCTTAACCTTTTCCTCATGGTTCCCAGGGTCTCCGTGAGAATTCATATAAGAGTTCTCCACATTCCG
>CAZRAY010000109.1:0-1730 GCA_964598235.1 uncultured Piscirickettsiaceae bacterium
ATAGTCGACCTAATTCAGTAAGATCATGAGAACTGATAATAAAAGTAGTTTCAGGCGATAATTCGGCAATAATAGAACGAATATTTCTTGTATTAACAGGGTCTAACCCAGCAGTGGGTTCATCTAAAAGTATTAACTGTGGTTTTCCAATTAATGCCTGAGCAATTGCAACCCGTTTCGCCATGCCATGACTGAGAGCATCAGGTTTTTCGTTTAAAGACTCTTTAAGTGCAACGGCTTCTAATACTCTTATTGTTTCATTTGAAGCCTGTTTACGGGTTAATCCTTGTAGGCGTGCATAAAATTTGAGTTGTTCTCCAATGTTAAATGTTGGGTCTAGCTTTGCATCTTGAGGTAGAGCAGCAATTTTACCGCTAAGAACTGATGCTCCGGGTTTATGACCGAACAGTGTTACTGCACCCGAAGTGGGTCTAAGAAAGCCGCAAAGAATACTCAGTAATGTGGTTTTCCCTGCACCATTGGGGCCTACTAAGCCAATCGGCTCTCCTGCTACAACTTCAAAATTGATTTTGTTGAGTGCATTTTTTCCAGAATAACAATGACTAAGATTTTGGCATTGTATAATTGTCGGTTTCATAAACTTTGCCTCAACATGATCCAGCGTCCAATGACTAGCAAGACTATAGTCTGTAGTATAGGGATATGAGCCAGTTGCAGGGTCTGCCATTCTGCAAGTTGTGATAGTTCGGACATTTGATAACCAGGAATAAGAATGTTTAGACTATCCAGAGCAGGTAAGTAAGAGGATAAGATACTAATGATTCCGGCCAAAAAACTCCAGATCAATATGGCCCAGACGGTTGCTTGTCGAGGTGATTTAACGGTGGCAGATAATGCTGCCATCATAGCGGTAAAGGGGAGTAACACTAATATTAAATTAACAATGATTGCCATTGCACTATTGAACGCAGCTGGCACCAGATTAGCCTCTCGATAAATTGCAAAAGCTAAGGTAGATAACAAGGTTGTAGATATCAACAGTGTATGAATAACCATCATACCGGCAAATCGTCCAAAGAACAGGCTGTCTCTGCTTACTCTCAAAGTTAAAAAGCGCAAGGTGCCACGTTCTCTATCCGAACAGGTTTGATCCGAACACGACATGATGGACAACATAGGGAATATAACAAGAGAAAAGTGCCAATACACGCCAAATTCTGGTATTTCCCAGTTCAGTAGTGATCCAAAGCCAATAAACTCAAAAAAAATCATGCCTTGAGATGTGTTTTGTCTCTGGCTGAGAAAGTCTGAGGCAAATCTTATAGGGTATATCAGAATAAAAAACCAGACTATTGTAAAAGTAATCAGATATAACAGACCTTTCCGGGTAGAAAATAGCCTTTTTATTTCAAATTGGCAAATAAGCAAAAGATGGTTGAGAAAACCAGGGGTCATGACGTTTCCTGTTAATTGATGTGTTTATGATATTAAGATATTCTGTATCTACTCAGCATGTTTTGTCATTCCGAGTGAAGCGAGGAATCTTGGGTTATAGGCTTATCCTTTAAATGCGAAAGATTTCTCCCGTTGGTCGAAATGACTGCTAAACCAATAATTTAACAAAAACAGACTGAATAGATACGATATTCTTTATATATTTCGCTCGGCTACAGGTGCAGACTATATGTTAGTAATACTATGTTTTGAGGTATCAGAGTGAAAAAATATTATATTGGTTTATCGGTAACCTATCATGATCCTGCTTTGGC
>CAZRAY010000110.1:0-1647 GCA_964598235.1 uncultured Piscirickettsiaceae bacterium
CTTGTTTTACAAAAGATGCCACGCCTGAACGAAACTCAGACATGGGTCTAATATCCTGATCTATGATTATTCTGCGCATATTCGTACCTTATACTTTACAATATTTGGTACAGTATATCGCACTAAACTATTTAATGGCGATTTTAAAACATATCGCACGCTACCGTACTCTATATTCTTAATTCGCGACCTGACCCTAGAGCTTGCTAGAGCTACTAGCGCTAGAGCGTTTGGTTGGGAAGGAATCCTCCTCATTCCTTAATAAAGAATCAGCTCTTCCGGCGTTTAAATCCCAGTAATCCGATCAAGCCACTGCCAAACAGCCACATCGCAGCGGGTATTGGAACCGCGCTAACATCGCCTGAGTGAATAACCCATCCAGACACACCAAAGCCTTTGCCGAGCGTACCTTGTGCGCCGTTAAAGAAGTTGAAGAGCCACGCGTCGCTTAAATTCGATGCATCCTCCGTAGCGGACCAATTAGCACCGGGCAGGATACTAAATGGTCCTGGAGCAGAAGAAGTAATACCTTCTTCCCAGAAAAGGTAACCCATTTCATTGTCAGCACAGCCGATAACCCCACCACCTGAACAATCCACCACTACACCATCACCATTGACATCCATACTAGCTAGTCGCCAGCCATTTACGCCACCGATTGTAAGCCCAGCCGCCCATGTATTAGCATCTGCCCAAGGTGCATTGCCAGTAATATTGAAACCGGATGTCGCTGCAAAATTTCCATCTACCAGCCATGTGATATCAAGATCAGAATCATATATGGCCAAGCCACCGAGCCGTGATGAAAAGGTAGCATTAGCCACTGAGATCATACCAAGCGACATAAGTCCAACACATAATACCTTTTTGATTTTATCGCGAAGCAAAACTCGGAGGCTTGCCTCCGACACATTAGTCGGAAAGTTTGAAAACCAATGGTTTTCAAATCAAATTAGCTGAGGCTTTGTCATACTCGGTCGCTTGCGGCCGAGTTTTTGATCATCTCCTTAAAACCAGTTCCAGCCATTTATCTGCGAGTTCGTATTTGCGGGATTTGTTGGCATCGCCGTGCTGGATTATAAAATCACTATCGATCCATTTTTTGCATAAATTAAGTGCTGTGCGTGGGTGGATATTCAGTAATTCTGCAATCTCGCGGGTGGTGATATATTTGTTTTTGGTAAACAAGCTCAATACTTGCTTTTGCCTTTGATCAAGTTCACGCAGAAGAGCGCTGTGATCTGTTTTTTCACCTTTGGCCGCTTCGCTTGCTTTTAGGCGTACATTTGCAAATGCATCGACCATGCCTTCACAGAAATAAACGAGCCATCCGGTAATATCGGCTTGCTCACGGCCAAAATAATAATTGTGGGATTCACCAACAGTCAGGGCGTTATAATAGGCTTGTAAATTCGTTGCATAATATTCTTCAAGAGAATAAATTCCTTTTAAGCCATAACCTGATTTGTGTAATACTAAATTTGTGAGTAATCGAGCCGTTCGCCCGTTGCCATCATAATATGGGTGGATTGTAGCAAATTGGTAATGGGCGATGGCGGCAATAATGGGTAAGGGCAGTTCTGCTTTGCTGACCTCATCATTTATCCAGCCGATCAGATTAAGCATGAGCGCCGATACATCTTTGGC
>CAZRAY010000111.1:0-1559 GCA_964598235.1 uncultured Piscirickettsiaceae bacterium
AAGCGATTGCTGTTATTGTCCCCAATAGTCTTTTAGAGCTTTGGACTGTTGTGCAGGCTTGTGTTGATGCGGATGTAATTATACTTATGCAAGCCGCCAATACGGGTTTAACAGGTGGCTCAACGCCTTATGGTGATTATGATCGGGATGTGGTGATTATTAGCACGGTGAAGCTTAGTGATAACCAATTAATCAATAATGCAGAACAAGTCATCGCCTTTCCGGGTAGCCGTTTGTATGAGCTGGAAAGCGAGTTGGCGCAATATAACCGCGAACCGCACTCGGTAATTGGTTCATCCTGTATCGGCGCATCGGTGGTTGGTGGGGTTTGCAATAACTCAGGTGGTGCGCTGGTGCATCGTGGTCCTGCCTATACAGAAATGGCACTTTATGCACAAATTGATGAAAACCAGCAACTCAGATTAGTCAATCACTTGGGCATTGATCTGGGTGAAGACCCAGAAGACATCATTAAGAATCTGCAAGCCAAAAACTACCAAGCATCAGACATTCATTTTCCTGAACGCTTAGCCTCTGATCAAGAATACCTAAGTCGCGTTCGAGAAATCGATGCTGATACCCCCGCACGCTTTAATAATGATGGACGCAGGCTCTATGAAGCCTCTGGCTGTGCAGGGAAATTGATTGTGTTGGCAGTGCGCTTGGATACTTTTCCCAAAGCGAAAAAAGAACAGGTCTTCTACATCGGCACCAATGACCCCTCAGTATTAACCGTATTGCGACGGCATATGCTACAACACTTTGAGCATCTCCCTGTTGCGGGGGAATATCTGCATAGCACGTATTTTGATGCCTGTGATCGCTATGGCAAAGACACGTTTATCGCAATCCAGCGTTTTGGCAGTGAAGTCATGCCACGTTTGTTTCGTATAAAAAGCACGATTGACCGAATATGTTGCAAGCTTCCTTTTTTACCCGTGGGTATCGCCGATAAACTCCTGCAAGGCATCTCTCAACTGTTCCCCGATCATTTGCCGAAACGTATGAGAGACTATCGCCAACACTATGAGCATCACCTGTTATTACATATGGCCGACGGTGGCGTAGAGGAGGCCAGTGAATTTTTAGAGGAATTTTTTAAGAGTCAACAAGGTGATTATTTTGAATGCAGTGAAAAAGAAGGCAAACTAGCATTTCTACATCGTTTTGTCGCAGGGGGAGCTGTGCCGCGTTATAAGCTCATAAAATCAAAGCAATTTGGTGAGCACGTCTCTTTAGACATCGCGCTGAAACGCAATGAACAAGACTGGTTTGAAAAACTCCCTGCTGATCTTGATGAATTGATAGAAGAAAAATTCTACTGTGGACATTTCTTCTGTCACGTTATGCATCAAGATTATTTACTAAAAAAAGGGGTCGATGGTGAACTGGTCAAACAACGTTTGCTCAACTATTTAGATGAGAAAGGCGCTGAATACCCAGCAGAACACAATGTTGGACAACTCTATGAAGCTAAAGATGAATTAAGATCTTTCTACCAAAAAAATGACCCGACTAATAGCCTGAATCCTGGTATTGGTAAAACCTCAAAATATAAG